>CAZPYU010000087.1:0-5899 GCA_964590905.1 uncultured Thermoanaerobaculia bacterium
ATCGCGCACGCCCCAGAGCTGGTCCATCGGCTCCTGCGTCAGTGTCCCGCCGCGGGTTCGAATCGCCGCGGCCAGCTGGTCGATGTCCTGCACGGTCGCGCAGAGGAGGCGGAAGCCGACGCCCTTCGGACGGTCCTTGCCCTTCTTCCAATCGTCTTGCGCCAGGAAGAACTCGCTGCCGCCGCATTTGAGTCGCACCCCGCGTAGCGCACCGGCCTCTTCCCAACGCTCGGCGACGAAGAAGCCGAGAACGTCGCAATAAAAGGCGAGACTGGCTTCGAGGTCGCCGACTGTCAGGCTCGGAGCCACGGCGCGCATGCGCAGCCCTTCGGGTTGACGACGAGCGTAGGTCCGGGGCGTCAGCTTGCGAAAGGCGCCGCTCTGAGTCTGCTTCGTGCTCACGGCAGGATCTCCTCTCGTCAGAGGTTTCGGAAGAGTGTGATCTGGAATCCGTCCGGATCGGTCAACGAAAAATCGCGTACGCCCCACGGCTGATCCATCGGCTCCTGCGACAGCTTGCCGCCGCGGGCGCGCACCCGCTTGGCGAGCTGGTCGATGTCCTGAACCGTTTCGTAGTAGCTGCGGATCGCGAGCCCCTTGACCCGTTTCTTACCTTTCTTCCAGTCGTCTTGCGCGACGTAGAGATCGCAGGCGCCGGCCCGCAGGCGTGCTCCGCGCAGCTCGCCGTCGCGCTCGAACCGTTCGGCGATGACGAAGCCGAGCAGATCGCAATAGAAGTCGAGGCTCTTACCGAGGTCGTCCACGGTCACGCCGACGGTGGCGGCGCGCAGCCGGAGAGTCTCGGGCTGGCGCCGGGCTTTCGCGGGCGCCGTGCGTTTAACGGACGCAGCCGGTTTGCGGGGGGCCGGTTTGGCTGCGCGCTTCGCTGCTGCTTTCGCTTTGGTCGCCATGTCGAGCTCTCCTTACAAGACTGCTCCCATCTCACCGGAGATGGGAGCGCGGCATTTAGGGCAGACGAGCAGACGGCCGCTGCGCGGCAACGAGGACATGAAGTTGACCCGCGCCCGGAAGAGGCGCACCGCCCAGAGCTCGTCGATCTCGGCGCGACAGGTTGGGCAGACGATGCCGTGCTCCAGGCCGTAAACGGCGGCCGGCTCGCTCTTCCAGACCGGCTGCGTATCCTCGGCGTCGACCACGACGCGCCCGGCGCTCCTGCCTACCTTGGCCATCTGGGCGAATCCTATGCCGATTCGCCGTTGGCCCTAGGATCTGGTCGGCCCGGGCCCCTCGTAGTCCCAGAAGAAGTCGGCGTTGGTCGGCTCGTCCGGCTCGGGCGCAGCGGCGAGGCTCTCCTCGCGAGGCGGACCGCGCTCGATGGTGAACAGCTGTGCCTCGAGGTCGCCGGTCTCTCGCTCCCACTGATCGGCTTCGCCGAACTGCGGCCAGGTGCGCGGGAAGACCGGATCGCGCCAGCGGCGGGCTAGCCAGACCGCGAACTGAGCCATGCGCAAGCCACGCAACGGCTCCACCAGAGCCAGCTCACTGCGATCGAACGGTCGGAACGTCTGGTAGCCGGCGAGGAGCTCGTCGCGCAGGGCCTCGGTCGGCGCGTCGCGCCCGGGGAGCGCCAGCCAGAGATCTTGCACCGCCGGTCCCAGCCGGCAGTCGTCGAAATCGAGCAGGCGGAGCTGACCGTCGCGTTCGAGCACGTTGCCAAGATGGAGATCGCCATGCAGGCGCAGGTATGGCACCGAGGCGAGCAGGAGATCGCATCGTGCCGCGATCTCTCGCGCCGCGCGCGTCCAACGCGGCAGCAAGCTCGCGGGCACCAGGCCGCTCGCTTCGAGGAGAGGCAGCTCGCGCAGCAGGTAGTCGGCTCCGGTGAGCCGCGGCCGATCGGCCTTCGGACGCCGAGCCCCGACCACGTGGATCCGCGCCACGAGCTGCCCCAGCCGGCGCGCCGTCTCGGGAGTGAGCTCATCGGGAGCTCGCCCCCCTCTGCGGTCGAAGAGGGTGTAGAAGATGCCGGCGATCTCGCGGAGCGTTCCTCCGTTCGGAAACGAGCGCGCCGAACAGACCGGGATCTCCTCGGCCTCCAGCTCGGAGAGGAAGCGATGCTCGGCGAGGATCTGCTCGCGGCTCCACCTCCCTGGGCGATAGAACTTCGCCACCACTCGCGAGCGGTCGCCGAGCTCGACCTCGTAGACCCGATTCTCGAACGAGTTCAACGGATAGCAGACCGGTCGCACGGCGAGGCCGGCCGCCTCGACCGCCTCGAGAACGCGATCTGGGCCGAGAGCCAGGAACGAGTCGGTTGCCGGCGCCGTCGTCACGACGCCATCGTGTCAGACGGCGGGCGGGGGAGGAAGGCGAGGAGGTGCGCCTGCACCGAGCACCGCCCAGGCGTGTGCACCTCCAGCCGCGACGCTTGCCACGAAGGTCCGCCGCGGAGCAGGGCCGCCGTGAACGGCAAGCGGCACGACTCCGATCTCGGGATCCGCCGTGAATCCGTCCGGAACCGCGGCGGGAGCCCCGCCCGCGTGCAAGATGGCCGCGCCCAGAAAGCCCCCGCCGAATTCGCCGATCAGCCCTTTCGGCGCCAGCACCGGCGGCAGGCCGGCGACCGACAGCTCGCGGAGGGCGCGGCCCAGCAGCAGGTCGCTGCGCCGCGCCCCAGAGGCGCCGGCGACGATCAGAGCGAGATCGGCGGGCTCGATCCCCGCGCGGGTAAGACCACGCTGCCAAGCCGCCACATGCGTCGAGATCCCGCTGCCGAAATCGTGCGGCGGGGCGCTAGGGTCGAAGCCGGCGCCGGCGGCGAGCAGGTGGGCGCGGATCGGTCCGCGGCGCTCCTCGACGACGCGTCGCGGCTCGAGGAGCGCCACGACGGCGCCCTCCGAGACGACGAACCCGTCGCGGCGGCGATCGAAAGGGCGGGCGACCTCGAGCCCGTCGGAGCCGGGTCGCGCCAGTGCTCGGAAGCGGTCGAGGAGGGCGTGGAGCAGCGGGATCATCTCGTCGACGACTAGGACGAGCACCCGCTCGGCCTGGCGCAGGGCGAGCAGCCGAAAGCCCGCGCCCAGTGCGAGCAGGTCGCTCGCCTCGCGGCCGGTGAAGGCGATGTTGGGGCCTCGCGCCCGGATCGCCATCGCGACCTGCGACGCGGCGGCGCTGGCGACCGATTCGGAGAAGAGAGCGGGCGAGGCCGACTCGGGGCCGGCGCCGAAGATCTGGCGGAGTAGCTGCTCGGTGACGAGCGGAGGCCCGAACGCCGTGCCGGAGACGATGGCGGTCTCGCTGTGGAGCGCCCGGTCGGCATCGGCGAGCCCGGCGTCGGCTAGCGCCAGCTGGGTGGCGGCAACGGCGAAGCGAGCGGGACGACTCATCCGACGCGACGCTCCTGGCGGCAGGAGCGCCGCGAGCTCGGCGTCGCGGGTCAAGAGAGCCTTACGCGAACCGAGGCCGCGGTGGAATCCGGCTGAGCGATCGACGGCGACGGCGGCCGGCGCTCGGCCGCTCGCGAGTGCCGCCGCCAGGGGCGCTACCCCCACGCCGCAAGGCCCGACGACGCCGAGCCCGGAGACGACAATCTCTTCGCTCTGCAGGTTCACGGCGCCTCGGCCCGCGCCAAGACGCAGGCGGCGTTGGCGCCGCCGAAGGCGAGATTGGTCGAGAGTGCGAAGCGCGCTTGCGGAAGACTCAGCGGTCGATCGACCACCAGCTCGACGGCGAGCGCTGGGTCGAGCTCGCCTTCGCCAGGGGTCGGATGGACGAGCCGTTCGGCCAAGCAGAGCGCCGTCACCAGTGCCTCGATGCCGCCGGCCGCTCCCAGGTAGTGGCCGATCGCCCCCTTCGTCGAAGTGATCGGCAGCGTGCGCGAGCGCTCGCCGAAGACGCGCCGCAGCATGCGCGCCTCGGCCTCGTCGTTCTGCAGCGTGCCGGTGCCGTGGGCGTTGACGAAGTCGATCTCGGCCGCGGTGACGCCGGCGTCCGCGAGCGCCTCCTCGACCGCGCGGCGGACGCCGTCGCCTTGCGGATCGGGCGATGTCATGTGGTGGGCGTCGCACGCCGCGCCGACGCCGGCAAGCTGGGCCAAGACTGGCGCCCCTCGCCGCTCCGCTGTTTCCCGTCGCTCGAGGACCAGCACGGCAGCGCCCTCGCCGAGCGACATCCCGGCGCGCTCGGCGCGGAACGGACGGCACGGCCGCGCGTCGACGGCGCGCAGCGCATTGAACCCGGCGAAGGTCAGGCGGCAGAGTGAGTCGCTGCCGCCGGCGAGCGCCAGGTCGACCTCGCCATTGCGCAAGGCAGCCAGCGCCTGCCCCAGGGCGAGTGTCCCGGAGGCGCAGGCCGAAGAGACGGTGACGACCGGTCCCGTGGCGCCGCAGGCTCGGGCCACCGCGTCGGCGGGGCCGTTCGGCTGCTGCGCCACGAGCTGGCCGATCCGCGCCGCGCGATGTTCGGGCTCAGCGATGCGAGCGAAGAACTCCTCGGATTCGAACATGCCGCCGGTCGAGCTGCCGAAGAAGACGCCCGCCGAGCGATCGTCGAGCCGGTTCGGTAGGCCGGCCTGGGCGAGCGCCTCGCCGAGCGCCGCGAGCGCGAAGCGATCGGCCAGCGTGAGTCGGGCGCGGCGCTCGCCGGCGGCGGGGAGCTCGCTCCAAGAGAGAGCCGCGGCGAGATGGGTGCGATAGCTCGTCGCATCGAAGCGATCGAAGGGACGAATCGCGGTGCGGCCGGCGAGCAGACCCTGCCAGAGCGGCTGCTTGCCGATGCCGAAGCCGGAGACCGCTCCGAGCCCGGTGATGGCGACCGCATCGCGGCTCATCGCCGGTCAGCCGGCCGCGGGTGGGGTCGACAGCTCGACCGGAAAGCCCGCCTCGGGATCGCGGCGCGCGATCGGCGTCGTGTAGCGGAGCCTGCGCTGCAGGGCGACGAGAGTGAAGAAGAGCGAGGTCAGCAGGCGCGAGTGCCAGCTCGGCCGCCAGTTGCCCGCCAAAGCGGTGACCACCGCGCTGAAGATCGTCGTCGGCGCCGTCGGCTGGAAGAAGAGATCGCGAAACCAGGGTGTATAGAACGCCAGCACGAAACGGCGAAAACTCTCGAAGCGGCGGCGCTGGATGCGCTCGAAGCGCCGAAACCTGGCGCGGGAGAGATCGCCTCGTTCAAGCGCTCGATCGAGCGCCACGCCGGCCTCGATGCCGCTCTCGAGCGCGATCGAGACGCCGGTCGAGAAGACCGGATCGAGAAACGAGCCGGCGTCGCCGACCAGGAGCCAGCGATCTCCCGCATAGGCCGAGGAGGCGTAGGAGAAGTCGCGCTCGACGCGCACCGGCCAGACCAGCCGCGCCGCGAGCATCAACTCGGAGACGACCGGAGTATCGGCGATCGCGACGCGCAGCATCTCCTCGGGCACGCCCTTCTCGAGCCGCATGTAGAGCGCCTTGGGGAGGACGACGCCGACGCTCGTCAACTCCGCGTCGATCGGAATCAACCAGAACCAACCGGCGTCGTTGCGCGCCACCAGCCGGATGTCGTCCGGCCGGTCGCCTTCGAGCCGCGGCACTCCGGCGAAGTGACCGTAGATGGCGATGTTGGCGAGCCGAGGTTCGTCCTTGCGCAGGCCGTACCGCCGGCCGAGCAGCCCGTCGCGTCCGCTGGCGTCGACCAGAGCGGCGACGCGCACGCTCCGGCGCTCCTCCCGATCGTCGACGAAGTCGACGGTAACGCCATCGGCGTCGAACTCGGCGCCGGTGACGCGATGGGCTTCGTGCACCGAGGTGCCCGCCGCCCGCGCGCGCTCGAGAAGTAGAGCGTCGAGCTTCTGGCGCGGGACTTGCCAAGTCTGCGCCCGGCGGACTTCGCGCGAGGCGCCGAAGTCCACCGACCTGCCGCTGCCGCCGTCGTGGGTCGAGAGCGAGGCTCCCCACTTCTTCGG
>CAZPYU010000088.1:0-3377 GCA_964590905.1 uncultured Thermoanaerobaculia bacterium
CCGACTACGAGATCTTCGCGATCGAGCTCGATCCCGATCGTCTCGAACCGATCGCTGCGCCGGTGCGGATCACCACCGATCCGGCGGTCGACCGCTATCCCGACGTCTGGCGCCTCGCGCCGCCGCGCCGAGCGACCCCGACAGCGGGCGCGACCGCCGGAGAGCCCGCTCGAATCGCCGCAGAGGAGGACGCCGATCCACCCATCCTCCTCTGGCGCTCTGCGACCGAGCCGAATCAGCGCTCCTCGGACTCCGAGAGCGAGCTTCTCGAAGAGCACGGCGCCGTCTGGTTCGATCGCCTGGGGCGGTTGACCCTGGCCGGCGGTTTCGCCGCCACGACAGCGGAGTCGGCCCAGCGGGTCGATCGCGCGCTGCACGGCGCCAACACGCTGTCGATCGCGCTCGTCGTCGAACCGCAATCGATCGCACCGGGCGCCGGCGGGCCGATCGCGACGCTCGCGACCTCTGTGCGCCAAGGCGGCTTCTCGATCCGTCAACGGGGCGATCGCATTCAACTGCTGCTGCGCACCGGCAAGCGCGGGCTCGGGGAGAGCGAGCCGATCGAGCTTACCCGCCTCCCCGACGGCGCCGCGCACCACGTCGCGTTTCGCTTCTCCCCAGGACGGCTGACCGCGCTGCTCGACGGCCGGCCGGTGCACCAGACGGTGGTCGCCGGCGACTTCTTCCACTGGAAGAACGGCGCGCTCCGTTTCGGGAGCGACAGCTGGAGCGACGAACGCTTCCGCGGCGCGCTCTCGGACGTCGCGATCTGGGCGAGCGAACGCCGCGACGAGGAGCTCGCCGCCGAGGCGAACCGCGCTCTCTCCCGTCTCTCCGCGGCTGCACCGGTAGCGCGATCGCGCGTCACGGCTCGCCTGACGGCGCGCTCGAAACCCGCGACCCTCGAGGAGATCTCGCCCTATCGCCGGGCGCTTGTCGTCGAGGAGTACCGACTCGTGAGTCGTGTCGACGGCGATCCGACACCCGAGCAGTTTCGCGTCGCGCGCTGGTCGCTCCTGGACGGCGCCCCGAGCGCGGAGATGGCGATCGCCGTCGGCGCGACAGTCGCGCTCACGCTCGAACCCTTCAGCGCCCAGCCGCAGCTCGAGAGCGTCGTCCTCTCCGACACCTTGCCTCCAGCTCCGGCAGACGCGCTCCTCTTCTCGGTCGGTCTCGGCGAGGAGTAGGGCGCGGGTGGTCTTCAGCTCTCACCTCTTCGTCTTCGGCTTCCTGCCGCTGGCGCTCCTCGCCTACTACGCCGCCCCACGGCGCGCGCGGCACCTGGTCCTGACGCTCGCGAGCTACCTCTTCTACGGCTGGACGAATCCGGCCTTCGTCCTGCTCCTTCTCTTGTCGACGCTGATCGACTGGTACGCCGGCCTGGTTCAGGCGAGCGAGCGGTGGTGGCCGTTCGGCTCGCCGCTCCGGGCCCTCGAGCCGAATGGGCCGCGGAGCCGGATCCAACGTGTGGCGCTGGTGGCGTCGGTCGTCTCGAACCTCTCGCTGCTCGGCTTCTTCAAGTACTTCCACTTCGCCCTCGACAGCTGGAACGCCCTCGCGGCCGCTGTCGGCCTCGACGCCGCCACAGTCGAAACCGCGCTCCGTTTCACCCTGCCGCTGGGGATCAGCTTCTACACCTTTCAGTCGATGAGCTACTCGATCGACGTCTACCGCGGGCGCGCCGCGCCGATGCGGAGCCTCGTCGACTTCGCCTGCTTCGTCGCTATGTTCCCGCAGCTCGTGGCGGGGCCGATCATCCGTTTCTCCGAGGTCGCCGACCAGCTGCGCGAGCGCTCCCACACGCTCACCAAGTTCGCGCGCGGCGTCGCCTTCTTCTCCGTCGGCCTGGCCAAGAAGGTCCTGCTCGCCAACCCGTGCGGCAAGATCGCCGACACCGTCTTCGACGCCGCCTCCTCCACCGCGCTCGACGCCTGGTACGGCCTCGCCGCCTACGCCTTCCAGATCTACTTCGACTTCTCCGGCTACTCCGACATGGCGATCGGGCTGGGGCTGATGCTCGGCTTCGTCTTTCCGAAGAATTTCGACTCGCCGTACCGTTCACGCTCGATCACCGAGTTCTGGCGGCGCTGGCACCTGTCGCTCTCGACCTGGCTGCGCGACTACCTCTACGTGCCGCTCGGCGGCAACCGCCGCGGTCCCCGACGCACCTACGTCAACCTCGCGGTGGTGATGCTCTTGGGCGGGCTCTGGCACGGCGCCGCGTGGAACTTCGTCGTCTGGGGCGCGCTCCACGGCCTGCTGCTCGCGGCCGAACGCGCAGCGGGCGGCGGCGAGCGCCTCTGGCGGTGGATTCCGGCACGGCTGCGCGCCGGCTGGATCTTCTTTCTCCTACTCTTGACCTGGGTACCATTCCGCGCCCCCGACCTCGCGGCCGCCGGCGATTTCCTGCAGCGGCTCTGGGGCGCTCTGCCGGCCGCACCCGAAGCCTCGCTCTTGGCCGGAACGATCCTCGCGCCCTACCTCGTCGGCTCGTTCCTGCTCGCGGCGGCGATCGTCTGGCTGGCGCCGCAGAGCTGGGATTGGACGCGCGAGATGCGCGCCGGCAAACTCTGCACCGCTCTCGGCCTGCTCCTGCTGGCGCTCGTGGCGCTCGCGACGCAGCAGTTCAATCCGTTCATCTACTTCCTCTTCTGAGCCGATGGCGACCTTCGATCCAAGCTCCCGCGAAGCCGAGGCGCAAGCCGAGATAGCCGCCACGCGTCTCGGCCGCACCGTCGCGACGGCTTTGGCGGCCGGCTTCGTGGCGATTCTCGGCACGGGGCTCGTTCTCGAGCTCGTGGCGGCCGCGGGCAGCAGCTCGGCCATCTTCAGTCGCCTTCCGCCGCCAGCGACAACGCAGAGCGGCCCCGCCGCCGTTCTGGCGCGCGCCCGCGACTTGATCGACGAGCTCGAGCGGCGTTTCGACGAACGCTCAGCGCTCGTCCGACTCGTGCGCCCCGGCGCACAGGAGCTGCTCTCTCGCTTCGCGAGGTACGGCAACGAGCAAACGATCGTCGGGCGCGACGGCTGGCTCTTCTTCCGCGACGACGTCGAACACCTGGTTTCGGCGCGCCCCGCCACGAGCTTCGCAGGGGAACCGCGCGCCGCGATCGTCGCGTTTCGCGACGCGCTCGCCCGGCGCGGCATCGCGCTTCTCGTCGTCCCGGTGCCGGTCAAAGCGACGGTTCATCCCGATCGACTGACGCGCGGAGCGGCCCAAGCGCCGCTTCGCCGCTCCGGTGAAACCGAGCTCCTCGCCGCGCTCGCCGCCGATGGTGTCGAAGTTCTCGACCCCGCCGGGCGCCTGGCGCGCGCGGCGCGGATCGGTCCGGCCTATCTCCAGACGGACACCCACTGGCGCCCGGAAGCAGTCGAGA
>CAZPYU010000089.1:0-7117 GCA_964590905.1 uncultured Thermoanaerobaculia bacterium
CTGGGCGGTGCTCCGCCCGCTGCTCGATGCTGGGCACATCTGCGGACCGCAGGTACACGACGCGCGAGTGGCCGCTCTCTGCCTCGCTCACGGAGTGGACGAGCTCTGGACGGCCGACCGCGATTTCGCGCGCTTCCCCGCGCTGGCGGTGCGCAATCCGCTCGTGGCTCCTCGGGGTGCGTGAAGCGATGCTAGCTCCCGGCACCCGCCTCGGCCCCTACGAGATCACCGTCAAGCTCGGCGAAGGCGGGATGGGGGAGGTGTGGAGAGCGAGAGACCTTCAGTTAGGAAGAGAGGTCGCCCTCAAGGTCCTGCCCGAAGCCTTCACTGCGGATCCCGAGCGCGCGGCGCGCTTCGAACGCGAGGCCAAGGTGCTGGCCTCGCTGAACCATCCCAACATCGCCCAGATCTACGGCCTCGAAGTGAGCGGCGACACCCGCGCCCTCGTCATGGAGCTCGTCGAAGGCCCGACCCTGGCAGAGCGCCTGGAAGCGGGGCCTCTACCCTTAACTGAAAGCCTTTCTGTTGCTTTGCAGATCGCCCAAGCGCTCGAAGAGGCGCACGAGAAGGGGATCGTTCATCGCGATCTCAAGCCTCAAAACGTAAAAGCCTCCATAGAAGGAAAAGTCAAAGTCCTCGACTTTGGTTTGGCGAAGGCGATGGACCCGACGGGCGCGATCTCGGGCCCTGGTTCGGCTTCGCAGCTCGCGGCGTCGCCGACCCTGACGCTCGGCGCGACCCAGATGGGCATGATTCTCGGAACGGCCGCGTACATGTCGCCCGAGCAGGCGCGCGGTGTGGCGGTCGACCGGCGCGCCGACATCTGGTCGTTCGGCGTCGTGCTTTTCGAAATGCTCGCTGGCCGACGGCTCTTCGAAGGCGAGCTGGTGACCGACGTGCTCGCCAACGTGCTGAAGCAGGAGGTCGACCTCTCGGCGCTTCCGGAGACGACGCCGGCGGCGATTCGCCGGCTGTTGCGACAGTGCCTCGAGCGCCAACCGAGAGCGCGCCTGCGCGACATCGGCGACGCGCGCCTGGTGCTCGAAGAGGTGCTGGCGGGAGAGAGCGACGATCCGGCTCCGAGCGCTTCCGCACCGGTTCCTGTTCCAGCTCCGAGTCGCTTCCGCGTGCTGGCCCTCCTCGGCGGAGGTGTCGCGGCGGTCGCGATCGGCGTCGTCGTCGGAGCACTCGGCATGGGCCGCTCGGCCGGCCCGGAGCCCGAGATGCGTTTTCCGCTGGCGCTCCCTACCGGCTGGAAGCTCGCCGATGCCGACGTGCAGTCGCTGGCGATCTCGCCCGACGGCACGCGACGAGCGATCGTGGCAGTGAATGGGGAGGATAGCCGCGGTCTCTTTGTGGGCGAGCTCGGTCAGGTCGACTGGCGTCTTCTCCCCGGCACCGACGATGCGCAGGCGCCGTTCTTTTCGCCGGACGGGAGATGGATCGGCTACTTCGGCCGCAACGAGCTGCGGCGGGTCTCCGTCGACGGCGGCCCGCCCCTGCCGATCGCCAAGATCGGCAATCAGATCCGCGGCGCGGTCTGGACTCCGGACGGCTCGATCATCTTTTCGCCCGACGCCGCGGAGCCGCTCTGGCGCGTTCCGGAGAGCGGTGGCGAACTGCAGCCGCTGACGACTCTGGATGTCGCGCGCAACGAACGCACCCACCGCTGGCCCGACCTGCTGCCCGACGGAAGCGCCGTCCTCTTCACCTCCGACACCGAGGAGACGACAGAGTTCTACGACGACGCCAACATCGAGGCGGTCGTGCTCGCCACCGGGCAGCGCAAGGTCGTGCAGCGCGGTTCGAGCCAGGCCCGCTATCTCGATCCCGGGACTCTCGTCTACGCCCGCGGCGGCGCGCTCTTCGCGGTCCCCTTCGATCCGCGCCGTCTCGAAACCAGGGGCTCGCCGGTGCCGGTGCTGCAGAGCGTCGCCACGAACGTCGCCAGCGGCGCCGTGCAGTTCGCGATCTCGAGGAATGGTTCGATCCTCTGGATCCCGGGAGAGGCGACGCGGATCGGTTCGCAGCCGGTCTGGGTCGATCGGCAGGGAGCTCAGACACCGCTCCTCTCCGAGAGCGGCCAGTTCCTTCAGCTGACGCTGTCGCCGGACGGTAGGCGTGTCGCGATCATGCTCGACAACACGGCGACCGCGGACATCTGGGTCGCCGACCTCGAGCGCGGCGGGCGCTCGCGGCTGACGTTCGAGGTCGGAGTCAACGATCCGACTTGGACACCCGACGGCAGCCGCATCGCCTACAACGGGCCCTCCTCCGCGGGCGGCGAGGTCGAGATCTACTGGAAGCCGGCCGACGGCAGCGGTGAGGCCGAGCTGCTGGTCTCTGGTCCGGAGCTCGACTATGTCGGATCGTTCTCGTCCGACGGTCGCTTCCTGGCTTTCGAGCGGGTGAAGCGCGGCGCGTCGCAAAGCGACATCTGGATCTTGTCGCTGCAAGAGGAGCGGGTAGAGCGTGCGTTCACCAGCACCGATGCCTCGGAGTTCAATCCGAGCTTCTCGCCCGACGGCAGGTGGCTGGCCTACGTCTCGGAGGAGAGTGAGCGCCCCGAGGTGTTCGTGCGGCCGTTCCCTTCGGGGAGCGGCAGGTGGCAGATCTCGACCGAGCGCGGGATCGAGCCGCGTTGGTCTCCCGACGGACGCGAGCTCTTCTATCGCGACGGATCGAACCTCTATCGGGTGGCGATCGACAGCTCGAGCGGGTTCTCGGCGGGGCGCCCGGAACGGATCGCCGCCGGCTTTCGCGCTGGCGACAACTCGCGCACCTATTCGGTCGCGCCCGACGGGAAGCGGTTCGCGGCTCTGCCGACCTGGACTCTCGACCAGGGCTTGAGCCAGGTGAATCTGGCGCTCCACTGGGACCGCGAAGTGAGGCGGCTCTTGGAAACGAAGCGGTAAGTCTCCTGAGCGCGCCCGAGCCGCGTGTCAGTTCCGGGTCGGCGGCGCGGTGTCTAGCCGTCAGGCAAGGTCGCCAGCCCCTCCTGTCGGAAGTCGTCGTCGACGGCGACCGCCGTGGTCAGGCCCAAGCGACGCATGAGGACGAACGAAGTGCAATCGGTGAAGCTGTAGCGCTTGTCGCCGCGGCCTAGAAAAAGGCTCCAAGCACCGCGCTCGTCTTCGGCGGTGAGGCGAACGAGCACGGTCGCCGCGGGATCGAGGAGGGCGGCGCCAATGCGCGACGCGACTTCGTGTCCGAGTCGATAGTGACAGAGCGTCACGGTCTCGTCGAAGACGAAGTTGGAGGTCACCAAGCGTCCCTCGCGGGCGCGGAGCACGCGACGAACCGGCCCATGGTCGGGGTCGCTGCCGTTGACGAACGCGAACCAGGCGCTGGTGTCGACGAACAGTCGCTCCATCAGCTGCGCCAGGTGTCACCGTAGAGAAACCGATCGTGATCGCGACCCGAGGCGCGCGAGTCGGCTCCGGCCCCTTCGATCGCGGCGAGACCACGGTGCGATCGGCTGCGCTTCGCCTGCAGGTGGCGGGTCAGGATCTCGCGCACGAGATCGGAGAGGCTACGCCCCTCCCGCTCGGCCATCGTCTTGAGCTGCAGATGTTGCCACTCCTCGAGCAAGAGCTGGGTCCGCTGCATTTCTACATCATACACCATACACACCTCGCAAGTCAGTGCCCCGGCAGCGCCGCCTGCCAGTCGAGCGGCGCTGATCAGTTTCCGTCGAGGTGGTCGTCGAGCTGGATGATCGCCAGCCCCGGGATGGACGGCAAGTCGCGATCGTTGGTGACGAAGGCGGTGGCGCGGACTTCGAGCGCGGTCGCGAGCTGCAGAGCGTCCGGAGCGCGCAAGCCGCGATGGCGCGCGCGCAGCTGAGCCGCGGCCCGCAGAATAGGTCGGCCGAGATCTCCAGCGCGGTAGGGAACGACGAGAACTTCGAGGAGGCTGAGAGCGGAAGTAGCCGCGGCGATCCTTCCAGCGTCGACGGCGCCGAACTCGGCGTTCAGCACCACGAGCGGCGTTCGTTCTCGACGTGACGCGCGGCGTCGATCCCTTATGGAGGATCCGATGTGGAGAGTCAAACCGCCGGATCGGCAACCCGGCGACCCTCCGCCCGCGAGCGACCAGAGCGGTAATATCCGACACCGTGTCAGCGACCCTGGCTCCCGATCGCGAAGCGGCGTTTTGGTCCGGAGTGGAGCACGCCCGGAGGTTCTTCATGGGTGAGGCCGATGTCCAGCGCGCCTTGGAGCGCATTGCACGGCTCCTGGACGAGAAGTCCATCCCGTATGCCATCGTCGGCGCGATGGCCCTCAACGAGTGGGGCTATCGGCGCGTGACCGTCGACGTCGACATCCTGCTGACTCCGGAAGGCCTGCGGGCGCTCAAGGCCGAAGTGTTGGGACGGGGCTACAGCGAGAAGTTCCCCGGCAGCAGGGGACTTCGCGACACCGAGAACCAGGTGGAGATCGACGTGCTCCTGAGCGGGGAGTACCCGGGGGACGGAAAGCCCAAACCGGTCGCGTTTCCCGATCCCGCGCGAGCGGCCGTTCGTGGTCAGCGGGTAGCGCTGCTTTCGCTCTCCCAACTGATCGAGTTGAAGCTGGCGTCGGGGATCAGCGCGCCGCATCGGCTGAAGGATCTGGCCGACGTGCTCGAGCTCATTCGCGCGCTAGCGCTCGATTTAGCCTTGGCGCAGTCCCTCGATTCGTCCGTGAGAGCGAAGTACGCGGAGCTGTGGGAGGCCGCTCAAACCCCCGAGCGGGAGTGAAAAATGGGGGTCGGTAAACCTGACCCCGATCGCTACGTTCCCATCGAAGGCCGGCTGATAAGGTCGGTCCTCCGCTCGCGAAACCGAGCTGTTCGGACCGAACGGGTAGAGAGTGTCTAACGCGGAGAGGCCGATGGCGACCGAAGTCGTAATGCCGCAAATGGGCGAGTCGATCGCCGAGGGGACGATCACCAAGTGGCTGGCCAGGGTCGGCGACACGGTGACGCGCGACCAGCCGCTGTTCGAGATCTCGACCGACAAGGTCGATGCTGAGATCCCGAGCCCGGCCGCCGGCGTACTGCTCGAGATCCGACATCAGGTCGGCGAAACTGTTCAAGTACAGAAGGTAGTCGCGTTGATCGGCGCCGCCGGCGAGGCGGCGGCCAAGGTAGTTCCGGCCGCGGCGGTTCCGCCGCCGATAGCGGTACGGCCCCCCTCTGCGACGCCGCCCGCGGTCGCGGCTCCGGCGCCCGCTGTGGCTCCGCTGTCCGCCCTCACCGAAGGGAGCTTCGACTACGACCTGGTCATCGTCGGCTCCGGTCCCGGCGGTTACGTTGCCGCCATCCGCGCTGGTCAGCTCGGGCTCAAGGTGGCGTGCGTCGAGCGCGATCCGAAGTTCGGCGGCACCTGTACCCATCGCGGTTGTATTCCGACCAAGGCGCTGCTCCACTCGGCGGAAGTGCTCGACGGCATCCGGCACGCGGGCGATTTCGGCGTCGAGGTGGCGGCGCCGACCCTCGACATCGCCAAGACCCACGCCTACAAGCGCGACATCGTCGACAAGAGCGCCAAGGGGATCGAGTTCCTGTTCAAGAAGAACAAGGTCGAAGGGGTGAAGGGGCACGGCCGGCTGCTCGATCCGCACGCCGTCGAGGTGACCGCGCCAGACGGCTCCACTCGGACCCTCTCCACCCGCTTCGTGATGATCGCCACCGGCTCGGTGCCGCGCCAGCTGCGCATCGCGGAGACCGACGGCGAACGGATTCTCAACTCGGATCACGTGCTCGAGCTGGAACGGGTGCCGAAGTCGATCGTCGTGCTCGGCGCCGGCGCAGTGGGCACCGAGTTCGCGTCGATCTACCGTTCGTTCGGCTCCGAAGTCACCCTGGTCGAGATGTTGCCGCGCGTCCTGCCGATCGAAGACGACGAGGTCTCGAAGGAGGTCGAACGGCAGTTGAAGAAGCGCGGCATCAAGGTGATGACCTCGACCCAACTGGTGGCTGTCGAAGCGACGGCGACCGGGGTGAAGATCCGCCTCAAGCAGAAAGACATGGAAGCGCCGATGGAGGCCGAGATGCTGCTGGTAGCAGTCGGTCGGGCGCCGGTCACCGAGGAGCTCGGGCTCGAGCGCGTCGGGCTCACGACCGACCGCGGCTACGTTCCGGTGAACGGCACCATGCAGACGGCGGTGCCGAACATCTACGCTGTCGGCGACGTGGTGGACACCCCTTGGCTCGCGCATATCGCGTCGGCCGAGGGGATCCTCGCCGTCGAGCAGATGGCGGGCCTGGCGGTGAAGCCGCTCAACTACGACCTGACGCCGTCGTGCACCTACTGTGACCCGGAGGTCGGCAGCGTCGGTCTCACCGAGGCCAAGGCCAGAGAGCGCGGCCACGATGTCGCGGTAGGGAAGTTCCCCTTCTCGGCGAGCGGCAAGGCGCGGATCCTGGGGCAGGCGAGCGGCTTTGTGAAGATCGTGCGCGACAGGCGCTACGACGAGATCCTCGGCGTCCACATCGTCGGTCCACACGCCACCGACCTGATCGCCGAAGCGTGCGTGGCGTTGAAGCTCGAAGCGACGGCCGAGGAGCTCTTCCGCACGATCCACGCCCACCCGACGCTCGCGGAGGCGGTGATGGAGGCAGCGCACGCCTCGCACGGCGCGGCGATCCACGCGTGAGTCGGCCGTCCCTGGGTCCGCTTCAGCCCGAAGGTCAACCGGCGCGCCAGCGGCTCGCCGAGACCTCTCTCCCCAGCGCGCGCCAGCTCGAGCTCTACCGTTGGCTGAAGCTCAACCGGATGGTCGAGGATCGGCTGACCAATCTCTACCGCCAGGGCAAGGTAGTCGGCGGGCTCTATTCGTCGCGTGGGCAGGAGGCAATCTCGGTCGGAACGGCCTACGCGCTCGAGCCGGGCGATTTCATCGGACCGCTGATCCGCAACCTGGGCGCGATGCTGGTGCGCGGCGTAGCGCCGCGCGAGGTCTTCACCCAGTACATGGCGCGCGGCACCAGCCCGACCGGCGGCAAGGACTGCAATCTCCATTTCGGCGACCTGGCGCGTGGGCTGGTGTCGCCGATCTCGATGCTGGGTGCGCTGATTCCGGTGATGGCCGGCTTCGCCTTCGCGGCGAAGTATCGGAAAGAGAGCTTCGTC
>CAZPYU010000090.1:0-3691 GCA_964590905.1 uncultured Thermoanaerobaculia bacterium
GGCACGGCCGATTCAGGTCGTGAATGACCCCTTCCTGCTCTCACCCGGAACGCGAGGGCAGAGAATCGGCCGAGAGCGCTTAACAGGCCGTTAACCTGATGGGGAGAGCGTTTAACGGCGGCTGGAGCGATTCAAAGATCCTCGGCTTGAGAGCCAGAGAGATTCGTTCACAAGACCATGATAGCTCGTGGTTCGTGGCGATCCCTGACGCGCTGATTGGAGGCCAGAACGTGCACACAAGTGGTTTCGCTGATCCGAAGGACCTTTCAAAGGTGGGGCTTCTGTTCCATTTGCGCCGCCTGGGAGTTCTCCGATTTCCAAAGGTCCTTCCCATGTTCACGGGGAGTGCGTGGACCGTCCCGACCCAAGACAAGTAAGCAGAGTTTCTGGGATTCGCACCCTCTGACCTAGTCACGCGCGAGATCTTCAAACCAACCGAAGGTAGGGCAGATTACTTCGCCGCTGCGAACCGTTATCCTCGCAGCGATCTGTTTGTCGACCCAGACACCGGATTCCGTTCGACAAGCGCATCGGGCAGCCGGGAGCACTTGTCGATTACTTGCCAGCGAGCATCCGATCGAACCCATCGCGGGCGTCTGAAGCGGACCCAGGGGTAGGACGGATCTCCTTCCGTCTCACATCTCCTTCCTGGGCCTCCTTCGAGCATCGCTCGTAGAGACCGTCTCCTTCCGGCGTTCCTTCCGCTCGTCTCCTTCCGCTGTGGGCGATGCTCTTGCGCCATGGCGAGGAGACGACGGCGGCGATGCGCGCATTGCGAGGGGTTCTTCCGGCCCGACCCGCGGGTGGGTGAGCGGCAGGTGACATGCGGGGCGAAGCCCTGCCGGAAGGCGCAAGCCCGAGGATCGGTGCGTCGCTGGCTCGAGGCGCACCCGGAGTACCAGGCGGGCGAGGCGAGGCGGGTCGCCGAGTGGCGCCGGGGACAGGCGGTCGCTTCGGAGGGCGCGGCGTCGGCGACGCCCGCGGAGCGTGAGCGCCGGCGTGCGACGGCGATGGCGCGGCGGGAGGCGGAGAGCCTCGCGCGTGTCGCCGTACGAATCGTGATCTCGCCGCAAGGTGAAGGCGCGTCGCCAGATGGCGCCTCCTTGCGGGCGGCGACCGTACGAAACGAGATCTCGACGGAAGTCCTTCTTGTGCTAGGGGTTATCGACTCGCAGGTCGGCGTCGCCGTACGAAGCTCGATCGAGCGGATGCTCTTGCGCTGGTACAAGGCCGGTCGCCGATTTTTGGATCGGGCGAGGAGGCCCCCATGCGTCAGTTCATCGAAAAACGACCGGTCGTTCCGGCCCGGATCCGGACGGTCCCCGAGGGGTTCAGCTGGGTCGATCGCCGTTTCGTCCGGGACGGGCTGATCGCCCCGCTCAGCCGCGAGGAGATCGTGCTCTACTTCTTCCTGGCGGCGGTCGCGGACCGCGAGGGTCTGAGCTACTACGGGGATGCGACGCTCGGGGCCCTGATCAAGCTCTCGCCGAGCGAGCTCGAAGCGGCGCGCCGCGGCCTCGTCGCGGCGGACCTCGTCGCGTTCGCAAGACCGCTCTATCAGGTGCTCTCGATGCCGCGCCCGGAGAGGCGGGACGGCAGGCCGAGCGGGATCGGCGAGGTCCTCCGTGGCCTCATGGAGCGGCGGCCGTGACCCAGGCGCCTCCGGCAGACCTCTGCCGCCGATTCGAGAGGCTGCGCCTCGCGACGCCGCAGGGCATGGAGTCGCTCGCGGCCTCGATCCGTGCGGAGGGGATCCTCTCGCCGCTCGCGACGGTCGAGATCGATGGACGCGTCGAGGTCGTGGACGGCTTCAAGCGGCTGCGCCTCGCCTTCGAGCTGCGCCTCGAGACGGTCCCGGTGACGACGCTCTCCCTCCCGAACCGGCCGGCGATCGTCGCGGCGGTGCTCACTCTCAACACGCGAGCGCGGAGCGTCACGGGCCTCGACGAGGCGCTCGTGATCCGCGCGCTCTCGGAGGAGGATCGCCTCTCGCTCGCCGAGATCGCGGCGCTCATCGGACGCGACAAGAGCTTCTGCTCGCGACGGCTCAAGCTCGGGCGCGACCTCGATGTGGCGCTCGTCCAGAGGGTCCGCGACGGCAGCCTCTCGGTGTCGGTCGCGACGATGCTCGCCCCGTTGCCACGTGGCAACCAGCTCGCGCTCGCCGAGTCCATCATCCGCGAGGGGCTCTCGGCGCGCGAGACGGAGCGGCTCATGGCGCTCGCCGCGACCACACGCGGGCGCGAGGCCGAGATCCTCCTCGCGCAGCCGCGGGCGGCCATCGGGAGGCTCGAGCGCAAGCACCCCGTCCCGAACGGCTCGGGATTGTCCGAGGCGCGGAGCGGGCTCCTCCGTGACATCGGCCGCGCGACGGAGTCGCTCGCGCGCGTGGCCCGCGGGCTCGTCCAGAGCGAGGCCGCCATCCGCGATCCACGGATCGAGCCGGCGCTCACCGCGCTCGGCGCGCAGATCGCCGTCGTCGAGACGCAGCTCCGCCTCGGGCGTGACGACAAGCCTGTCCTGAGCGGAGTCGAAGGGGCCGCCGCATGAGCCCGGCTTCGCATGCGGTCCCGCCGCCCACGATCCTCGTGCTCTCGCATCGGGGGCATGGCATCCGGACCATCGCGCGCCTCCTCGGCATCTCGCGGAACGCGGTGCGCCGCGCGCTCCGTGCCGGGCCGCAGAAGCCGGCCGATGCGACGGCGTCGCCCGAGGAGGAGAAGCGCCCCTCGAAGCTCGACGAGCATCGCGAGGCGATCACGGCGCTCCTCGAGAAGTACCCGCGGCTCACCGCGCTCCGCGTGCGCGAGGAGATCGAGAAGAAGGGCTTCAGCGGAAGTGTTTACATTGTACGACGGCTCGTCCGCGAGCTCCGTCCGAAGCCCGTCGTCGAGCCCTACGACCGGATCGAGACCGCCGCCGGGATGCAGGCGCAGGCCGACTGGTCTCCCTATCGGATGGAGATCGGAGGCGCGCTCGTCACCGCGCACGCGCTCTCGGTGACGCTCTGCTACTCGCGCATGCTCTTCGTGGCCTTCTTCCCGAGCGAGGATCTCGCCTCGCTGCTCGCCGGACTCATCCAGGCGTTCCACGCCTTCGGCGGCATCCCCGTCGCCATCGTGTTCGACAACCCGGCCTCGATCGTGGCGGCGCGCGTGGGTCCGATCGCCCGCTTCCAGGAGCGCCTCTCCGCGCTCTCGCGTCACTACGGCTTCACTCCGAGGGCGGCGCGCGTGCGGCATCCCCGCGACAAGGCGAAGGTCGAGCGACCGTTCCAGGACATTGAGGCGAACTTCGTCTACGCCCGCGGTCCCTTCGACTCCTTCGCGCACCTCAACGGGGACACGCGCGCGCGGCTCGAGACCTGGAACGCACGGGTGCACAGGACGACGCGCGAGCGCCCCGTCGAGCGGCTCGCCGAGGAGCGGAAGGCGCTGCTCCCCCTCCCCGCGAGGGACTTCGACACGCGCGTCACGATCCCGGCCGGCGTCAGCGAGGACTTCACCGTGCCCTTCGACGGCGTCAGCTACTCAGTCCCGCCCCGGCTCTCCGGAGAGCGCGGCCTCGTGCGCGCCGACGAGGCGTGGGTCGAGTTCCTTCACGAGGGAAACGTTGTCGCGCGCCACGCGCGCTCGAGGAAGAAGGGCGAGCGCATCGTGCTCGACGAGCACCGCGCCGAGCACAAGACGAT
>CAZPYU010000091.1:0-8869 GCA_964590905.1 uncultured Thermoanaerobaculia bacterium
ACCGAGCGCAGACCACTCTCGGGATCGTGGATCAGCTGCACCCGCTCGTGGCCGAGCTCGGACGCTAGGTCGAGGGCGGTGGGCGGGCGCTGCCTCACCAGTAGGACCGGAGACCGAGAGGGCGCAGCTTGCGAGCGAACGGCTTGTCGAAGGTGGCAACGGAGGTGGGGCGCAGCAGCTCAGCGGCGCAAGCTAGGCCGGCGTCGAGGAAGTCGGGAATCGTCGCTGGCCAGAGCTCGAGGGTCCGGGACCAGTCCAGCGCTTCGACCGCTTCGGCGCCAGGCACCTCCAAGAGCCTTCGCAGCATGCTCGAGACCTCCGCCGGAGTCCGTTGGTACGTGTGCAGCAGGACGAAAGCGGTCTCGGCGAGAACGAGCTGATGCAGGAGAAGCTTTCGGTCGGGATCCTCGGCCGCCTCGACGAGATCGGCGGCTCGGCGCTGCTGTTCTGGCGATCGATTCAGGAGATAGGAGACGAGGACGTTGGTGTCGACCAAGACACGGGTCACCACTTCTCGAGCCCACGTAGCCTTCGCGCCCTGCGGATGTCCGCGACGACCGAGCCGCGGCCGACCTTGATCGAGCCGCGCAGCGCGAAGAAGGCGGGCCGTTCCGAGCTGATTCGGACCTCTTTGCCGAGCACGTCCCATCGCAACGTGTCGCCGGGTCCGAGCCGAAGCCTGTCGCGAATCTCCTTCGGAACCGTCGTCTGGTTCTTGCTCGTGATAGTCGAGATCACCATCTCTCAGCTCCTTACGTTTCGAGGACTATTGTAAGGCAAGCCGGGCGCCGCCGTAAACTGCCGCGCGGGGATTAGCGCGGAATCAGGTACGCCACCGCGAAGCCGATCTGCGCGGCCATCATCATCAAGTACATGTGGCGCCACGAGGGGTGGTTTTCGGTCCGCGTCAGATCCTCGGGATCGCGCAGGATCAGGTAGACGGTGTAGATCCCCCAGGCGGTCAAGAGGGCGCCCAGCGCGGCGAGCGCCCAGGCGTTGCCGGTGAGGATCGGGTGCGCCGGGTTCTGCGGGTCGGGCAGGAAGGCGAAGAGCGGTACCAGGAGCCAGGGGAAGACGAAGAACGGCGCGATGATCCAGGCCGCTTTCTTCGCTCCGTGCAGGATCGGCAGCGTCTTGCAGCCGCCGGCCTTGTCGCCCTCGATGTCGGCGAAGTCCTTGGTCGAGGCGGCGCCGACCAGGAAGAGCATGAAGACCGAGCCGATCGCCCACGGCTCGAAGTGGCCGACGCGCGCCACCATCGCCCAGCCGGCGACTTTGAGCAGGCAGCCGCGCGGCACCGCGATCGTCCAGTTCGCCCACATGCCGCGCGCCTTGGTGCGCCCCCAGGCGGGGACCGAGTAGGCGAGGGTGAAGACGAGACCGGCGCAGTAGAGAAAGAACGTCTCGTGCCAGCCGAGTGGCGCAACGAGCTTCTCGCCGAGCGTCGAGTACGGGAAGACCACCACCGCCCAGGTCGGCACCAGGGCGAGGACGTAGAAGAGCCAGGTGAAGCGCCATCCTTCGCCGAGCGTCAGGGCGCCGGTGACGAGCGGTCGCGTCGGCTTGTTGACGCGGTCGATCTCGAGATCGGTGATCTGGTTAATGGCGTTCGAGGCGGCGTTCAGGAAGCTGGCGCAGAGCGAGCCCAGCGCGACAGTCAGCAGTACCGAGAGCGTCAGCCGGCGGTCGGCGTCGGGGTTGTGCACGGAGCCCCAGGCGCAGATCGCGCCGGAGATGATGCCGAGGAGCGGCGGCAGCAGCGTGAACGGCCGCGAGAGCTGCACGTAGAGATCCAGTTTCTTCATGGCTCAGAGGATTCCGACGCCGAGCGCCGCCGCCAGCCCGGCGCCGGTGAGCGAGTTGAGGAAGTTGACGGCGTCGTTGTCGAGCAGGCCGCGCTGCTCGAGCGTCGCGCCGACCAGGCTCTCGAGCGTCGTCGCGACCAGCGCAGCGACCGTGACCAGCGCGATTCCCAGGGCCGGTAAGAGACCGCCGACAAAGCCCAGGGCGCCAACGACCAGCGCGGCGGCGACACCGGCCAACGTTCCTTCGAGCGACACCGCGCCGTCGGTGCCGCGCGGCACCGGGCGCAGCGTCGTGATCAGAAAAGTGCGGCGGCCGTATGCCTTGCCGATCTCGGAGGAGACCGTGTCGGCCGCCGCGGTGGCGAAGGCGCCCGCCAGGGCGAGCGCGAAGAGCAGCGAATAGTCGGTGGTCGCCAGAAAGAGCGCCGCCAGCGCCGGCACCGACGCCTTCGACAGGGCGTTCCCCGGGCCGCGCCGGCCCCCCTTCTCCTGCGCGATGCCGGCGCTCGCCTTACGCTCGTAGCCGAGCTTGGTCGCCGCCGTTCCGAGGACGAAGAAAGTGAAGAAGAGAATGAATCCCCAGCCGCCGGCGAAGGTCCAGATCGTGGTGCCGAGGACGACGCCGACGATCGCCCCCGCCACGCCGACGCCGCGCGCCGCGTAGGCCGCGACCGCGAGCGCTGCGTTGACCGCGAATCCGATTGCGGCACCCCGCAGCAGCTCGGGCACGGCGAGTCGCTCCCAGTGGCCAGAGGTGAGCGTCAGACAGAAGAGGAGGAGCGAGGCGACCAGCGGCACGCCGAAGTTGTCGTCGAGCCCCTGTTCTTGCGATTCGAGAAGCGCCGCGAAGGTGGCGGTAGCGAAGGCGATCGCCAGCGCGAACGGCGTCGAGTAGACGCCCGGCGCGGTCCACTGTAGGAGAGCGAAGGCGCCACCGCCGCCGCAGAGAGCGTAAGCCAGCGTCCCCGCCCAGCTCTTCTTGCCGTTCCAGGGGAGCGGGTTCGAGCGGCCCAGAGTCTGGCCGACGATCGCCGCCATGCCGTCGCCGAAGGCGAGGATCCCCCAGATCGCCGCGGCGACCTCGAGCCGGCGCGCGTAAACGAGCAACAGGAGGAGGACGGTGACCGGATAGAGGACGATGCCGAGGGCGAAACCGCGCTCGCTCTCGCCGGCTCGCCAGAGCCGCTTGCCACCGTAGAGCGGAAAGATCACCAGGTTGTGGACGATCGCGGTCACCGCACAGGCGAGCGCTCCCCAAAAGCCGAGCGGCCGCACGGCGAAGGCGATGCCGCCGACCGCCATGTGCACCAGCTTGCGCAGCAACTCGCCGCGGCTCACCGGCGTAGGCCTCCCAATACCGCTGGGGGCACAGCTTGCGGCCACTCCGCGGTCGTTCGCAGCCAGGCGAACGTCGCGGTCAGGCCGTCGCGCAGCGAGCGCGGCTGATAATCGAGCTCGCGCGCGGCGCGCGAGGAGTCGTACGCCCAATGGTGGCGATAGATCTCCACCAGATCGGGGGTCAGCCGCGGCGTACCGCCGGAAAGGCGCGCGCCGAGCTTCATCAAAGCGCCGGCCGCCTTCGCCACCAAGTCGGGCATCCGTGCCGACGGTACTCGGATCCCCCCGAGCTCTCCGACCAGCGCATAGAACTGGGCTTGGGTTACGTTCTCCCCGCCGAGCACATAGCGGGCGCCGTGCGGCGCCCGCGCCAAGGCGGTCGCGATTCCGGTGGCGACGTCATCGACGAAGACGTAGTTCCAGCGCCGCTCGGGTCGGCCGAGGAGTGCCGGCAGACGACGGTGGGCGAGGTCGAGTAGGTGACGGACGACGATGTTCCCCTCGGTCAGCTCGCCCGGACCGTAGATCACTCCCGGATAGACGACGACCAGCGGCTGCCCGGTCTCGATGGCGCGGCGTGCCGAAGCATCGGCGAGCGTCTTGCTGCGTTCGTAGTCGTTGATCCAGCGGCGCGGCGTCGCCGGCGCCGATTCGTCGAGCAGGCCGCCCGCGCCGCGCTCGGACGGCCCCAGGGCGATGAAGCTCGAGACGTAGACGAGCTTGCGGACTCCGGCTGCGGCGCCGGCGGCGAGGACGTTGGCCAGGCCGCCGACGTTGACGCGCTCGAACTCCGCGGCCTCGGCAACGATCTTGACCAGCGCCGCGGCGTGCACCACCGCATCGCAGCCCGCCATGGCGCGCTCCAGGCTGGCGCGATCGGTGACGTCGCCGGCCGCAAATTCGCAGCCGTCCGGAAAGCCGGCGCGCGCCGACTCGCTCCGCACCAAGAGCCGCAGCTCGTGGTCGCGAGCCAACTTCGCCGCGGTTCGGCGGCCCAGAAATCCGGTGCCGCCGGTGAGCAGTACCCTCACGCGGCCTCCGCGCGCGCGGCGCGCCAGAGCTCGGACAGCGCCGCTTCGAGCCCGTGCCCAGGCTGCCAGCCCAACGCCCGCAGCCGCGCCGCGTCACCTACCAGGAGCGCGATGTCGACCGGCCGCACCAGATCGGGGTCGAGCTCGGTACGCGCCTCGACACCGGTCACAGCGAGGAGGAGCGCCAGCATTTCGGCGATCGAGCGCGGGACACCCGAGGCCAGGTTGTAGACAATGCCGGCTTCGCCGCGGCCGAGCAGCAGCCGAAACGCCGACACGGCGTCGACGACAGGCACGAAGTCGCGCCGCGCGTGCAGATTGCCGACCCGCAGCACCGGCTCGCGCTGCCCACGCGCGATCACCGCGAGCTGCGCGGCGAAGCTCGGTAGGGCGAAGTTCGCCGTCTGTCCCGGACCGACGAGGTTGAACGAACGGATCACGACCGCCCCCGCGGCGAGAGCCACCCGTTCGCCGACCGCCTTGGTCAGCGCATACGGGGAGCGCGGCGCCGCCGCGCGCGCCTCGCCGATCGGCTGCTCAGACTCCGGCACCTGGCCGTAGATCTCGGCGCTCGAGGAGAAGAGCAGGCGGCGTCCTCGCGCCGCAGTGACCACGTTCTCGGTGCCGACCACGTTGACGGCGTGGTAGTCGGCGATCCGTCGCCACGACTCTCCCACGTGCGAGAGCGCCGCGAGGTGCACGATCGCGTCGGGAGCGACCTCGTCGACGGCGCGCGTCAGGGCGGCGAGGTCACAGATGTCGACCGCCAGGCAGGGAAGGTTCTCGGGCAGGCCGTTCGCCTCCAGCGCGAGCCCGACCGGTTCGAACCCGTTCGCGGCGAGCGCCGGAACCAGATGCCGTCCGAGGAAGCCGTTGGCGCCGGTGACGAGGACGCGCAAGCGCGCTCCGTTCAGGCGCCGACCGGCGCTCGGCGGAGGGCCAAGCGCCCGCGCCAGTAATCGAGCGAATCAGCGAGCGTCCGCTCGAGCGGGATGCGTGGCTCCCAACCGGTTGCGGCGCGGAATTTCGACGCATCGCCCAACAGCACCTCCACGTCGGACGGCCGCAACCGGGCTGGATCGAGCTCGACTCGCACCGTAGAAGTCGACTGCGCGATCAGCCGATCGAGCATCTCGCGGATGGTGATCCCGCGCCCCGAAGCGATGTTGTAGACCTCGCCCGGCTCGCCGCGTTCGACCGCCAACCAATAGGCTCGCACGACATCGCGTACGTCGGTGAAGTCGCGCACCGCACCGAGGTTTCCGACCTGGATCACCGGTTCTTGCAAGCCAGCCTCGATAGTTGCGATCTGCTTGGCGAAGTTCGACATCACGAAGACCTCGCCGCGACGTGGCCCTTCGTGGTTGAAGCCTCGGGTGCGGATCGTCCTGAGTCCGTAGCTCTTGAAATACTGATAACCCAGGAGGTCTTGCGCGACCTTGGAGACGGCGTAGGGCGAGAGCGGTCGCAGCGGATTCGACTCGCGGATCGGCGTCTCGTCCTTGTGCACCAGCCCGTACTCTTCGCTCGAGCAGGCTAGCTGCACCACCGGATCGAGGCCGAGAGAACGGATCGCCTCGAAGAGGTGGATCTGCCCGACGGCGTTGACCGAAAAGGTCTCGGCCGGCGCCGTCCACGAGGTCGGCACGAAGCTCTGGGCGGCGAGGTGGAAGATCGCCTCCGGCCGAGCCACGTCGAGCGCAGTGCGCAATGCCACCATGTCTCCGAGATCGCTCTCGAGGAGCCGAATCTTGCCTTCGAGATGCTCGATGTTCTCGCGACGGCTGCGCCAGCGGTAGGTGCCGAAGACCTCGACTCCCGGTTGCTCCGCCAGTATGTAGTCCGCCAGGTGCGAACCCGCGAAACCGGTAATGCCCGTGATCAGAATTCGTTTCATTCCCTCTCCTCGAAACTTGCCGCCAGGTGCCGGTCGAGCCCCTCCGCCCACGGTTCGACCGCCCTGCTCACGATCGACTCGAACCGCCCGACATCGAGCACCGAAAACGGTGGGCGACGCGCGGGGCGCGGAACTTCGGCGGTCGTCACCGGAACCACTTCAGCCTCCGGCGCGACGCGCGTGGCGATCTCGCGCGCGAGCTCGAACCAGGAGACCGCCTCCCGGTTGCGGTAGTGGACGATCCCCTGCGCCCCGAATTCTCCCAGATCGGCCAGGGCGCGCGCCAGGAACGGGGCGTAGGTGGGCGCGCCGCGCTGATCCGCCACCACTCGCAGCGGCAGCTCGCCGCGCCGCAGCTTGCCCACCATGGTGTCGACGAAATTGCTGCCCCCGACGCCAAACACCCAACTTGTGCGTACCACGAGCGCCGACGAGTGAGCTAGAGCCCGTCGTTCGCCTTCGAGCTTCGAGGCGCCGTAGACCGAGGCGGGTGCGGTGGCGTCGTCCTCGAAGTAGGGCGTACTCGCCAGCCCGTCGAAGACATAGTCGGTCGAGAGGTGCACCAGCCGTGCCGCAGCCCGATCGCACTCTTCGGCCAGGAGGCCGACCGCGCGGCCGTTGACAGCGAAGGCCATCTCCGGTTCGCTCTCACAGCTGTCGACGGCGGTGAATGCGGCGCAGTTGGCGACTAGCTGCGGGCGGAACGCCGCGATCGCCTCGCGCACGCGCTGGCGATCGCCGATCTCGGCTTCGGCGCGCGACAGACCGGTGACCACCCAGCTGCGTCGCCGGGCCTCGGCCACCGACGCACGTCCAACCGTTCCGGCGGCCCCGAAGACGAGCAGTCGCACCGTCGCGCCTAGTTGCCGGCGCTGGTGCGGTCGCCGCTATTCAGATCGAGGAACGTTCCCACGTTCTTCAGGCTGAGCATGAAGCGATAGTCGCGCGCCGTGTAGCGTCGCGTCACCTGCTCGCGCGCCTCGATCACGAAGCTCCAACACTGAGACTTGTAGGTCAGGAAGTTGCGCTGCTGCAAGACCGCACTGTCGAGGATGTCGTAGTTGACCTGCGTGGCGAGCGTCAGCCGGTCACGGACGACGTCGAAACTCAGCCCGACTCGCGCCTGGTCGGAGCCGCGCTCTCCCAGCTCGGCGTTGTAGTTGGTGTACCAGGTGAGATCGAGCTTCGACCGCTCGCCCGTGGCGCGCATCGAAAGCGAAGTCGAATCGAGCCCGGAGAAGAGAGTCGACCACTCCGCCCTTCCTTGCAGGTCGAAGGCGCGCGACGGCTTGTAGCGCAGCTGGGCCGAGATCTCGCTCTCGCGACTCTTCAGAAGACCGTCGCTCGAGCGCTGCAAGAAGCGGTCGTCGAGGGCGAACTCCTGCGACAGCTCGAAGGAGAAAATCTCGAACGCCCCGCCCTCCTCCGGGTCGGACGGTTTGGCGAGGATCCGGTTGACGAGGGCGACCGAACCGATCTCGGCCGAGCGCGAGAGGTCGATCTCGTCGAAGCGCGGCACTCGTTGCTGATCGGCGTACTCCCCAGCGTAGTTGTATTCGAAGCGCGGCTCGATGACGTGCTTGAACTTGGCGAAGCGGCCGCCCGGAGAGTCGATGATCTTCGAGAAAGAGGGCCCGACCACCGACACCTCGCCTCGCGGCACCGCGCGCGTCAGCTCGTCGCCGCAGTAGACCTGACTCGCGTCCACAACGACATCGCCGCAGAAGCGTTGACTGACCTGCGTCTCCTCGTCGACTCGGGTCTCGGGCACGCTCTCGCCCCAATAGGTCGCCCGGCCGCCGGCAGTGAGCGACACCGACATCCACGGCGCCAGCCGCAGCGGCAGCGTCAGCTCGGGGGCGAGATCGAAGCGTCCGTAGTCGACGTTGAAGCGATCGCTGCTCTCGGTCTGGAACCAGCTTCCAGTCGACTGCAGCGAGAGGTAGATCGGCGAGCTGCCCAGCTTCAACTTGCGCAGTCGATAGGAGAGCTCCGGCAGTTGCCGCTGCGTCGAGGTCACGACGGAAAAACCCTCGTCGTCGACGGTGAAGCTCTCGCGCTGGTCGACGACCACCGAGAGCGACTGCGCTCCCCAATTGCCGGAGAGGAAGGCGTTCGAGTAGAGGAAGGCGCGCGTATTCTCGCGCTCGCCGCGCAGGAACTCGCGGAAAAAATCGTAGTCGGAGTAGTCGTTGTAGTCGATGACCGCCCGAAAGCCGCCGGGCAGCTTGTCGGAGGTGTGGCTCCAGAGGAGACGCGACTCGCGTTGGTCGAGCTCGCGATCGGAAAGCAACTGGTAGAGCAAGTCGCCCTCGGTGCCCTCGCGCGGGGCGTAGCGCAGCTCCGCGCCGGCGCCAGCGTAGCTCTTCTCGTAGCCGTCGAGGTGGAGAGTCAGGTCGACGGCGGGGCCCAGCACCTGGTAATAGGCGATTCCCAGATAGTTACCCCGAGATGCGGTGTAGCCGATGTTGGGAATCAGGAACCCGGTCGAGCGCTCGCTCTTGGCCGGCCAGATCAGGTAGGGCCAGTAGAAGAGCGGCAGCTTCTTCATCCGCAGCGCCGTGTGGCGCAGGAAGGCGTAGCCGCCGATCCGAACGTCGGCGCGGGCGACGCGCAGGCTCCAGTCGGGGGTTGGATCGCCGGCGCAGGCGGTAAAGACTCCGTTCCGGATCTCGAACGTCTCCTCGCCGGTCGTGGCCAGGACGGCGCCGCTGGAGTAGTGGTCCGGCGCCACGAAGGCCGAGGCGTTCCAGAAGGTGCCGGTCTCGGTCGCCAGGTCGTACTCCGCGTGCGCCGCC
>CAZPYU010000092.1:0-2589 GCA_964590905.1 uncultured Thermoanaerobaculia bacterium
GGGTTCCGGCAGGTGCCGCCCACTCCATCGGTTGGCGAGTGACGGACGCGATCCGATCGTAGTCGTCGTCGTAGTGGAGCACGGCGAGACCTGCGGCCTCGGCGGTGGCCGCGATCACCAGGTCGACCGGTTTCGCTCCCCGATGGTGACCCGACGCAGCCATCGCGGCTGCGACCTGGAGAGCCCGATGCATCACCTCGGCCGTGATCGGCGCTTCGGGTAGGGCCCTCCGCTCCTCGAGGACATCGGCGACGTCTCTCGCTCGGGAAGCGTAGACGACCTCGAGGTCGATGAGCCGGCACGTCCACAGCTGACCGGCCTGCGCCAGGGCTGTCAGCCGATCGCCCACGACATCCTGGTGGGCGCGAGCGAGCACCGAGGTGTCGACGAGGTAGCGCATGACTCAGCGAGCCGCGCGCGGCCGTCGAGCCTCGTCGATCCTCGCCGGGTCGAGCGCCCCCGAGCCCCTCAGCCGCTCGATGTGTCGCAGCACCTTCTCGTCATCCACGAGCCGTCGCAGCGCGGTGTTCACGGTTTCCTTGATCGTGTCCGTGCCAGCGATGCTTCGGGCCCGCTCCAGGAGATCGTGATCGATGTCGACGAGTCGTTTCGTCATGAGAGGGAAGTATATCCGATCTTCGTTTTGGATATATCCGCGCGATACGCATCGACGCCAGCGCTGCGATAGGCACGTGCCACGAGTCGTCGCTGTCCACGCGCTGAAGCCATTCAAGGTCTGGCTCCGTTTCACCCAGGGGCGCTATTGCCATGCCGTCATTCTACGGCGTAATATGACGGCATGGTGGCAGACCTCTACGAACGTCTGCTCGCGCCGCCACGCGGCAGCTTCTTCCTTCTGGGGCCGAGGGGCACCGGCAAGAGCACCTGGGCGAGGGGGCGCTTTCCGCAAGCTGAGCGATTCGACTT
Organism: uncultured Thermoanaerobaculia bacterium; assembly: GCA_964590905.1. Taxonomy (GTDB): domain Bacteria; phylum Acidobacteriota; class Thermoanaerobaculia; order Multivoradales; family JAGPDF01; genus JACTMI01. Next base: position 928 of record CAZPYU010000092.1, read on the forward strand.
GCTCGACGAGGCGCTCTACCAAGAGCTTCTCGTCGAGCCCGGACAGTTTGCCGCACGGTTGCGGGCGCGGCCGCGCGGGAGTTGGGTCTGGGTCGACGAGATCCAGCGCCTGCCCGGGCTGCTCAACGAGGTGCACCGATTCATCGAGGAGCGTCGGCTCCGGTTCGTGCTGACCGGCTCGAGCGCGCGCAAGCTCCGGCGCGCGGGCGTCAACCTCCTCGCCGGACGCGCGCTGTCGCGCTCGCTCCATCCGTTCGTGCCCGAGGAACTGGGCGTGGACTTCGAGCTCGCCCGAGCGCTGCGCTTCGGCACGCTGCCGTTGGTGCAGATGGCGGACGATCCGGCCGAGACGCTCAAGGCCTACGTTCAGACTTACCTGCGCGAGGAGATCCAGGTCGAGGCGCTGGTGCGGAACCTGCCGGGTTTCGCCCGCTTCCTGCCGGTCGCGGCGCTCTTTCACGGCCAAGCGCTCAATGTCGCATCGCTCGCGCGCGACGCGGGCGTCGCGCGCACGACGATCGAGGGCTATCTCGAAATCCTCGACGAGACGCTCCTCGCTTTTCGCCTGCCGGCCTGGGAGGCGCGGCTGCGCGTTCGCGAACGGCGGCACCCCAAGCTCTACTGGATCGACGCAGGCATCGTGCGCGCCGCGCGGCGGACGCTCAGCGAGCCGGCCGCTGAAGAGAGAGGGGCGCTGTTCGAAGGGATGGTGGCGATGCTGCTGCGGGCGTACGACGCTTACCGCGGCCTCTACGACGATCTCGCCTACTGGTCTCCGGCCGAGACCACGAAGACCGAGGTCGACTTTCTCCTCCGGCGTGGGCGCCGATTCATCGCCGTGGAGGTCAAGGCTTCGGCGCGAGCGGACGGGGACAGCCTACGCGGTCTGCGGGCGATCACCGGACTCGCCGGCCTCGAGCGGCGCATTCTGGTCCATCTCGGTCGCGCCCCGCGCAGGACGGAGGACGGCATCGACGTGCTGCCGTTCGCCGATTTCGCTGCCGAGCTCGCGCACGGCCAGATTTGACCGCAACGCGCCAGCTCGCGCCGTTCGGCCCGCCGGCGTGAAGCTCGCTATCGGAGTGGAGCGCGCTCGGGCTTTCTCGGCGGCGCTCTGCGGCCGGAGGTGGCCGGGGTGACCGGCGGGTCGGACACGGAGCTCCTGTCGCGTCACTGCCCCCAGGGCGTCGGCCAGGCGGCGCCGGCGCCGAGCCAGCCGCGGGTGAGGTAGTCCGACATCGTGATCCCGAACAGGATCAGCAGCCAGAGGAAACCGCCGGCGACGACGACGTGGATGAGGCGGGTCGAATACTTGACGTGCATGAAGAAGAGCACGACCAGCGTAGCCTTGAAGATCGCGATCCCGAGCATGACGACGTTGTTGAGCGCCCCCAGGTCGACGAACGCCGCCGCGACGGTGATCGCCGTGCCGAGCATGAGCGCGCCGAAGACGGCGAGGTAGAGCTTGACCGGAACGACGTGGTGACCCGACATGCGTCACGCCCCTCCGTGGTAGTGCCGCCCGATCAGGTAGAGCAGCGGGAAGAGGAAGATCCAGACGATATCGACGAAGTGCCAGTAGAGCCCGAAGCACTCGACCGGGTTGTAGTAGTCGGAGCCGAACTCGCCCTTCCGCGCGCGGGCGAAGATCCAGGAGAGCAC
>CAZPYU010000093.1:0-10619 GCA_964590905.1 uncultured Thermoanaerobaculia bacterium
AGCGCACGCTTTCGCGACCTCGCCACCGCCGCCAGGGAGGGTCTTTCCCTTCTATGGAAGCCGTTGCCTTTCGCGAAAGAGATCTCCGAAGCTGCAGTCGCGGTGGCCGGTCCTGTCGGTTCGAACGAGATCGAGCTGACGAACGTCGATTGGCGCTTTTCGATCGAAGCGACCCGACGCGCGCTCGGGCTCGAACGCCTCCTCGTCATCAACGACGTGGCGGCGCTGGCGTGGGCGGTTCCTTCTCTAGAAAAAAAAGACGGAAAAACCTTCATAGAGGGAAAAAAGGGCTCCGAGTCCGTGGCAGCGGTGGTGGCGGTGGGAACGGGGCTCGGCGTTGCGGCGTGGGCGCCGTCGGCGGATGGGGGAGTCGTGCTCGCGTCGGAGGGAGGGCATCGTGATCTCGCGGCGACGAGCGAGCGCGAGTGGCAAGTGGTGACCCGATTGGCGGCTCGTTTCGGCGCGCACGTTTCCGTCGAGCGCGCGGTATCGGGCTCGGGGCTCGCAAACCTGTGGACGGCTCTGGCCGAGCTGGCGGGTGAGGAGCTCGATGCCATCGAGCCCGCAGAGGTCACGCGCCGCGCTCGGGCGGGGGAGCCGCGGGCGGTCGAAGCGGTGCGACTCTTCTCGGATTTTCTCGGCGCTTTCTGCGGCGACTCGGCGTTGACCTTCGGTGCGCGGGGCGGCCTCTGGCTTGCCGGGGGCGTCGTTCCGGCACTGGGCGGCGCGTTCGACGAGGATCTTTTCGTCGCCCGCTTCCTGGCCAAGGGGCGATTCCGAGGCTGGCTCGAGGAAGTGCCGGTCCGCCTCCTTCTCGATTCGAAAGCGGCCTTTCGCGGGCTGGCTCGGTGCCTCGCGGTGACCGGCGAACGACAGGGAGCGACATCCCTTGGCACGACGAGCGGCTCATCGGAGTAAGCTCTGTTCCAGACAGGACGGGATCATGTTCGAGAAGAGTCGCAGTCTGCCCATCGTGGCGGCGCTGGCGCTCGCGTTCGCCGTGGCGCCGGCCTTCGCCGAGAGTGTGATCGTCGATGCCGGAGCCGGCAACTGGAACAAGAAGAAGGAGAGCCTCATCAAGGCCACCGGCGCCACGATCGTCTGGAAGCACCAGCCGACCGGGCTGGCGCTCATCCGCTCGGCCTCGGACGGCCTCTACGCCAAGATTCTGGCAACAGGCGCGTTCCAGAAGGCCGCGCGCGACGTGAGGCTCAACTGGTTGCCAGGCCTCGAGGTGTCGGGCCACAAGCTGGTCAGAGGACAGGGCCCGATCGCCGAGTCTCACGTGGTCGATCCTTCGAACGACGGTTTCTATTTCCTCCAGTGGCCGCACACCGCGATCCACTCAGAGGACGCTTGGCACGACGGCGAATGCGACGGCGCCGGAGCCCGGGTGGCGATCATCGACGGCGGGATCAACAACTCGCACATCGATCTCAACGGCGCAGGTCACGTGGACGCTGCCTGCTCGGTGAACTTCTCGGGCTCGGGCTCCTGGAACACCGATACGGGTACTTTCTGGCATGGGACATTCGTCGCCGGCGTCGTCGGCGCGGAGGACGATGCGGTCGGCATCGTCGGCGTGGCGCCGCGGGCGACGCTCCTCGGCGTCAAGGTGCTCCACGGCGGAAGTGGAAACTTCAACGCCATCTTGGCGGGCATTCTCTACGCTGCGAATCCGGCGCTCTTCGGTGCGCCGGGTTGCGCTCGGGCCGACATCATGAACATCAGCCTGGGTGTCTCCGGCGGCGTGCTTCGCCGTTCGGCGGCGAGCCACGGCGAAGGGCAGAACTTCCTCGCCTTCATCACCAAGGTCTTCAACTACGCCTCGAATCAGGGCGTGCTCCACGTCGGTTCAGCAGGCAATGCGGCGCTCGACTTCGGCCAGTTCCCGAACGCGGCCGTGGTTCCCAATCAGCTCTCGAACGGCGTCGTCGTCTCGGCGACCGCACCGATCGGCTGGCTCACCGGCGACGAAGCGTTCGACACGCCGACCTCGTACACCAACTTCGGCGAGGACTTGGTCTGGGTCTCGGCGCCGGGCGGCGACTTCAACTGTTTTACTGCCGAGTGCGACGAAGAGGATCCCTTCGGGTTCGGGCTCCCCAATTGGGTGTTTGACGGCTACTTCGGCCTGCTGAGCCCCGGCAACGACGGCTATACCTGGTCGGCAGGAACCAGCTTCTCCTCCCCGACGGCGGCGGGCGTCGCGGCGCTGATGAAGGGAGCCAACCCGGCTTTGACGCGCGCCAACTTGAAGGCGCTGCTCAAGAACACGGCTTACGACTCGGGCAAGGTCGGTAAGGACGAGTTCCATGGCCACGGCTTCGTCGACGCGGCGGCGGCGTGCGCCGCGGCGCAGTAGTAGGTCCCGGCGCAGTAAGCTCTACCCATCTCTCGCATGAGCCAACGGGGAGGCCACGGCTTCCCCGTTTGCTTTGGTGCCAGATGAACAGAACGGTCAGTTCTTGACGACCGACCAGGCGGAGGTGTTGCCGGAGTTGAAGCCGTCGGCAAAGATCGCGTTCGACACGGGCGCGAAAGCCCACGGGCAGCCGGCGCCGTTGTGGACGCAAAGGACGCGCCCGTCGCCGAAGACCAGGTAGAGCTCGCCCTGGGCGTCCTCGGCGAAGCTGTAGAGGCCGCCGTTGCCGGCGTCCCAACAGGCCGCCGTGGTCGCCGCTGGATCGGCCGCCGAGAAGCTCGCGCTGCGCCAGATCTGTCCGCAGTAGGAGTCGCCGTAGAGGTAGCGCCCGGCGAGCGACGGCACTTGGCTGCCGCGGTAGCGGTAGCCGCCGACCACCGCCTGCCAGTCGGCGTCGCTATCGCCGGGGGTCGTGTTGGCGCGGTTCTCGTGGCAGAGCACCGGATCCCAGAACAGCTTTTCGCCGCCGCCCGGATCGACGTCGTTCGGGTATTCGCAGGTCGAGAGGCCGGCCGCGACGTTGCCGCAGTCGGCGGCGCCACAGGTCTGCCCCTGACAGCCCTCGCGGCACTTCCAGCCGAAGTTGGTGATGCCGTCCGGGCCGAGCGGGTCGTAGTCGGAGGGGAGATAGTTGATCTCCTCCCAGAAGGTCTGGCCGACGTCACCGATCCAGATGTCTCCGGTCGAGCGATCGAACGAGAAGCGAAACGGGTTGCGCAAGCCGAGCGCCCAGATCTCGCCGCAGCCGCCAGTGCCGCCGGCGAACGGATTGCCGAAGGGAACTTCGTAGTCGCCGCTGTTGCACTCGGGCGCTGTCGAAGCCGGGTCGGCGTTGCGCACGTCGAGGCGCAGCAGCTTGCCCAGGAGCGAACTGACGTTCTGCCCGTGTGGCCCGCCGGTCGCCTGGTCGCAGCCGTTGCCGCCGTCGCCCAACGAGATGTAGAGCATGCCGTCGGGGCCGAAGGCGAGCCAACCGCCGTTGTGGTTCGACTCAGGATGGTTGACGACCAGGATCGTCTGCGCCGAGCTCGGATCGCCGATCTCCGCCGAGAGGCGGGCGTAACGCTCGACGACGATGTCGCCGTCGTCGGCGGCACTGGCGCCGTCGCGGGTGTAGTAGACGTAGAGCTCGCCGGTCGTCGCGTACTGCGGATCGACAGCCAGGGCGAGGAGGCCGCGCTCGCCGCCGTCGAGCACCTTAGCTGTCAGGTCGAGGAACGGCGTCGCGAGCAGGTTGCCGGTCGAGCTGTTCCAGACCCAGATCTTCCCCTCCTGCGTGGCGACAAAACGGTGGTTCAGGCCGTCCGCTGGGTCGACGAAGGCGATCGGCGTGTCGGCCGGGTCGGTCCCGAAGTCGGAGCCGTCGAGAAGGGTAGTGACGTTCGTCCAACTGCTGCCGCAGGCGGCGGCGCAGTCGACGTCGTAGCAGACGGGAGCGGCGGCGCCGCTCGCTGCGGCGAAGAGTCCGATCAGAACCGCGAGAGCGCGGACAACTGCCAGCCTTCTCAACCTACGTTCACCTCCGGGCGATGCTGCGAGCCGAGCCTGACTCCGAGCGAGCAGTTGGGCTGTGACGTGGATCACTTTCGATCCTCCGATCGGCGTCCAGCGATCAAGCCAGGAGCCGGCCGTACAGCTCCTCGTAGAGCCCGACTTGCTTCGCCCACGAGAAGTCCTTCGCCATGCCGTTCTGCACCAGCTTCTTCCAGGCGTCGGCGTCGGCGAAGATCCTGAGCGCGGTGTCGATCCCCCAGCGCAACCCCTCGGGAGTGAAGTGGTCGAACGGAAAGCCGGTGCCCTCCTCGGAGACCGGATTCCAGAGCTCGACAGTGTCGGCGAGCCCTCCCGTGCGGCGCACCACCGGCGGCGTGCCGTAGCGCAGGCTGTACATCTGGTTCAACCCGCACGGCTCGTAGCGCGAAGGCATCAGGAAGATGTCGGCGCCGGCTTCGATCCAATGCGCCAGCTCCTCGTTGTAGCCGGGGAAGTACCACGCCTTGCCGGGGAAGCTGATCTGCAGCCAGGCGAGGAACGACTCGTAGCGCTCCTCGCCGCTCCCTAGCGCGACGAAACAGAGGTCGCGGTGGTAGAGGAACTCGGGCAGCGAGTCGAAGAGGAGATCGAGCCCTTTCTGCGCGGTCAGGCGGCTCACGATACCGAGCACCGGCGTCGACTTGCCGGCCGCGAGCCCGACCTTCTTGATAAGCGCCTGTTTCATCTTCGCCTTGCCCGCGATCTTGGCCGCCGAAAAGTGATGCGGCAGGTAGCGGTCGGTCGCCGGATCCCAGTCGTCGTAGTCGACGCCGTTGACGATGCCCACCAGCCGGTCGCTGCGTGCGCGCAGGAGCGGGTCGAGGCCGAAGCCGTGCTCGGCAGTCTGGATCTCGCGCGCGTAGGTACGGCTCACCGTGGTCAGGACGTCGGCGTAGAGCAGGCCGGATTTCATGAAGCTCACCCGACCGGCGGCGAGGTCCTCGTTATAGAGCAGGTGAGCGTGCGGCGCGAGCCCGAGATCTTCGAGCGTCGAGCTGCCGAAGACGCCCTGGTAGGCGAGGTTGTGGAGCGTCAGCACCGACTTGGTGCGCGCGAAGAGGCGATCCCAGGCGTAGAGCGTGCGCAGGTAGATCGGCGCCAGCGCCGTGTGCCAGTCGTGGGCGTGCACGATGTCGGGCGCCCAGCCCATGCGCTGACAGCAGTCGAAGGCGGCGCGGGTCAGGAGCGCGTAGCGCAGGTATTCGTCCCACTCGCCGCTGTAGATCGAGTCGTGGTGGTAGAGCGCCGGGCAGTGGATGAAGTAGACGTCGACGTCGCTCGCCGGAAGCTTAGTCGTGACCACCGAGTAGGTGAAACGCCGCTGCCCGAGCGCAATCTCAATATCGCGCAGGAAGTCGACACCGACGAACTGGAAATCGAGCTTCGCCACTTTGGCGTAGAACGGCAAGAAGATTCGCACCTGGTGGCCGTTCTTGGCCAAGGCTCGCGATAGCCCGGCCACGACGTCGCCCAGGCCGCCGGTCTTCGCGAACGGCGTCACCTCGGCCGCCATCTGACAGACGCGCAAGCTCATCAGATCGTCGTGCCGGGCGGGATGACGGCGTCTTTCGGCACCACGATGATGCCACCGCGGATCGCCCACTGCTCGCTGTCGGCTTCCAGGATCCCCGCTTCGTTGACCAATCGGCAGCCGTCGCCGATGTGGGCGTTGAAGTCGATGATCGAATTCCGGATCTCGCAGTCGCGGCCGATGCCCATCGCGACCTCGTGGCGCCGGCCTTCGGTTAGGCTCTCGAAGTGATTGGCGCCCATGACCACCGAGCGTTCGATGACCGCTCCTTTTTTCACCACGGCGCGGATGCCGACGATCGAATCGGAGATGCGCGCGCCGGTGATGATCGATCCCTCGCAGAGCACCGAGGACGACACTTCGCACTGGTTGATCTTGGTGCCGGGGAGGTAGCGGGCGTGGGTGTAGATCGGAAAGATCGGGTCGTAGAGGTTGAGCGGCGGCAGCGGCAGTGTGAGGTCGAGATTGGCCTGGTGAAAGCTCGGGATGGTACCGATGTCGGTCCAATAGCCGTCGTACGGGAAGGCGAAGACGCGCGCCAGCGCGAGCGAGGCCGGGATGACCTCCTTGCCGAAGTCGGTATGGGGGCTGCCGACCAACGTCTCGCGCAGGATCTCGGGCCGGAAGACGTAGATCCCCATGCTGGCCAGAAACGAGCCCGGTTCGACCGGAAAGCCGAGCGCGTCGCGCGTCGTCTCGTCGACGGCGATCCCGTCTAGCTCGTCATCCTTCGGCTTCTCGAAGAACTGCACGATGCGGCCGTCGGGCCCCAGGCGCACGATCCCGAAGCCGTGAGCTTCGGCGCGCGACACCGGTTTCACCGCGATCGTGATGTCGGCGTTCGACTCGCGATGCTTCTCGACGAAACGCAGCATGTCCATTAGGTAGAGCTGATCGCCGGAGAGGATGAGCACCTCCGAAGGATCGTTGTCGTCGATCAGCCGGGTGAGGTTCTGGCGCACCGCGTCGGCAGTGCCCTGGTACCACTCGCGATTCTCTAGGTTCTGCTCGGCGGCCAGGATGTGGACGAAGCCGCCGCGGAACGAATCGAAACGGTAGCTCTGCGTGATGTGACGGTGGAGGCTCTCGCTATTGAACTGGGTGATGACGTAGATGCGGTCGATCCCGGCGTGGAGCGAGTTCGAGATCGGGATGTCGATCAGCCGAAACTTGCCGCCCACTGGCACGGCAGGCTTGGCGCGGTTCTTGGTCAGCGGGTAGAGGCGCGCCCCCTGTCCGCCGCCCAAGATCGCCGTCACGACCCGTTTCATTCCGCTCTCCCGTCGAAACGCACGGGCATTGTATAGGGGCGGCCGGAAGGCCGTCCCCTGATCGTCTCCTCAGATCGGATGGATCAGCAGGCCGTCGCGCAGCTTGGGCTCGAACCAGGTCGACTTGGGCGGCATGATCTCGCCGGCGTCGGAGACTGCGAAGAGATCGGCGACGGCGACCGGATAGAGCGCGAAGGCGATCGCGGCGCTCCCCGAATCGACGCGCCGCTCGAGCTCGCCGGTGCCGCGAATGCCGCCCACGAAATCGACCCGCTTGTCGAGGCGCGGATCGCCGATGCCCAAGAGCGGCGCCAGGATCTCGTCCTGGAGGACGGCGCAGTCGAGACGCGCGACCGGCGACGCGCCAAGGACGGGCGCGGGCAGGACGAGAGTGCGCCAGCTACCGTCGAGATAGATCGAGACGCGCCCGCGCGCCGTCGGCTGTGGAGCGTCGGCGACGAATCGGAAGCGCGCCGAGAGCGCTCCGAGGAGCTCGGCAGTTGAACGACCGTTCAAATCCTTCACCAGTCGGTGATAGGGCAAGACCTGCATCTGGTCGTGAGGGAAGGCCACCGCCAGGAAGTCGTCTGGGCTGCCGGCGCCGGCGACTGCCGAGTGCAGCGAGCCGCCGGCGGACAGCGTTTGGCGCGCCCGGCAGGCAGAAGCGGCGCGATGATGTCCGTCGGCGATGTAGAGCTCGGGCAGGATGGCGAAGGCGGCCACCAACGCGGCTCGCGCGTCGGCATCGGCGCGCCAGATCGTGTGGGTGACGCCGTCGGCGGCGACGAAATCGTAGAGAGGAACGCCGGTCGCGATCTCCGCCACCACCGCGTCGATCGCGCGGCTAGCACGATAGGTGAGGAAGACCACCCCGGTCTGGGCGCGCAGAGTGACGATGTGGCGCGTGCGGTCGTCCTCTTTGTCGCGGCGAGTCTTCTCGTGCTTCTTGATGACATCGCTCTCGTACTCGTCGATCGAGAAGCCGCCGGCGATCCCGATCTGGACGTGCGACCCCATCTTCAGTCGGTAGGCGAAGAGCGCCGGTTCGGTGTCGCTCACCAGGTTGCCGTCGCGTTCCAGCCTGATCAGATTCGCGCGCGCCCGCTCGTAGACCGCTTCGGCGTATGGATCGGCTTCGGCGGGGAGCTCGAGCTCGGCGCGGGTGACGCGCAGGAAGGAGAGCGGCTCGTCGACGGCGAGCGCGCGCGCCTCGGAGGTCGACACTACGTCGTACGGAACCGAAGAGAGGCGCGGCGCGATGGTCGGGGTCGGGCGCAAGGCGCGGAAAGGGTTCAAGCGAGCCACGAGTCAATTGTAGCTGTGAAAGAATCTGTCCCGCGGCAGTGCGCGCCGCGGTCCCGGAGAGTCTCGAAGCGATGTCCAACCCCTCGATCGGCCTGGTCGGTTGTGGACGGATCGGCCGCAACTTGGTGCGGCTCCTAGCGCACGACCCAGCGCTCCGGCTGGCTGCCATCGAAGAGCCGTCGGCTCCCGAGGCGGTCGAGTATCTGCTCCGCTTCGACACCATTCTCGGCCGCTATCGCGGGGCGCTCTCGCGCCTCGACGGCGGGCTCGACATCGCGGGGCGGCGCGTGGCGCTCTTTCCGCCCGCGCTCGAGCGCGGCAAGCTCTGGAGCGACCTCGGCGTCTCGATAGTGATCGAAGCTTCCGGTCAACCGCGATCGCGGGCCGAGCTCGAAGCGCATCTGGCGGCCGGCGCTCGCCGCGTCGTCCTATGCTCGCCGCCGACCGATCCTCCCGACGCGACGATCGTGGCGGGAGTCAACGGCGACGCCCTCGCTCCGCGGCATCGGATCGTCTCGGTCGGCTCGGTGACGGCCAACTGCGCGGGGCCGATCCTGCGGATCTTGCAGCGGGAGTTCGGTGTCGAACGCGCTTTCTTGACCACGGTCCACGCCTACACCAGCCAGCTCGCGCTCGCCGACGTGCCGACGCCCGACATGCGTAGCGGCCGCGCCGCGAGCGAGAACATCATCCCGCAAGCCACCAACGCCGACGAGGTGCTGGCCGAGCTGCTGCCGGAGCTGGCGGGCAAGATCTCCGGCCTGGCGCTGCACGTTCCGGTGCCCAACGGGTCGGTTGTCGATCTGACCTGCTGGCACTCTCGGCCGGTCACCGTCGCGGCGATCAATGCGGCGGTCGGCTCCGAATGTTCAGGGGAGCTCGCCGGCATCATGGAATTCGAAAGCGCGCCGATCGTCTCCTCGGACACGCTGCTCACCAGTTTCTCGGGGGTCTTCGACTCGCTCTCGACGATGGTCGTCGCCGGCAAGGTTTCGAAGACCCTGACCTTCTACGACAATAGCTGGGGCTACGCGCACCGGGTGCTCGACCTGGTGCGGCGGCTGGCGGCCTTCGACAGCGACGGAGCGGCCGCGTGAGCGCGCGCATCGGGATCAACGGCTTCGGGCGCATCGGGCGCTCGGTCTTCCGGGTGCTTGCCTCCCGCCCCGAGCTCGAAGTCGTCGCCATCAACGACCTTTTCGACAACGAGCTGCTCGCCTACCTCTTGCGCCACGACTCGGTGATGGGGGAGTTTCCGGGCGAGGTCGCTGTCGACGCCGACTTCCTCTACGTTGACGGTAGGAAGATCGCGATGACCGCCGAACGAGACCCGGCATCGATTCCTTGGCGGGCGCTCGGGGTCGACTTCGTCGTCGAGTCGACCGGTATCTTTCGCTCGCGGGCCAAGCTCGAGCGACACCTCACGGCGGGCGCTCGCCGCGTCGTGCTCACGGTGCCAGCGGACGATCCGATCGATCGCATGGTGGTACTGGGCGTCAACGACGCCGAGCTCTCTTCCTCTGACCGGTTGGTTTCGAACGCCTCGTGCACGACCAACTGCCTGGCGCCGTTGGCGAAAGTCCTGCACGAGGCGTTCGGGATCGAGGAGGGCCTGGTCTCGACGGCGCACGCCTACACCAACGACCAGCGGCTGGCCGACGTGCCGCACAAGGATCTGCGGCGCAGCCGCGCCGCGGCGGCGAACATCATTCCGACCTCGACTGGCGCGGCGCGAGCGGTCGGCAAGGTGATCCCGGCGCTGGCGGGCCGGCTCGACGGCATTGCGCTGCGTGTGCCGGTACCGGACGGCTCGATCGTCGACTTCTGCTGCCGGCTCGCTTCCAGCCCCGACGCACGCGAAGTCAACGCCGCGGTGCGCAAGGCCGCGGAGGGTCCGCTCGCCAGGATCTTGCAGTACAGCGAGCAGCCGCTGGTTTCGACCGACATCATCGGCAATCCGCACTCGTCGATCTTCGATGCGCTCTCGACCGACGCTCGCGCCGATGGCTGGGCTCGCGTCGTTGCGTGGTACGACAACGAATGGGGCTACTCGAATCGGGTGGCCGACCTGCTCGCCCGATGGGCGAGGTTCTAACGTGCGGAGCGGCGGATGAGGCGGGTCGGAGTCTACGGCTGGGGGATCGTGGCGCCGCGCTCGCCGAACGTGGAGAGTTTTGCGATCAATCTCGCGGGGAGCGAGAGCTGGCTGACGCCGTTCAACGGCTTCGGTCCCGACTGCTTCCTGGTTGGGCGACCGGATTTCGACTTCTTGGCCTACAAGCCGTGGGTGGACCAACGCTTCCCACCGGGCCGCTTTCCGCAGCTCGAATCCAAGATGGACTTCCCGACCAAGTTCGCGATCGGCGCCTTCGTGCAGGCGTTGGGCCAGAACCCGGGGCTCGAAGGTGAGCTGCGACGGCTCGGCACCGCGGCGCACGTCTACGTCGGCACCGGTATGGGCGCTCTCGACACCATCGGCCGCGGCGCGGTCCATCTCTACCACGCGCAGCGGCGATGGAACCGCTTCTGGGCGCAGCCGGAGCACAACTCGCTC
>CAZPYU010000094.1:0-4015 GCA_964590905.1 uncultured Thermoanaerobaculia bacterium
GCGCTCCGACTGTCGTCTGCACGATGAACGGCAGGCCGACGCGCGTCAGGATGCGAGCTCCCTCGACGGTGTTTTGCCAGGCTCCGCGCACCCGGCGGAAGGCGTCGTGGCGCTCGGGGTCGAGCGCGTCGAGGGAGAGCGCCAGGCCGCGCACGCCCTCGGTCTGGAGCAGCCGAGCGAGCTTCTCGGTGATCTTGACGCCGTTGGTGCCGATCACGATCCACAGCCCCTTGGAAACGCCGTAGCGCACGATCTCTACGATGTCGCGCCGCAGCAGTGGCTCGCCGCCGGTCAAGATGGTCACCGACTCGGGCGCGAAGGCGGCGATCTCGTCGACCACGCGGTAGCACTGCTCGGTCGAGAGCTCGCTGCGATCGGCGAAGGCCGGGCTCGACACCATCGCCGGCCCGGCGTCGAGGTAGCAGTGCTCGCAGGCGAGGTTGCAGCGGTAGGTGAGGTTCCACGACACAACATAGGGCCGCGCGAAGGCGGTCGCTGGCTCGCTGACGGGCTGAAGCACAGAAACGGAGCTCATGCCAGCCGCCTAGCATTGTCATCCTGAGCCCCAGGCGAAGGATCTCGCAGGTCGATCCGCCGAGATCCTTCGCTTCGCTCAGGATGACAGTGGAGAGCTCTCTCGCTCATTACATGCCGAAGCGCGCCCGAGCGGCGGTGAGGACGGCTTCGTCGATGAGCTGGTGGCCGCTCTCACGCGCCACCATTTCGATGCCGGCGCGCGCCATCGGGCGCACCATTTCTGGAATCGCTTCGAGGCGGGCGAGCGCCTCGGGTGTCCACGCCGGACCCGTCGTGGGGGCATCCGATGCCCCGCTCCCGATCATCGCGGAGAAGGGGCACTTGCCGCTCGATGCCGTGGCTTCCTCGGGAGCGGCGATCGCCGCCGCGACCGCAGGTCCGATGCGCACGCCCAGTGAGCGCACGAACTGGGTCTCGGAGGGATTGGTCAGCATCGCCATCTCGTAGCCGCATTCCGGACAGCTATAGACCACTGCCAACGAACCCGGCTCGCTCTCCTCGCTGGTGCGCATGCGCATCGGCGCATCGCAAGGTACGCAGAGGAATTTCATGGTGCCTCCTCGAGCTCTACCAGCAACGCCGTCGCCAACTCGGTGAGCGCCGACAGGACTGCCCCACGCTCTCCAACTTCGCCGGCTTCAGTTACCGCGATGCCACGATCGCACAGTCGCGCCAGTTCTGGATCGAAGGGAATTCGACCCAAGCAGCGCAGCCCGAGCGCGGGTGCGTCGGGCTCTTCTGGAAACAGCGGACGCACGGATCCGCAACCGGAGCAGGCGTAGCCGCTCATGTTCTCGACGTAGCCGAGCCGTCGATTGGGAAGCGGCTGCAGCGCGTCGAGCGTCCGCGCGACCACCCCGCGCGCCAGCGCCGAGGGGATCGAAACCAGGAGCAGCGCGGCGCCTGGCCCCAGGAAACTGGCGAACTGCGCCGTGCGCTCCGGACCCGGCGGCAAGTCCACCAACAAGATGTCGAGCGGGCCCCAGTGCACGGCGGCGAGTAGCTCCGCGAGGCTCGAGAATTCGCGCGTCGCCCGCCAGGTGTGCGAGCTGCCCGGCGCGACACTCGGCCAGGCGAGCGCCGCCCCTTCGGCGAGCACGCTGCCCACCGACAAAATCTGCACGCCCTCCCGACTGCGCGGGACCAACAGGCCCTCTTCGCCAGGCATCGGCGGCAGGTCGCGCACCCCCCCGAGCAGGGCCTGGCTGGGGCCGTTGAAGTCAGCGTCGAGAATGCCCACGCGCTGTCCGCTGGCTGCAAGCACGGCGGCCAGATGCCGGGTGAGCGTGCTCTTGCCGACGCCGCCCTTGCCCGAGCCGATCGCGACGATGTGGCGCACCGATGCCAAGCGGCGCGCGATCGCGGCCTCGAGCTCGGCGATCTGCTCGGCGACACCGGAGCCGCCGTCGCCGAGGATCTCTGAGTAGCTCCGCATGGTGTCTCTGCGAACCGACTAGGCCGCCCGAGCCTGCGTGGCGAAGAGCAGGTGCTCGCGTCCGGGGTGGAAACCGAGCGCCGCGAGCAGCTCCGGGTCGACCTCTTCCGGCGCCGCCCGGCACGCAAGAATGGGAGCTCCTCCCGCCTCGCGCGCCAACTCTTGCACCAGCACGCCTAGACCCAGCCGGCCCAGATCGCCGGGAGCGAATCCTGCCGCGAAAACCTCGCAGGCGGTGGGATCGTTCCGATACAGCAACCAGGCCTCCAGCCGCTCGGCGGAGTGAAATCCCAAGCCGAGCAGCTTCTCCTCGAGCTTCAACAAGGTCGAAAGGTCGCGCTGCCAACAGCGAACGCCCCCATCCGCGGGGGACGCTGGAGTGAGCCGTCCGCCGCGGATCAGCTCGCCGAGCGCTATGGGTGCCACGGCTTCTCGGACCGGGGCTCGCTGCTCGGTCGGATGCGAACCCTCGCGGCGCCAATCGGTGAGTCGCGTCTCCACCACCCAGCCGCAAGCCGAGAAGAGGTCGTGGGCCGCGCGGCGCTCGGCCGGAACTTCGGCGACCAGCCGTGGCGGTCCGAGGATAGCGACCTTCTGGCCGAGGGAGGAGAGCAGATGCCGGCCGTGGCCGCGGCGACGATGCACGGGATGCACCCGCAGGCCGTAGACGAGCGTCGCCTCGGTGCGCTTCGCCCCCAGCAGCACGCCCACCGGCTCGCGCCCCTCGAGCGCCACCATGCAGCTCGAGCACCAGAGATCGAGCTCGCGCACCAGCTCCTTGAACCGCGCGCGGTCGAGAGGCGGCGCCTCGACGTCCTCCGGCCCGCGACAACTCTCGTAGGCCGCGACAAGCAGCGCCATGTCGTCCGTCCGGCAGAAGCGATAGGCGGTCACTCTTCGAGGTGCCGGAGTCCACCGGCGCGTCGCGCCTGAAGGGCGGAGGGCGAGCCGACTTCGTTGAGCGCCGGCGCCTTCTCGGCGAAGGCGCTGGAGGGGACACCCTGAAGGGTGTCCCCAGACTCTGTTGCGGCGACGCTCCGGTTGGCATGCGCGTGCGGCTCCGTTGCTCCTCTCGCTGCGACCTCGTTCTTGAGCATCTCCTCCATCAGCTGCCGGCCGATCGCGATCGCCTCCTCGGCCAGGGCAAGATGGATGGCGCGCTCGCCGCGCTCGGTGGCGAGAGCTTCGATGCGCTCCTGCGTGCGGTTGCGCATGAAGCCCGCGGGGACGCGCAGGATGCGCTCGATCGCCTCGCCGTTCCAGGCGAAAGCGGAAAGCAGGGGCACGTTCTTCGCGTCGCGGGCGACCAAGTGCTTCTCGTCGGAGATCGCTGCGGCCGCGGTCATCGCCGCGGCGCCTTTCGTCGACTCCGCCTCAGGCGCCTCGTCGAGCGACGTCGCGAGAGCGTCACCCGCCGCACGCGCGACGCCCGCTATCCCATCGCCGAGCGGTACCCCCGTCTCTTCCTCGATCACCTGCTGCGCGAGCTCGAGGGTCACGGTCGGCAGCTTGCGCAAGCGGGCGCTCTTCTCGATCCGCGCCTTGGCGCGCCGGCGCTTGTAAGCGTCCTTCAGCGTCCACAGGGCGCGTTTGGCGCTCTCGCTCCAGCGCAGCTTGCGGCCGTCGTAGGTGACCTCTTCGCTCAACGTGCCTTCGGCCTTGGCGATCCGTTCGAGCATCTCGCGGTCGATCTGTTCGAGATCGGCGCTGCCGCAGACCCCGCAGCGCACAGCGTCGGGCTCGCTCGCCGCCACGCCGCAGCTCTTGCAGATCGCCACCGGCTGACGCTCGGCGAGCTCGAGCGCCATCCGTTCGGCGAGGTGGAAGGTCTGATCTCGGGCCGACTTGGGCATGAAGCGCTCCATCGCCTCGTCGATCACCGAGTTGGTCACCACGCTGTGCCCCTTCTCGAGCGCCAGGCGCAGGATGCCGGTGCGGGCGATGCCCTTGACCAGCGGCGGCACGCGCAGCATGCGCGCCTCGGCCTCCGGCGTCCACTTGATGCTCTCTTCGGCGCGCACGTCGATCTCGGGGTAAGCGAGC
>CAZPYU010000095.1:0-12106 GCA_964590905.1 uncultured Thermoanaerobaculia bacterium
GACGTCGAACACATCTCCGCTCTTCCAACGAAAACAGATCCGCCACTGTTCGTTGATGCGAATGCTGTGCTGCCCAGCGCGGTCTCCTCGCAGAGCCTCGAGACGGTTACCTGGCGGAACTCTGAGGTCCTCCAGGCGCCGTGCCTGATGGAGGTAGAGGAGCTTCCGCCGGGCGACCCGCTCGATGGCCCGCAATCGCGGCACCCTGCGGTCGCCGAACAGCGCCTCCGCGTGGCGATCACGAAAGGAGCGGATCACGCTCGCTTAGACTATTACGCATCGCGTACTACGTCAAGCGTGATAACAACCGACCCTGCGAGTGCTGACTAGCATCTGTGCGCCTGCCTGACCTGCGGCGGTGAGAAGAGTCGAGAAGTTGACGCCCTTGGGGTGAATGGGTAGAATTCGATCGCGGTGAGGAATGCGGGTCCGGTTCGCGACCAAGAAGTTGGAGAGCTGCTACCGAGAGCTGATGCTGGCGCGGCGCGACTGGGGCGAGCGAGTCGCTCGCGCCTATGTTCGACGAATCAACACCCTGCATGCCGCGAAGGACGCCCGCGATCTGTTCGCGCTCCGCTCGCTCGACCTGCATCCGCTGAAAGGCGAGCGCAAGGGCCAGTATGCGATCCGGCTGGGAGATCGAGAGCGTTTGATCGTGAGCTTCGCGGCCGCAGACCTGACCGTCGTTCGCATCGAGGAGGTGAGTCGGCACTATGGCGACTGAGCGAGTGTGGCCCGACCTGGACATTCCGCCCGGCGAAATCCTGGCGGAAGAGCTGGCAGCGCGTGGACTGACCCAATCTCAGCTCGCGCGGCAGCTGGGACGACCGCTACAGGCGGTCAACGAGATCATCCGCGGCAAGAAACGCATCACCGGCGAGACCGCCTTGCAGCTCGCCGACGCACTGGGGACCAGCGCCGAGCTCTGGATGCGGCTCGAGACCGACCACGAGTTGAACAAGGCTCGCCTCTCGCGTCAGGCCCGCGGTGTCGGTGCGCGGGTCCGCGGCGCCAGCCGTGCTCCCCTCGCGCGGCACGCGAGCCGTTCCGCGGCTCGATAGCGGCCCAGGCCTTGCCACGCCTCGCCGAGCAGTACATCACCGGTCGCTTCGGCTGAGCGGACAGGCTACTTCGCGGTCGGGTTCTTCGCGGCCTGATTCGGCGCTGGGGTGCTCCTGGCGCCAGGGCCCTTGGGAAATGGCGTCGCATTCGGCGCCGCAGCGCTGCGCGCCGCCGCGCCCGCAGCGCCCGCGCTCCTCGGCGCTGGGCCCGTCGCGGTCGGGCTCGGCGCAGACTCGCTCGCCGCGGGCTGGCTCTTCGAGCTGGAGCTCCCGTGACGCAGCCGTCCGAGGAAAACGTTGATTGGGTTGCTGCGGCCGAGGAAGCGAAGAATCGGCGGACGCCGCTGACCGATCTCCTTCTGCGTCGCGTTGAGTCCGACGTGGTCGGGATCGAGCTTCAGGCCCTTGCTGATTGTGTTGAACGCCGCCAGGCGTTCGCCCGTCAGCACCTGAATACGCGCCAGGTTCCAGTGGTTGTCGGCCTCGTAGTACTGCACCTTGAGGGCGTGCTCGCAGAGCTTGAGTCCGTCTTTCGTCTTACCCTGGAAGCGCGCCACTCCGTAGCCGAGGTAGGAGTACACGACGCCCGGAACCTGATCCATCGGCGTCTTCTGCTCGAGCACCGCCGCCAGAACCGAGAGCCCCTTGTTCCAGTCTCCCGTCCGGCAGAGGTTGAGGCCGTCGTCCGCGTAGCTTTGGAGCTCGGCACTGATCTGGGCCATGCGAAAGTGCATGCTACACTGTCGCGGCACTCAGGTGGAGAGGTGGGAGCCCCCTGCCGATGGTCGATTCAGCGACCCTTCCCGACGTAGGCGAGCTGGTCGCCCTGGCACGGCGATTCGCCGACAGCAAGCGCTACGACGAGGCGCTGGATCTCTTCCAGCTCGCCCTCCGGCTCGACCCCAAAGACCTCGGCATCCGGCTCGCGGTCGCCCGGCTGCGCAAGCTGCGCAAGGCGATGCATCGCACCGCCGAGAAGGGGCCCAACGAGACGGTTCGCGACGAAGTCCGCCGCGCCACGATCGACGCCTCGCACTACGTCGGACTCGCCTGGCTCTACGCCGAGCGCGGCGAGGAGTTCCCGGCGCTCGAGTGCCTCGAGCTCGCGCGCGGCAAGAACGCGATCGATCCGGCCAACCACAAGCTGGCCGGCCGCATCCACAATCGCCTCCAGGACTACGACGCGGCCTCCGAGTATCTCGGCCGGGCGCTGCGTTTCAACCCGTTCGACCGCGAGTCGGCCGAGCTCTTGGGACAGGTCGAGTACGAGCGCAAGCAGTACTCGCAGGCGATGTCGGCGACGATCGACGCCTTCCTCCTCCTGCCGACGACCGACGAGGACAGCGCGCTGCGACTGCGGCGGCGCATCCGCACCCTGCGGCATCTGTTGAGCTGGGAGGGCAACGAGGTTGTCGCCCTCTTCCGCGATCGCGAGGAGGAGCTGCACACCGCCTTCGATCGGTTGCAGTGGCGCCGAGAGCGCCTACGCAGCGCCGAGGGGATCGCCGACGGCGTTGCCCCGTCACCCGCCGAGATTGCCGGGGGCCGGCTGTCGCTCGCCCAGCGGCTCCGCCACTGCGAAATCTGGGCGCACCTCTCCGACGAACAGATCTTCGCCCTCTCCTCGATGGTCACAGCGGAAAATCTTCCGCCCGGGGGCAAGCTCTTCGAGCACGCGACGCAGGGGATGGATTTCTTCCTCCTCGAAGAGGGCGAGATCGCCATCCAGCGCACCACCGGCTACGGCACGATCTCGCTCGCGCTCCTGAAGCCGATCGCTCTCTTCGGCGAGATCGGATTCATCTCGCTGGGTCCGCGCTCGGCAGATGCCGTCGCTCTCAAGCCGACGAGCGTTCTCCGCTTCGACGGCGAGGCGATCGGCAGACGAGCCACGAGCTGGCCCGAGCTCGGGGTACAGATTTACTGGGGGCTCTGGCATTCGCTGGCCATGAAGCTGCGCTCCACGAACGACCAGCTGCGCACCTTCTTCCCGGTCGAGAAGCAGCCCGAGAACTTCCTCCGGCTGCGCCGCGCTCGCGAGGCTGGCGCCGTCGAGATCGCCGCCGACGACAAGGTCCGACTCCTGCGCGAGCAGGGTCTCACCGGCAAGGAACTGACCACGCTCGCCACCTTCTCGCGCGAGCTGCGATTCGTGTCCGGCAGCGCGCTCTTCGAGGAGGGAGACGAGGGGCACGAGATGTACGTCATCCTGGAAGGACGCGTGCTGATCTCGAAGTACATTCCAGGTGCCGGAGAGGAAGCGCTGGCGATTCTCGAGCGCGGCGACTTCTTCGGCGAGATGTCGCTCATCGACGGCGAACCTCGCTCGGCGGACGCGCGCGCCCACGACGGCCCGGCGACCGTGCTGGCGCTCGACCAGGGGACGATCCAGGAGATGCTGTCGCTCGACCCCGCCGCCTCGCTCGAGTTCGTCAAGCTGCTCTGCCGGCTAGTCGCCAAGCGCCTGCGCGAGATCGACGAGAAGGTCGTGACCTGGAGGATCTTCGCCGGCGACCGCAGCGAGACGGTCAGCGCCTAGCTAGCCGACCCAACCGACTCTCCTCGCGGCAGGCCCACCGTCACCACGAGTCGCTCGACGTCGATATGGCGGCGGAACGCGACCTCGACCGCGGCTCGATCGACGGCACGGATCTCTTCAGCGCACCAGGCCGAATCCTCGAGCGGCCGCTCGACGATGGCGCCGCGCACCACCAGATCTGCCCACTGCCGAGCCGTTTCGCGACGGAACGGCTCCCGCCCGAGCAGATACGAGCGCGCCTCCTCGACCTCGCGAGCGCTGACTCCATCGCTCAGCAGGCGCTTCAGCTCCTCGCGCAGTCCGCTTTCGGCGCGCGCCAGATTCTGCTCCGCGGTGCCGACGTAGACGACGAGTCGCCCCGGATCGACTCCCGAGGCGGAGACCGTGTCGGCCGAGACCGCGTAGGCCAGCCCCTCGCGGTCGCGCAGCCGCTGCGGCATGCGGCCCGCTAGCCCGGCGCCGGCGCCGAGGATCACGCCCGCGACCTCGAGCGCGGCAAACTCGGGATGCGAGCGTGCGACGGTCAACTGGCCGGCGAAGAGGTGCGCCTGATCGGTGGCCCGAGTCGCGATCTCGCTGCGCTTCTCGTGCGGCGGCGGAGAAGGAGCCGGCAGGTAGGCGTCCCCACGCGGCGCCTGGAGCGCGGCGAAGATCCGCGACGCCGCGGCTGCGACAGCCTCGGCGTCGATCTCGCCGGCGACCACCAGCCAACCGCCGCGCGCCAGCGCCTCCGAGTGGAAGCTCGCGCAGTCGGCAAGTGAGAGCCGCATCAGGCTCGCGGGATCGCCCTGTAGCGGCCGACCCTTCGGATGCGGCAGGTAGAGCTCGGAGAGAAAGTGGCGCGCGGTCAAGAGGTCGGCCTCGTCGGCCTCGGATTCGAGCTCGGCCGCCGCCTGGCGCGCGATCCAGCGCAGGCGATCGTCCGGAAACGCCGGTTCGAAGAGCAGCTCGGCGGCGACGCACAGCGCCTGCTCCCAGTCGCGCGCCAAAGCGTCGACCGAGACGCCGTGCGCCTCCACTCCGCCGCCGCCCGAAATCGTCATGCCGCGCGCTTCGACAGCTTCGCTGATCGCCCGCCAGTCGCGTCGCCGACTCCCCTCGGCGAGCATCCGGCCGGTGACCAGCGCGAGTCCGGGGATCGGCTCGCGGCGCGAGCCACCCGGGAGGACCGCGCGCACGGCGACGATCGGCGCCCCCTCGATCCGGCGCACGCTCACGCCGCCGCTGGCTAGAACGGGACTCTTCACCGCTCGGGAAGGCAAGTACCGATGACACTTCCCGCCGCCGGATCGAGCCAGCGTCGCGCCGCCTGTCGCAGCGCGCCGGCCTCGGTCGCCGCGACCCGCTCCAAGAGCCGCTGCGGCTGGCCGAGGTCGAACTGGGCGAGCGCGATGCCAGCCACGAGCGCCTGCTGGTGAATCTGCTCTAGGGCATGAACCCAGTCGGCGCAGAAGATCTGACGCGCTCGCTCGAGCTCCTCGTCGCCGACCGGAAGCTCACGGAGACGCGCCAACTCGTCGGCGAAGCAGAGCTCGACCTGGCGCGCCTCGACTCCGGGCAGAAGCTCGGCGGAGAGGACGAACGACGACGCCGTGGCGCTCTCCGCGAGCGACGCCGAGACCTCGAGGCAAAGCTGACCCTCCTCGACCAGGGCGCGCTGCAGCCGGCTGGCGCGCCCCTCGGCGAGCACGGTCGCCGCGAGACGCAGCTCGGCGCTCCCTTCCGCGTCGGCGGGCGGCGCCGGCAGGGCGAGCAGGATTCGGGTGAGCTCGCCCTGGCGCCGCTCCAGCCGTTGCGCCGTCGCGGCCGGCCGCCACTCCGGTGACTCGGCGCGCGTCGAAGTACCCTGTTCGAGCTCCCGCATCGCCTCGCTGACGCGCGCCGCCGCGCTGTCGTCGAGCGCGCCGGCGACGACCAGCACCGCGTTGTCGGGCCGGTAGAAGCGGCGATGGAAGTCGGAGAGCTCGGCGCGACCCGTCGCTTTCAACTCTTCGACCCGGCCCAGGACCGGACGAGCGTACGGATGTCCGGCGAAGAGCGCCGCCTGCACCGCCAGATCGAGCGCGTCCCAAGGATCGTCCTCGTACATGGCGATCTCTTCCCCGATCACGCGCCGCTCGGCCTCGATCTCCTCCGGATCGAGGCGCAGACCGCGCATGCGGTCGGCCTCGATCGCCAGCGCTTCGCTCCAGCGGTCGGCGGCGAACGAGAACCAGTAGGTGGTCAGGTCGTGGCTGGTGAAGGCGTTGTTGCTGCCGCCGAGGGCTTGAGTGCGGCGATCCACCTCACCGGGAGCGTAGCGCGCCGAGCCCTTGAACATCATGTGCTCGAGAAAGTGGGCGAGCCCGGCGTGGCCGACCGGATCGTCGCGGCCCCCGACGCGAAAGACCAGCGCCGTCGAAACAATCGGCGCTTGAGAATTCCGGAGCAGACAGACCGTGAGCCCGTTGTCGAGCCGCACCGTTTCGAGCTCGCCGGGCAGCGCCCTCGGCAACGTGCCGAGCGTCGGGCCGATCACCGCTCAGCGGCGCCCGTCGGGGCGACGGCCGCGCTGCGCGGCCTGCTGCAGATTCACTGCGATCGACGTCGGAGCCGGACGCAAAGGCTGCGCGTCGATTCGCATGCGGTAGACCTCGGCGCCGTCGATCAGGAAGGAGAGGATGTGCAGACCGGGCTCAGCGATCGTGTAAGCGCGTCCGTCGCGCTTCTTGGCGTTGTAGTCGACGGCGCGGCCGATCACGATGCGATCGAGTCGAACGACGAGGCGCTCGGCGATCTCCTTCGGTTGGATCTCGAACGACAGGCTCATGCCCGTAGCCATCTCGCGCGCCACGGGCAGACGCGCGACCACCGCTTGGCGAAGATTCTGTGGATCGGACAACTCGGCCGTCTCACTATCCTCCGCTGCCGGCGCCGGTTCGGCGGCGACGCTCGCGAAGGGTGGCGTAACCGGTCGGGGCTCGTCGCGAGCGGCAGGCGGTGCGACAAACGGAGGACGCTCCAGCTCGGATCGCCGCTCCAAGAGCGGTCCCGCCGGGACGATCTCCGCCGCCCTACCGACGATCGGTTGCTCCACGGGAGATAACAGAGTCGCCGGATCGGGTGCGCCGCTCTCCGGCTGGCTCTCGATCGCAAGGGCCGGCACCTCCTCTCGCAGTACCTCTTCTCGCACCGGCTCGCTCTCCGGCTTCGCCTCCCGCCTCGTTTCGGGCTGCGCCAGCGGTCGCGCGAGTGGAGGGTTGGAGTCGGCCGTCTTGGGCGCCGTCTCTTTCGCAACCGCCGGCTTTTCGGCGTCGCGCGAGGACACCCACCGCCGCGCGCCGAGGCCGGCGACAACCAGCACGACAATCAGGGCGACCGCCGCCATCGCCACCCAGCCGACCCGTGACTTGGGGGGTTGGCTCGCAGTCGCTCGCACCGCGGTCTCCGTTCGGCCGACGCCCGACGGCCGCTCCGCCGGCCGCGACGGAGCGCCTCGAGCGGCGCCGGTCGACGCCTCGGTCGGAAGGCGAATCGTCGCGTCACTCGGTTCGTCTTCGGGCAGCGCGCGGCCGGCCAAGAGCGCGGGCGAGAGCTCGCGTTCGCAGGCGGCGATCTCCGCCGCCAGCTCGGCGGCGCTCCCAAAGCGCTGCTCGCGCTCCTTGTGCAACATGCGCCGCACCAGCCGTTCGAGGCGCGGACCGAGGTCGGGCCGCCGCAGCACGATCGATTCGGGATCCTGGTTCAAGATCCGATAGACCAGGGTGGTCAGCGTGTCGGCCTCGAACGGGCGGCGGTTGCAGAGAATCTCGTAGAGCAGCACGCCGAGCGAGAAGATGTCGGTGCGGCCGTCCAGCTCGTCGCCGCGGATTTGCTCCGGCGAGAGATAGTGCGGGCTGCCGACCACCGATCCGGTCATGGTCAGGTCGGAGGTCTGATCCATCAACTTGGCGATGCCAAAGTCGGCGACCTTGACGCGGCCGTCGCTGGTGATCATCAGATTGCTCGGCTTGATGTCGCGATGGATGACGCCTTGGCGGTGCGCGTAGTCGAGCGCTTCGGCGGCCTGGCGAACAATGGCGAGCGCGTCGGCCAGGGTCAGGCTCGGTCCGGCCGCGACCCGGTCGGCGAGGTCCATGCCCTCGACGAACTCGAAGGCGAGGTAGAGGGTGCCCTGATCTTCGCCGGCATCGAAGAGTGTCACCACGTTGGGGTGCAGGAGCTTTCCCGCCGCCCGGGCCTCGCGTAGCAGTCGGCGCTTGCGCTCTTCGATCTCCTGCGGTTTGCCCTCTTCGACCTTCACGGTCTTGAGCGCTAGCCGCCGCCCGATCTGCGGATCCTCGGCGAGGAAAACCTCGCCCATCGCCCCGGCGCCCAGGCGGCGCTCGATCCGATAGCGACCGAGAACACTCCCCGCGCCGAGCGTCAACCGCTGGTCAGCCATCTCCGTCGTCGACGTCCCCCGGCTCCCGGTCGGCGTCGGCGCCACTCTCGGGTCGCTCCAGCTCCGAGTCCGCGAGCGCCGCTTCGGCCTCCGCGAGAGCGGATCCGTCGACCAGGATGCGCACCTCGCCGAGCCCGCCGAAGTTGACCGGCTCTTGGTGGAAGAGAAGGGATTCGATGCGTGCCTCGATGCCCGCGGACTCGAGGAAGCCGGCAATCAGGGCGGCCTCCTCCTCGGTCCCGACCCTGCGCACGATTTCCCAGGTCACCATCCTTCGAAGAATACCCTACCCATCAGGAAGGAAAACCCGTACGGCCGGGCTTTCCGGCGGCCGGAAGGGCTCCTTCGGCTACTCTCCTCTGGCGCGCGGGAACTCGGCTCGCGAGGAGGCGACGAACTCGCGGGCCGTACGGTCCCAGAACCGTCGCTCACAGCGGATCGACTCGCTGTCGATCTCGATCCAGTGCAGTGAGTTGCGACCCCGTTCGTCGCCCCGGCCGCGGCTAGAAGTCGTGGTGCCGCAGTGCACGACGACCGGCCCCGGTCCGCCCGCGGCTCCCGGTAGCGCGAGCCAGAAGCTGCGATGGAGGTGGCCGCAAAGGATCAGGTCGACTCTCCGGCGACGACAGATCTCGACCGCCTGTTCTCCGCGCCGCGCCACCGGCTCCGATCCCAACTCCGTTGCCGCGGCCAGCGGGTGATGGGCGACGACGACGCGTGCGCTCCTATCCGCCAGTGCCGCAAGGCGCGCGTCGAGCCGAGCGAGCTCGACGACGCGCAGGCGGCCGTGCTTGGTGGTCCAGGCGTGTGCGCTGTTGAGGGCGAGAATCGCGATGCGCTCGTCGACGTGGTCGCGAACCAGCTCGGGCGAGAAGTACCGGCGCCAAGCGCCAAACGGCGCCAGCAGGCGCTCCCAGAATCTATACATCGGAACGTCGTGGTTGCCGGGGAGAAAGACGACCGGAACGCTGACGCGCTCGATCCATTCTTTCGCCGCCCGGAACTGTCCCGGCTGAGCGCGCTGCGTCAGGTCGCCGGTGACGACGAGCGCTGCGGGAGCGCTCCGCCGCGCCAGCTCGAGCACCGCCGCGGAGAGCTCCGCAAGGTGCTTCGGACCGAAATGGACGTCGGCGACCTGGAGCAGCGAGATCAATCTACGAGATCGGCTCGTCGGCCTCGAAATCGACGAGCTGGCGGCTCAACCCGAGCGCCACCGAGCTGGCCACGCCCTCGGCGATCGAAGTACCGCTCCGGCTTCGGCCGAGCCAGTAGCCGGCCGCCGCGGCCACCAAGAGCGCCGGGATCGGATGTCGCCGCACGATACGACGCCACTCGAAATCGGGCGGCATCAGCTCGTCCAAGAGCTCGTCGGCCGGCGAAGGACCGCCCTCGGTTTCGATCAGCTCTTCGTGCCGCCGCTCGCGCCGCGCCTCGCGCTCCGACTGGCGCAAGGCGGCGCTCAGATCTCGTCGCGACGACGAGAGCGCAGCAAGAGGCCGAGCACGAACCCGGCTCCGGCCGCGATCAGGATCGACTTGCCCGGGTTCTCGCGCACGTAGACGTTGACGTCGTCGGTCAGATCGGCCGCGCTCTTCTTCGCCGACTGGTAGCCATGCTGCACGCTCTCGACCGCCGCGTCGTACTTGTCGCGCGCCGCCTCGCCGAAGCGCTCGGCCCGGCGCCGCAGCTCGCGGCGCGTCCGGCGTGCCGACCGGTCCAGATCCTCGGCGGCCTCCTCGAAACGCTCGCGCGCCTCGTCGAGCCCGTCTTCCGCGACGCCGCGAACCCCCGCCGCGACGTCGGCGACAGCCTCGCGCGCACGGTCCAGAATCTTCTCTTCGCCCATTCAAACCCCCCGGCCCTGGTGCGGGAGCCCTCGCTCCCAGTCAGCTCCAAATCATACTCGATGCCTCGTGCGGAGTCCGGCTCCACGGCGTCGTGAGCATCAGGAGCCGTTTGCCGGGCCCACTTTCCCAGTCGCTTCCCAAGCCGTGCTGCGCCGCCAGACCGACAGGCGCGGCCCGAAATCGCGCAGATGAGCAAGTGCTCGACCTCGTAATACAGGCTCTTCGCGTAGTTGTGTGGGCCGTTTCTGGGTAGCCGGGTGGCCGGGAGCGGCGAGTATGAGGAACGAGGCTATACTTCTTCTCCATGAAGCAAGTCATACTGGAGCTTCCAGACGAGACCGCGGCCGAGCTCGAGCGGGTCGCTCCTGGCCGCGCCCGACAGCGGTCCGCATTCCTGCGCGCCGCCGTTCGACAGGCGCTCGACGCGGCCGCGGAAAGCCGCATGGCGGCGGCCTATCGAGCGCAGCCCGACGACTCGGAGCCGGTCTACCTCGATCCCGCGGCATGGCAACCGCGCGAGTCGCGGCGAGGGTCCAAGGGGAAGGCGCAGTGAAGCAGTACGAGATCTGGCAGGCGCATCTGCCGGAGCCGATCGGCAGGCGGCCGGTTCTCCTCCTTTCCCGCGCAGCGGCCTACGACTACCTTTCGCGCGTGCTCGTGGTCGAGATCACCACTACCGTGCGCGACATTCCGGTCGAGTTGCTGCTCGGACGTACGGAGGGTCTGACTCGCAGGTCGGTGGCGAACTTCGACAATCTGCACGCCGTGCCCAAGGCGCGCCTCGGCGAGCGGCTTGGCGAGCTGGGCTCTGCGCGTATCCCCGAGGTCAAGCGTGCGCTCGGATTCGCCCTCGGCTGGTCGGAGTTGAAAGCGCCCTTGTAGACTGCTCCCAGATGGCCACCGTTCAGTTCCTCGGCGCCTGTGGCACCGTCACCGGCAGCTCGACGCTGGTCGAGATAGGGGAGCGTCGAATCCTGATCGACTGCGGCCTCTACCAGGGGGACGACGAGACCGAGGCGAAGAACTGGCGGCCGTTCTTGTTCGACGCCAAGGCGCTCGACGGCGTCGTCGTCACTCACGCCCACCTCGACCACGTCGGACTTCTGCCCAAGCTCGTCGCCGAGGGGTTTCGTGGTCCGATCTGGTGCACGCCGCCGACGCGACCTCTGGCGACGCTGGTCCTCGAAGACGCAGCCGAGCTGCAGGAAGAAGAGGCGCGCTACGCGACCAAGAAAGGCTACAGCCGCCACCAGCGGCCGCGGCCGCTCTTCGACCGCCTGGACGCGCGCGAGACGCTCGCCCGGCTCGAGCCGGCACCGTTTCACGAGCCGTTCGAACCGATTCCGGGCGTGCAGGTGCGCTACTTGCGCTCCGGCCACCTGCTTGGCGCGGCTTCGGTCGAGATTGCGGCCAGAGGACGCGACGGCGAGCAGCGGCTCTGGCTCTTCTCGGGCGACATCGGCCGCTACGGCGTACCGATCCTCGTCGACCCCGAGCCGCCTTCTGCGCCGCCCGCGGCTGTCCTCCTCGAGTCGACCTACGGCGACCGGGTTCACCAGCACGACGATCTGGCGGCGGCGCTCGACGAGATCGTGGCGCACACTTTCGCGCGCGGCGGTTTCGTCCTCATCCCGGCCTTCGCCTTGGGTCGAACCCAGGATCTTCTATTTCACCTTTCGGGGCTCGTCGATCGCGGACGGCTCGATCCGCGGCGCGTCTTCCTCGACAGCCCGATGGCGATCCGGGCGACCGAAATCTACGCCCGAGCGACGGCGGAGTTCGACGACGAGCTGCGCGCTCGGGTCTCCGACGGCGACGACCCATTGGCAGCCGACCGCTTCGTGCGCTGCCGCAGCGTCGAAGAGTCGAAGGCGATCAACGATCGTGACGAGCCGACGATCATCGTCGCGGCAAGCGGCATGGCGAACGGCGGGCGCATCGTGCACCACCTCGCCCGCCGGCTTCCAGACCCTCGCACGACGGTGCTCTTCGCGGGGTTCCAGGGCGCCGGCACGCGCGGCCGAGCGCTGCTCGACGGCGCCGGAACGATCTCCATCCACGGCCGCCGGGTCGATGTGCGGGCCGAGATCCGCCAACTCCCGGGGCTCTCGGCGCACGCCGATCGCGACGAGCTGGTGCGTTGGTGCAAGGCGCTCCCGCAGCCGCCTCGACGCGCCTTCCTGAATCACGGCGAGGATGGAGCGCGCAAGGCGCTGGCCGCGACGCTCGCCGAAGC
>CAZPYU010000096.1:0-2598 GCA_964590905.1 uncultured Thermoanaerobaculia bacterium
CCCGGGCGCGTTCGGGACGCTCGGCGTTGGCGGCGGCTTCGCGATGGGAGCGAAGCTCGCCCGTCCAGACGCCGAGGTCTGGATCGTTTACGGCGACGGCGCCGTGGCATGGGGATTGGCTGAGTTCGAGGCCTATGCGCGCCAGGGCGTGCCGGTCATCGCGCTGGTCGGAAACGACGCTTCGTGGGCGCAGATCGCGCGCGACCAGGTGCCGATCCTGGGCGACGACGTCGCCACGACGCTCTCTTCGGCCGACTACCACCTCGCGGCGTCGGGACTGGGCGGGCGAGGCCTCAAGATCGAGCGCAGCGAGGAGATCCGCCCGGCGTTCGAGCAGGCGCGGGCGTGGGCCCGCGAAGGTCACCCGGTCTTGCTCAACGCCATCCTCGCCAAGTCCGAATTCCGCAAGGGCTCGATCTCGCTCTGATTCAGTCGCTCGGCGGCGCTTCGATCGGTCTCGGCGACCGCTCGAAGAGCGCCTTGGAGGCGAGCGCGCCGACCATCACGACTCCGCCGAGTAGCGCGAGCGACGACGGACGCTCCCCCAACAGCAGCCAGGTCCAGAGCGGATTGAGCACCGGCTCGAGCAGGATCAGGAGCGCGACCTCGAGCGCCGGGAGGCGGCGGAGAGCGCGCGTGAAGAGCCAGTAGGCGAGACCGATCTGGAACACCCCCAGGTAGAGGATCGCGGCAAAATCGGAAGCCTGCACTCCGACGACGGGAAATGCGAATGGGGCGCAAAGCGCGAACGCCAATGCGTTCCCCATCACGGTGGCGGGAAGTGAACGATCGGATCCACTTTCGCGCGCCAGCCGCCGGAAAAAGATTAGCAGCAGGGCGTAGAAGAAGCCCGAGGCCAACGCAACGAGGTTTCCCGCGGTCGGGTGCGGAGCCGTCGCGCCGGCGCTTCGCGATCCAAGGAAGACGAGCGCCAGGCCGATCGACGCGGCGCCAACGAACGGCAAGTCGCGCGCCCGCATCGTTTCGCCGATCAGCCAGGGCGCGAGCAGGATGACCCAGACGGGCGCTGTCGACTGGAGAAAGATCGCGGCCGCCGAGGTGGTGAGCTTGGTGGCGACCACGAAGCAGGCGAGCGTTCCGGCGTAGGCGAAGGCAGCCGGGAGCAGGTCGCGACCGAAGCCGCGCCGCGACTCGGGCAGCAGGAGCAGCAGCGCGAGCGCCGCGACGCCCGAGCGGAAGCTCGCGACCTGAAAGGCGGTCAACGCGGTGCCCTTGATAGCGGCGCCGCCGGTGGAGAAGAGGAAGGCGGCGCCGAGCGCGGCGAGGCGGGCGGCGCCCGCAGTCCTGGGCATAGGAGGCCTAGCGGCCGCTCGCTCGGTCTGGGTGAGGAATCGGCACCACGTCGAGGCCGTCGATACCTCGGAAGTCGCGGGGGTAGACCTTGTAAACCGGCAGCTCCGGAAGTGAGCTGGGGTCGAAGAGTCGACCTAGAAGATCGAGTGTGCTCGTGTCGAGGAGGCCGGTCGATGGAGCCAGCGCGCTCACAGCGACGGATCGAGGACGCGGTCGGGATCGCGGCGCAACGCGGCCGGATCGACCGGCTGAAGCCGCTTCCAGCGGGCGAGGAGCGTCTCGCGGCCGAGGGTGGGGCGTCCGAACGGCCGGAGCTCGGCGACCGGTGTGCCGCCCTTGGTGACCACGATCGAGGCGCCCCGCGTCACCCGATCGATGACCTGCCCACCCCGATTTCTCAGCTCACGGATGTTGACGCTGTCCATCGCGCGCGGGTATCACAGCGTGAGACAAGGCCTGTGGGGCTAGGCCGGGAGGACGAAGAAGACGAGCGCGAGGATGGCGTAAACGGCGAGGAGTTGTGCCCCTTCCAGCCAGTGGCTCTCGCCGTCACTCGAGACCTGGGTCGTGATCGCGACCGCGACCACCACCGCGAGCACCTCGGCCGCCGAGAAGACGAGATCCATCGGCTGCGGGGCGATGACGTAGCTGGCCAGGACCAGAACCGGGGCGACAAAGAGCGCGATCTGAACGGAGGAGCCGATCGCGATCCCGAGCGCCAGATCCATCCGGTTTTTCCGCGCGACCAGGATCGCCGTCGAGTGCTCGGCGGCGTTGCCGATGATCGCGACCACGACGACGCCGACGAACAGGCTGGTCATCCCGAGCGACTCCGCCGCGGCTTCGACCGATCCGACCAGAATCTCGGACATCCAGGCGACCAGCGCCGTGGCGCCCGACAGCACGGCGATCGACCGCTTGAGCGACCAGGAGCCGTGTCCCGGTTTCGCTTCGACTTCGGCCGCCTCGGCAGCGTTGCCGATGAAGAGCTGCTTGTGGGTGTGAAGCGAGAAGAGGAGCGACAGGGCGTAGCAGATGAGCAGCACGATCGAGATCTCGAGCGAGAGGTTTCGCTCCACCGCGACCGCCGGGTGAGCGAGGTGGTGAAACGCGGCCGGCACCACCAACGCCACCGCGGCCAAGAGAAGCATCGTCGACATCATCCGCGCGCCCGAGGCGTTGAAGCGGAGATTCTTGTGCTTGAGCCCGCCGACCAGGCAGGAGGCGCCGAGCACGAGGAGCACGTTACCCAGGATCGAGCCGGTCAGCGACGCTTTGACCACG
>CAZPYU010000097.1:0-13954 GCA_964590905.1 uncultured Thermoanaerobaculia bacterium
CAGACGCACGAGCTCTTCCGCGCTGACGCGGCGATTCGACAGCTCCGCTCGGATCCAGCCGTAGGCGCGGGGCAAGGCGTTGAATCGAGCCCAGTCGTAAACGGCGTCGACCAAGCTCCGCGCGCGCGAGGAGTACACGACTTGTCGTCCGCCTTCGGCTTCGACGATCTCTACTCCGCCGAGTCGTGCGTCGCTGACCCGAATGAGCGTCAGCTGGACGGCGCCGATCGACCTCTCACCGGAGAGGCGATTGTTGTAGGCGAAGGTGCGGTTCGGGATCTGCTGGTCGAAGCCATAGCGACTGAAAGCATTCGGACCGCACACCTGATAGCGAGCCCCGCGGTCCTGCATGAGCGTCGCTAGAGCGAGCGTGTCGTCGGGACTCCACCTTCCTCCGACCGGCAGCTTCGGCGGAACGAGGTAGAGGCCACGCCAGACGCGCGCCAGTAACCCTTTCCGGTTCATTCGGCTGAGGGTCTTGCGCACCTGCTCGGGGCTCAGTCCGAGCGGCGTCCCCAGGTCCCCCGCTCGAAGCGTGGACCAATTGCGGAGCTGAGCGAGAGCGAGTACTTGGGCCTCGAGCCCCCCGAGGTTGCGGCGCATGGTCGTATTCTATTGTGTTGAAAATGCCCTGGCAAGGCATTTTCATGGATTCTCGAGACGAGACGGCCAGGCGATCGATTACCCGACGCTGACGGGCACCAACGTCATCGTGTCGTTGCCGAAGATGTCGAAGACCTTGACGGCGACGGTGTAGCGGCCGGGGCGGTCGTAGGTGTGGGTGGCCGAGACGAGCTCGAGCTCGCGGCTCCTCCTGGTGCGGAAGCTCTGCCACTCGTTCTCGAAAAGGTAGCCGCCGGTCCAGATCTCTTCATACTCGGCGACCCCGCGAAGAGGAGAAGGCGGTACTTCTCGGGCAGCGGCTTGTCGGCCTGAATCCCGTGCGATCAGGTCGCGCTTTTCGGCGTCGGAGAGGTCGCAGGCGGCTCTGGAGGGCGGCTCACGGACGGTCGGACTCCCGCGGAAACCAGTTCTCGATCTCGAGGCCCTGGACCCTCCTGAAGTGGCGCACGTTGCGGGTCACCAGCACGAGTTCGAATACGAGGGCGGTTGCCGCGATGAAGGCGTCGGCGAGAGCGATGGGCGTGCCCGCGCGCTGGAGACGGGCGTCGAGATCACCGGTGACGCTCGCTACCTCCGAGTCGACCGGGAGCCAGATCGGAATCGGCAGGATCATCTCCTCGACTCGCTGCCAGACTCGGCTCGGATCGTCCTTGAGCTGCGCGCCGAACCGCAGCTCGTAGCGCGTCATATCCGAGGCGAACAGGCGCTCCGGGCTGATGCTGTAGATGTGGCGACTCACCTGCTCGTCGGGATTCGCTTTGGTCAACTCGGAGAGGACATTCGTGTCCAGCAGGTACATCGGAGCGCGCACTTCGGGTTCAGTCCTGGTCGGCGAACGGATCGCGGCGCTCGTGCGGCTCCCTGCGGATCGCCTCGAGAGTCTCGAAGAACGACGCGTCCTGGATGCCGTCCGGGTTGAACCAGGTGCCGTCCGGGAGCTTCTGGAGCTTGGCGCTCCACTCCTCCCAGGTGAGGCGGCGTCCCTCGCGGCGGCCGACCGGAATCTTCTTCGAGCTCGCGACCGGTGCTTTCAGCTTCTCCGTGATCGCTTCGGCCACGAGATCGCGAAGCGGGCGTCCCTGCTCGGCGGCAAGGGCCTTGGCGCGGCGAACGAGCGGGTCGGGCAGGTCGAAGGTGGTCTTCATGGCGAGCAGTATTTACGGTTTTACAGTTTCTGTCAAGAAAGTCCCTGGTCTCAGTGATTTCAAGCCTGGTACTCCCGGAAGGAGTCCACCAATCCCTGAAACGTCGTCGGCCGGTGGGCCTCGAAGCTCTCTTGATCGACGTAGACGAAACGGTAGGCGGGTCCGCCGGCGGCGCGGCTCACTTCGGTGACGTCGGCGCACCACTGGCGCAGGCGCGCCATCTTCTTGGGCAGCTCGAGCTCCTCGCGCCCCTTCGTCTCGACGACGAAGATCGTGCCGTCCTCGTCCTTGACCAGGAAATCGGGTGTGTAGTTCGAAAGGTCTCCGTCGACCTTTACGTAGTCGAGTTGAAAGCCAATCGCGAAGTAGTTCTTGGCGAAGCTCGCCACGCCGGGTACGGTGTCGAGAAAGCCGGCGAACTCGAGCTCGAAGCCGCCGGCGTGAGGCTCGCCGACGATCTTGGTGAGGAGCGAGCGCTTCGGCACAAGATACGCACGCGGCTCGGTGCGAAACGGGCGCATTTCGCGTAGCCGGATCCAGCCCTCGATCCGCGACGTGCCGCGCTCTTCGACTGTGAGCGCGTTGATCGCGCGCCTAAAGGAGTCGAAGAGGATCTTCCCCGGCTCCTGCTCCGACAGGTTGCGGAGCACGACCGGATCCTCGAGATCGACCGGGCTCGGTTCGAACAGATGGTCCCGCAGGAACTCCTTCACCTTGCCGTAGACCACGTCGTAGCCGCCGACGAGCCGCATCTCCTTCAGGAGCTGACGGGCGAAGAAACCAACTACCGACCGGAAGTCGGCGGGTCCGGAGCCGT
Organism: uncultured Thermoanaerobaculia bacterium; assembly: GCA_964590905.1. Taxonomy (GTDB): domain Bacteria; phylum Acidobacteriota; class Thermoanaerobaculia; order Multivoradales; family JAGPDF01; genus JACTMI01. The sequence goes on from CAZPYU010000097.1 coordinate 2,587, forward strand.
CGAGCTGAATGACGTGATCGATCTCGTCCTCAAGCAGCGTCTTGAAGACGATCTCCCGCGTCTCGTCGGGCGTGAACGGTTTCAGCCGGAGACGTGGATTCCCCAGGTTCGCCGGGTCGACCGCGTCGAGGTTCTTGAACTCCCGGTGGTAGCGCCGGGTCAGGCGTGGAATCTCGATGTCGAGCGCTTCCGAGTCCTTGGCCTTCTCCGGATCGATCTCCACGATCAACGACTCGGGGCGCCCGCGGTCACCGCCCATCGCGACCCGTTCCAGCGACACCCCCTCTCGCTCGATCGATTCGACGAACTCCATGAAGGCAGGCGTTCCTAGAACCGAGACGGTCTCCCGCATGTCGCTTCCGAAGTACATGCGACGAAGGCCACGCCCTAGCGTTTGCTCCGGCAGGATCTTGCTCTCCGACGAATAGACACGCAGTCCGACGATCGTCGTGACGTTGCGAACGTCCCAGCCCTCCTTGAGAACCAAGACGGAGACGATCGCCTTGTAGGGGCTCTGCCAGGCGTCGATTTCATTGGCCGCCTTGCGGAGCTTCAACAACTCCTCGATGCTCTTTCCGGAAGAGGCCTCGGAGATCTCACCGTTGTTCTTGGTGTGGATCACCAGCACCGCTCCCTCGAGCTCGGGGCAGATCTTCTCAAGATAGGCCCCGACCTCATCGCAGTTCTTGGTGTCGTCGACCATCACGAAGAGCACGGCCTTCTTGCCCAACGGTTCGTGATCGGCGTAGCTCTTGCGCCACTCCTCGATGCCGAGCGCGAGATAGTCGGCGTACCGCTCGGTGAAGATGGCGCTCTTCTGTTCGTGGAGCCGCGCGCGGCTCGGCCCGTCCGGAAGGATCGGGTGCTTGACGATCTGCTGGTGGATCGCTTCGACAAGAGGATAGTCGGAAACGGTCTGAACGAAGATCTGGCCCTTCTCGTGCCGCGGGGTGGCGGTGAGGTCGAGCTGCAACGAGAGCTTGCGGTCGCGTTGGAGCATTCGGTGATGGATGTCCTGGATGCTGCGGAACCAGGCGAGGCGAGCGTCGTGAATGTGGTGCGCTTCGTCGTTGAAGACGGCGAGCTCGTCAATTTCGCGCACGATCTCGCCGAGATCGGTCTTGCTGTCCGTCGTCTTCCCGACCGGTTTCGGGCCGAACGGAGCGAGGAAGTAGTCGCGGAGGTCGTCGTCTTCGAGCGACGACTCCCGAGCCTCGCCGAGGAAGACCCGGTGGATGTTGGTCAGAAAGAGGTTGCCTGTGTCCCGCAGTACGCGAGCGTCGTCCTGTAGGTGCAGCGTGACCTGGAAATCTTCGCGCCAGCTCCGGCCCTCGTAGCCATTGTCGGGCAGGATCGGGTCCTTGAAAAAGATGCGCAGGCCGTCCAAGTCTTGTCGGAGCCGGTCGAGGACGATGATGTTCGGAGCGATGACGAGGAAGTTCCGCGCCAGCGTCGACCCAGGCTCGTAGAGCCTGTGGAAGTAGCTCCAGGCGAGAAGTAGCGACAAGACCTTGGTCTTTCCCGCACCGGTGGCCATCTTGATGACGTAACGCGGCCACTCCTCGTCGAACATCCCGGCCGAAACCGCTCCCGAGGCATCAAAGCGGAGGAGGTCGAACTTGTCGCGCACGCCTCGCACGTCGTGGAGCCAGACGATGGTCTCGACCGCCTCGCGCTGGGCGTAGTAATAGCGGAAGAGGCTGCGGGAGCCGTCGGCGGCCTCGGTGAGATGGTCGCGGTCGAACCACCATTCAAGGAGCGCGCGGGAGGTCGGAGAGGCGCCGGCATAGCTGCGCCCACGCCAGGCGGCGACCTCCTCCCGAATTCTCGCCACCAGCGGGGGGAGGAGCTTCTCGTAGGCCGTCTCGCGTAACGCCTCGTCCGCTGGAAACCAGCGGTGCTCCGGGCGGAGTACCTCGTACGGCGAGCTCGGAAACTCAGGATGCAGGGCCATTTTGAGGTCGACTCCGGCGCACGTCTCCCGGCGGCAGAAGGAGCGCCCTTCCTACCACGAATCCACGGTTCCCTAGCTCCTGCCGCTGCGCTCCCGCACTTCGAGCAGGTCGGCGAGGAGGACGATCCGGCGGGCGAACGAGCGCAGGTCGATGAACTCTTCGCGGGTGTGCATGCCGCCCCCGGCGGGACCGAGGCCGTCGAGCACCGGGAGGGCTCGTTCGGCGGGCAGGAAGTTGGGGAAGGAGATTCCGCCGCGATCGACCTCGACCTCGAGCGACCAGCCTCGCGCCTTGGCGGCGTCGACGGCGCGCTGCGCGGTGGCAATACGCTCGGGTGTGGGGTCGACGGGTGCAATCGGCTCGCCGAAGCGCAGCCCGAGCTCTACGCCCGTCTGCTTGGCGACCGACTCGGCGAGCTCGCGGAGCTCGCGCTCGACGCGTGCGCCGTCGGAGCGCGACAGGAAGCGGAACTCGCCTTCGACGAGGGCGCGGTCTGGAACGACGTTGAGCTGTCGATCGCTTCCCACCAGCTCGGCCCTCAGCGCCAGCTCTTCGACGAACTGCCGCTCGCCGCCAACGATGCGAGCGAGGTTGATCGTCGGACCCGGGCCGGTCTGCGAGAGGGCGGCAGCGCGAGCGCCCCAGGCGCAGGCCGCTGCGACCGCCGAGCGGCCTGCATGGTAGGCGAGGCCAGAGTGAGAGGAGCGCCCGCGCGCGGCGAGGCGAAAGTTGACCAGGCCGCGGCGTCCGCAGACGATCGTTTCGCTGCCGTCTGGCCGCAGCTCGCCGGGCTCCAGCACCCAACAGGCGCTGGCGCTGGCGCCATACTCGGCGGTGACGCTGCGCGAGACGGGGCCGGCGACCTCCTCGTCGGGAACCAGTACGAAGAGGGCGTCGGTCGGCGAGAGCCCGCGAGCCGCGAGGAGGTCGAGCGCCGCGAGGAGGGTCGCGATCCCGCCCTTCATGTCGATCGCACCGGTGGCGAAGAGCCGGTCCGCTTCGCGGCGAGGCGCCGGAGCCGTAAGCACAGTATCGAGATGTCCGAGCAGGAGAAGGGGGCTCGAGGTGAGCTCGGGAGCGCGCGCTTCGAGCAGCGGTAGCGATTCGCTTCCGACGTCGCTCGGCTCGAGGATTCGGCTCTGCCAGCCGTGATGCTCGAGCTCGATCGCGATCTGCTCGGCGACGCGCCATAGCCCGGCACGGTCGTCCGAAGGGGAGCTCACCGCAGTCAGCCGTTCGAGCCGTGCCACGGACGCCGCGAAGAGCGCGGGCGAGAGATCGCCGGGAAGTTCGAGCATCGTTCGGAGGAGAACTCTAACCGCGTGACCTTCTTGTCTCTCGCGGCCCCCGCCGATACACTCCGCGCCCGCATCTCGAAGGAGAGCCATGAGCGAAGCGACGTGGTACGTAGCGGTAGCGGGGAAGCAGGAGGGGCCGTTCGCGGCGAGCGAGGTCTTGGCGCGGATTCGCGCCGGGGCTCTCGATCGGCAGGCGCACATCTTCGCGACGGGGATGGCCGGCTGGGCGCCGATCGGGAGCGTCGCCGAGTTCGGCGGCGCCTTCGCCGGCGCGGTCGCCGCGCCCCCGCCGCCGCCGACTCATGGCGCCGCGCACGAGATCGACTACGAGATTTACGGTGGCGAGATGCAGTTCGTCGAGATCGTGCTCGATCCGGGGGAGGCGTGCGTTGCGGAAGCCGGCGCCTTCTTCTACATGGACCCCGGTATCCAGATGGAGACGATCTTTGGCGACGGCTCTGCCGCTGGAGCCGCCGGCGGCCTCATGGGCAAACTGCTCTCGGCGGGCAAACGCGTTCTGACCGGCGAATCCCTCTTCATGACAGTCTTCAGCAACGGCGCCTCTGCCCGTCAGAAGGTGGCCTTCGCGGCGCCCTATCCGGGCAAGATCTTGGCGTTTGATCTGCCCGCGTTCGGCGGCAGCATGCTCTGCCAGAAGGACGCGTTTCTCTGCGCGGCCAAGGGAGTTTCGATCGGCATCGCCTTCCAGAAGCGACTCGGAGCCGGCATGTTCGGCGGCGAAGGGTTCATTCTCCAGAAGCTGGAGGGCTCGGGCAAGGCGTTCGTGCACGCCTGTGGAACTATCCACGAACGCGAGCTCGCGGCGGACGAGACTCTGCGCGTCGACACCGGCTGCCTCGTCGCCTTCGAGCCGCGCGTCCAGTACGACATCCAGATGGTGAAAGGCGTGAAGACTTTCCTCTTCGGAGGCGAAGGGCTCTTCTTCGCGACGGTTACCGGTCCAGGCCGAGTCTGGCTCCAGACACTCCCGTTCGCGCGTCTCGCTTCGCGTGTCGTTCAAGCCTCGGGGATCGCCGGCTTCGGGCGCAAGGAGGAGGGGTCGATCCTGGGCGGTCTCGGTAACCTGCTCGACGGAGATCGGTGACAGTGCGAGCCGCGATCTTCCTCGCCGTTGCGCTGGGCGCCATGGCGCAGCCGTGGACGGCGACCGCCAACTCGTCGACCGAAGAGGGGGTGTCGCGCGAGCGCATCGAGGCGGCCCTGAACGCCGTGCGTCCGGCGCTGGTCAAGCTGACCGTCGTCTCGCGTCACTTCTCGGAAGGACGAGCGGTTCGCTTTCCGAGCTCCGGGAGCGGTGTGATCGTCAGCGCCGAAGGCGACCTGTTGACCAACTTCCACGTCGCCGGCAAGAGCGCTCGTATTCAGGCGACCCTGGCGAGCGGCGAGATCGTCGATGCCGACGTGGTGACCCACGATCCGTTGACCGACCTCTCGGTCTTGAGGTTGCGGCTCGCCGATCGCGCCGCCGACTCGCCGCCGCTCGTGCCGGCCAAGTTCAGCGCCCGCGCGCCGCGCGTCGGCGAGCCGGTGTTGGCGCTCGGCAATCCGCTGACGCTGGCCTCTTCGGTGACTCTGGGCATCATCTCGAATACCCGCCGCGTCTTCACCGACTTCATCGGCTCGCAGCTCGAGGATCTCGATCTCGAGGGCGAGCCTACCGGCCTCTTCACCCAGTGGCTCCAACACGACGCACTGATCCTGCCGGGAAATTCGGGCGGCCCGCTGGTCGATCTCTACGGCGAGATCGTTGGGATCAACGAGCTGGGCGGCTCTGGCGTGGGTTTCGCCATCCCAGGGGAGCTGGCGAAGAGCGTGCTCGAGCGGGCTCTGGCCGAGGGGCGCGTTCGGCGCGCCGACTTGGGGCTAGCCGTGCTGCCGGTCACCAAGCTCGGCCGCAGCACTGGAGCGCTGGTCTCCTCGGTCGTGCCCGGTTCGCCGGCCGAACGCGCCGGCGTGCTGGCGGGAGATCTCCTCCTCGCGATCTCTGGCGAGCAGGTGGCGGTGCGGTTCTTCGAGGAGGTTCCCGAGCTCTATCGCCGCATCTCCCAGCTCCCGATCGGAACGAGCGTGACGCTCGACATCGAGCGCAGCGCCATCCGTCGCCAGCTCTCCGCCGCGCCCAGTGAGCTCGAGGAGGCGGTGGGAGAGGAGGCGGAGTTCCGCGAGCTCGGCATCGCGGCGCAAGAGGTGACGGTACCGATGGCGCTCGCGCGTCGGATCGAGCCGCGCTCGGGCGTTCTGGTCACCAGCCTGCGCACCGGTTCGCCCGCCGCCAACGCAAAGCCGGCTCTGGTTTCGGGCGATCTGCTGACGGAGCTGGGCGGTCTGCCGGTGCGTTCGCTCGACGATCTGCGCTCCGCTCTCGAGACGATCGGAAGAGGGGAGAAGCTCGCCCTCGTGCGCCGGCGCTCCGAGCAGCTGCTCGCCGTGGTCGAGATCGAAGAGGGTCGATCGGGGCGCCGCGGTGGCGAGCTCCCTAAGGCCTGGCTCGGCGTTTCGACCCAGGTCGTCACGCCGACGCTGGCGCGGGCACTCGCGCGGCCCGACCTCCGCGGCTTTCGTGTCACCCAGGTGCTGCCCTGGACGGAGGCCGAGCGGGCTGGGCTGAGAGTCGACGACGTTCTGGTCGCCATCGATGGCGAGCCGCTCGAGGCCGAACGCGACCAGGATGCGGAGAATCTGCGCCGCGTCGTCGAGGCGCGCGGCATCGGCGAAAGCGCCGAGCTGACGCTGGTACGGCAGGGTCACGAGAGCAGGCTTCAGGTGAAGCTCGAGCCGCGGCCGCGCGACCCCTCGGAGGCGCGCTCCGTCAAGCAGGAGCTGCTCGGCTTCGCGGTGCGCGACGTCACCCTGTTTGACCGCGTCGAATTCCACTGGGATCGCAATCAACAGGGCGTCCTGGTGACCGAGATCGTGAACGGAGGCTGGGCGCAGATGGCCGGACTCGGCCCCGACGATCTCGTCCTCTCGATTGCGGAGAGCGCGGTGGTCGACGTCGCGACGTTCGAGAGCGTGCTCCGCGAGCTCGTCGCGGCGCGGCCCGAAGTCGTTCAAATCTTCGTGCGGCGCCGCGAGCGCACGCATTTCGTCTTCCTCGAGCCGGAATGGAACGGCTCGGCGAAATCTACCGAGGAGAAGCGATGAGATGGACTGCGACCGCGGCAGCGCTCCTGATCGTGGCGACGAGTGGCCCGAAGCTGGAGGCGGCGACCGGCGTGGACTGGAGCGCGCAGGTCGAGCGCGTGGCGCCGGCGATCGTCTCGCTCCGCATCACGCTCGAGACCGAGCGGGAGGGGAGCGGGGACGAACCGGAAGAGACAACCGACGAAGTACGTGGAACGGTCGTCGACCCCTCGGGGCTGATCTTGGTCTGGAACTCGGAGATCTCGGCGGGCCGCATGTCCGAGATCTTCTCCCGTGCGGGCGAGGGCGCGATGCGGATCAATGTCGAGCCGACCGATATCCGCGTTCGCCTGCCCGCCGAAGCCGAGGAGCGGCCGGCCTTTCTCGCCGCCTCGGACAGCGATCTCGACCTCGCCTTCGTGCAGCTCGAACAGCCGCCGGCGAAACCGCTCGCGAGCGTCGACTTCTCGCGCGCCGCAAAGGTGGCGCTGGGCGACGAGTTGGTGGTGGTGTCGCGCCTGTCGTCGGCCTTCGACCACGCGCCGTACTTCGATCTAGTGCGCATCACCGGCGAGGTCCAGAAGCCGCGCACGGCGTGGATCGTCGCCGGGGGGAACGCGACTCAGGTCGGAATGCCCTATTTCGCCGCCGACGGCCTTCCGGCCGGCGTCCTCGTCACGGTGCTGTCGAGAAGCGGCGTTCCTAGGTCGCTCAATCCGAGCAAGCTGTTCGCCGAGCTGATCTCGCTCGGAAGAGGCCAACACGAAGTCGGGCCGATCGGACTCTTCCTGCTGCCGGCGGAGCGCGTCCGGCCGGTGATTCAGCTTGCGAAAGAGCGGGCGGCCGAGCTTCTGGCCGAGCGGAGCGCGGCGGCCGCGAAACCGTAGAGGAGGTCAGCGCGTAGGCGCGACCGGCTCTTCCACGCCGAGCATGCGGGCCCAGGCGGCGCCTACTGCGGGTGGCAGATCGAGGGTCGCGAACGCTTCGCGGACTTCGTCCCGGGTCACGAAGGTCCAGATCTCCTCCCAGTCGGCGTAGAGCAGCAGGCGGCTCATCGCCCAGGCGCGCAACTCGCTCGAACCCTCTTTCAGGAGGCGGCGCAGCTGCACGGCGGTCATCGGACGCTCCGGAATGAAACGGAGCATCTCGCTGCGGTCGAGATTCGAGAGATCGGTCCCCGAAGCGCGCATTGACGGGCCGCAGTATAGCGGCTCCGTCTCGCGCTGCAAGCGCTTGACCGCGGTGGAGCGCTCGGCTAGATTGGCGCCGAGTCGAGTCCTAGCGGGCATAACTCAGCTGGTAGAGTGTCAGCTTCCCAAGCTGAAAGTCGCGGGTTCGAATCCCGTTGCCCGCTCCATTTTCGAACTTCCATTACGAGACGAACGCCTCATCCTCCTCGGCGGTGCTCGCCACCTCCTCGACGCTCAGCCGGCGCGCCACCTCCAAGCGAGCGAGCCGGCGCTGGAATTGGCCGAGCGCGAAGTCGGTGAACTCCTCGATGCGCATGCCGAACGGCACGGGGTCGTAGGCGGCGAAGGTCTCCTCGATGACGCCGAGCGCGATGGGCAAGAGCGTTCCCATGCGCCGCTCGACTGCCTCCCACGCCGGTTCGCCTCCGGCCGCCACCAGCCGCGAAAGAAGGAAGACGCCGTAGGCGATGTGGCGGGCTTCGTCGCGCTTCAGGTAGGCGACCGCTTGCTGCATGCCGGGAAGGATGCCGTTGCGCGCCAGGATCTGGTGGTACGCGTGGTAGCCGGCCTCCGCCAGCACACCCTCGACGATCATGTTGTAGGTGACCGAGGCCTCGACCTGGGCGACCTGACTAGCGTCCGAACGCAGCCGCGCCATGGCTTTGGGCAGCTCGTCATAGAAGATAATGCGGTAGGAGGGCGTGTGGTAGCGCGAGAGGTCGCTTCTCTCCTCGGCCACCTCGTCGAGGAAGCGGCGGAAGGTTTCCACGTGCTTGGCCTCCTCCCAGAGAAAAGCGGTGAGGTAGATCTCCTCCTCTAGCCGCCCCTCGGCCGCCACCACCCCGATGAGCGGCAGGAGGTCGAGCGCCACCGACTCCTCGCCAGCCTGGAAGAGCGAGGTCAGCCGCAGCAGGATGTCGCGCTCGTCGTCGGCGAGCCGGTGCCAGTCTTCGCGATCGCGCCCGAAGTCGAGATCGCGCGGGTCCCAGACTCCCAGGCGCTTCGACTTGTGCCACAAGCGCATCGGCAACAACGAATGGTCGAGCCCGGTGCCGGTCGTACTCTTGAATCGACGGTCGATCATGGGCTCCTCTCAGGAGGCGCGAAAGCAAGGGCAGCTGCGAAGCGCCTCCGGCCAGGGATCTTCTGTCGAGACTGGAGAGCCACGCTGGGTTCAGGAGTCGACATCGAGCTCGGGCTCCAGCGCGAAGCCCAGAGCCCGAGCGTTCAGCCGGATCCTGCGGTCGAGGCTGAGCAGCCGCAGGTCCGGCACGGAGCGGCGGAGGTCCAATGCCGTGGCCAGGTGGATGGCGTCGAGGGTTCGCACCGGCTCGACGGGAAACGAGAGCCGCACGCGCTCGAGAATCGGATCGTCGATTGGCAGCCGGTGCCAAACGCCGGCCGCCATTTGAAGCAGGCTGCGACGACGCGTCGCCGCTCGGCGCGTGAGGGTGCCCAGACCCTGGGCCCGAACGAGAGTCCGCTCACACTCGACCGGAGTCAGCTCGGAGGCCAAGACCAACTCCGCTTTCGCCAAGAGTGTGGCCACGGAGTCGGCGTGCTTCTCCGCGAAGAGCCAGGAAACGATCGCGCTCGACTCGGCGTAGAGATTCAGCGCTCGCCTCGGTCTCGGTCGAGCAGCTCGGCTCCCGACGGCTTTCGCCGGGCTGGTGGTGGTAGCCGCGGGTAGACGCCGAGACGAGGAGGTGCCCCGACCCTGAGGCGGCCCTGTCGAGCGAGCTCAACGAGAGCGGGATAGGCACCTAGCGGACCCTCCGGGGCGGTCGTTGGCCGCAGCTCCGCGACCACCTCGCCGCGGTCGCTGACCAACACGGTTTTCCCCGTACGAACCTCTCGGACGTAGCGACTCAGCCCGTTCTTCAGCTCGCGAAGGCCCACCGTGCGCATGTCCGCAATGTAGCTCCATGTAGCTACATTGTCAAATCGCAGCCAGGAACGGCCAGCGCCTCTGGAGGTCACCGCGGGCTGGGACGGCCCCGGCGTCGAAAGCGGCGAACGGATGCACCGTTGCCGTCGTGGCTGCGGCTTTTCTCGATCGGGAGCGGAGGGAGCGAGATCTGGCGCGGCTCGTCGGCACGACACTGATTCAGACGCATTCCGACGCGTTGTATATGTTGTGGACTCTTGAGTCTCTCCTGAATTTCGAGTGGGTAAGTCGCGCTGTGTTCGGCCCGGTTCCGTGGGTCAAGGGCGGGCGAAGCGCACCCTTGAGGCGCGGTACCGGGCGCGATGCTGAGCTATGGCCGGATGCGGCGCCTTCCCGCATTCGGCCATAGCTGAAGCAGGTCGGTCTGCGCGTAGCCCAGGGTCATCGACTGAGTCGCTGTGCTGACTGCGAATCTGGAGTAGGGGATCATGACGGAGAAGCTCTTCGAAGCGGCGCTGGACATCAAAGTGGAGCGGCCGCAGTTCGGTGGACAGTTTGCGGTTTGGGTTCATGACTGTGGTTGTCCCTGAGAGCTGAAGGCTTCTGGAGCCTCCAGCAGCCTGTAGTCCCACGGAAACGCGGCGCGCGCCTGCTCTTCGCGGGCCTGGCGCCGGCGCCGGGTGAGGACGGCAGGCCGCATGGCGATCTTTCGGACGAGGCCGTGCTGCGCTCGGAGTTCTCCAGCGTTCGGACCGACATCGGCAGCCGGGCGACCGCGATTCTGCCGGTCCTGGAGGCCGGGCTGAGTCGCTACACGCGTTCCGCCTTCGACGCAGCGCGGGCGTTCGTCGCGGTGCTCGGACGCGACTGAGAATCGAGCCGGTTGCGCGCCAGGGACAGCCTGAAGCTATCCCCTCACGCGCCGTTGGGATTCCTCTCGAGGCTGGGAAAGCTCGTTCCGGTGGCGCGTTCCCAGAGCGAACGCAAGTCCTCGGGCACCGGGGCTTCGAACCGAACGCGTCGCCCGCCCGCGGGATGCTCGAATCCGAGACGCCAAGCGTGCAGCGCGGGGCGATCGAATCCCACCAGTGCCGCTGCGGCGTCGGTGCCACGGAGCGACGGTCGACCTGCGTGGTAGATCGGGTCGCCGACGATCGGGATTCCGAGGTGTTGCGCGTGAACCCGGATCTGGTGGGTGCGGCCCGAATGGAGCTGAAACTCGACGACCGAGAAGGGCGCGCGGTGCACAATGAGTCGCCAGTCGGTGCGCGCCGAACGTCCAGAGGCGCGGATCGCCATGCGCTTGCGGTCGTTCGCGTGCCGGCCGATCGACGCGTCGATGCTGCCGTCCACGGTCCGGGGGCGGCCGTAGACGATCGCCAGGTAGCGCTTCTCGACCTGGCGATCGACGAAGGCGCGGACGAGCCGCTCGTAGGACTCTCGCGTTCGCGCCACGACCATCACGCCACTCGTGCCGCGATCGAGGCGATGGACGATTCCCGGCCGCCCCGGCCCGCCGACTCCGGCCAACTCTGGGAATCGATCGAGCAGGCGGTGGACGAGAGTGCCGGTGCGGCGGCCGGCTCCTGGATGCACGACGAGATCGGGCGGTTTGTCGAGCACGACGAGGCTCTCGTCGGCGAAGAGCACGCGGAGCTCGCCGGGCTCGGGTTCGATTCCGGCGTCGCGCTCGGTGGGCGGATCCCAGGCGATCTCGACGCCGATGCGCAGCGGTTCACTGCTCTTCGCCGCGACTCGCCCATCGAGCGTGACGTGACGGTCGGCGATCCAACGCTGCACGCGATTGCGCGGCCATTGGAGATGCTCGGCGAGGGCGCGGTCGAGCCGACTGCCGGCATGCTCGCTCTCGACCCGCCAAGCGCCGCGCTGCGG
>CAZPYU010000098.1:0-3450 GCA_964590905.1 uncultured Thermoanaerobaculia bacterium
AGCGGCTACAACCTGCGCGAGATCATCGACCACATCGACGCACTGCGCTTCCGCTCGCAGACCGAAAAGCACGAGCTGTCGCACCTGTACGAAGCCAAGATCAAGAACATGGGCAACGCCGGACGCAACGGCGGTGAGTACTCAGCTCGGTCTGGATGCCTTGGCTAACGAAATCACGCGCCTTGGAATTCGATCGATCGCGATCCCGCCATTGGGATGCGGCAACGGTGGTTTGAACTGGTCAACGGTCCGGGCGCTAATCGAAGCGGCCTTGAGCAAAGTGCAGGATGTCGATGTCCTGGTGTTCGAACCCGCACGAGCACCCGCGGCGACAACTATCGGCTCAAAGAGAAACGCCGAGCCGGGACCGTGAAGGGAAAGCAGAGCGAAGGCGCGTCAGTTGCCTGGCCAGACGTCAGCCAGCACTTGAGTACGCCTGTCGGTGTCACAGATTCAGCCTGCTGAAGAACTGTGCGACGACGCCGAAATGTTTCTCCATGTCGGGTTCGATGCCACATTCCGCGGCCATCTCCGCGAATGGATTGGACCACGAGGCGGGAGGCGATATGAGTGCGCGCGGAATGTCGTGCGTCCTTCGACGTTGAAAGGTTTCGCGAATTGCCTGGGGCAGACGAGTGGTATTCAGTTCTGTTTGTTCGATCAGAAGAACCAAATCCACCAGGTCTTTCACGCGAGTGTTTTCCCGGTCCAGTCTCGGCAAGGTGTAGGCGTGCAACTTTTCAGCGAACTGTTCTTCCGGTGAAACTGCCGGAAAGTCCGCGCTGGCAATGCCCGCAAACTTAAGCCAGTCCCGTCCCGGAAGTGAATCGTAAGGCTCGCGCAAAACATCACCGGCGCTCACGTCCAGATGAAACTTCACGAACGTGCGTCCAGCCAATCGCGCATCAACTGGAAAACGCGCGCCGCCGTAGGGCGCGGCGTCCAAATCCTGGATGGCATTACCAAAAACAAAAGTAAAAAAATCGTGCAAGTCCAATTGGCCCGACTCGCGCAGCATTTCCAGAACATTTGCAACGTTCGCGTCCCAATCAACTGACGGCAGCGGAATTCGTTTCAAAGCGAGATCGATGTCGCGTGTGGCGCGAGCTGTCGTCAGGCGCAATTCCATCGCATAGCCGCCTTTCAAAAGCCACGGGGAATCAGGATTCGCAAATAGGCGGCACAGCAGGCGGTCGAATGCTGCTTGTCGGCGGACGCGTTGGAGGTCAAGTCCTTCTTCCTGTGCCAATTTTTTCAGGCGGTCTTCAAGCGCGACGCGAAACGCGGCCGCAGATGCATACCTTCGTCGCGGCTTCATCGTTTGGCTTCAAAGAGCAGTTGATCAAACCATTTGGGGGGCTGTCCTTTGCGTCGCAGTTCCGACACTTCTCGACCGGTAATCAGTCCCCGCTGCCGCCCTTCGGTTAGTGCCTGTCTAATGATGCCGCGAGAGACCGATTCAGCCTCCGCCAGATCGGCAATGGCGCGAAGAGGACGGGTGACTGCGAAGCCTTGCCGTTGTTCAACGTCCTTCTCATCGAGATTTGCGCGGTGTAGCACCAGTATCTTTGGCACTTTTGCGCTTCGTCGAAATGCGGACGGAACGGTCATGTGGAGCTTCGCCGGGTTCACATCTGAGAGTTCATGAATGCTGAGCGCGGTTTGGTGGGAGTAAACACCTTCCGGTTCGCCCGCACGATTGCGCGACCAGCGGGAATAGATCACCAGTTGCTCTTCAGGCGAACTAGGAAAGCGCGCCAGCCGATAAATGCCCCGTTCGACACGTACCCAATTTCCAGATTTGACGTGATGAGCCTGGCTGCCAAGCTGGTATCCGGCATCGGCTGCCTGCTTGGTGGTGAAATAGCCCTGCTGCCCTTCGGCAATCGCGAAGAGCGCGTCTGAAACGATTTTTGCTTGGCTGCGCATCGCACAAATATACAATTAATTTGTATAAATGTGAATGATTCCAAGGAGTCGAACGCTGCGGTTTTCATCGAGCTTGCCTCACCCACTGACGGGTTCGCGCCGACTCTCCAGTTCATGCATCCAGGCTTCCAGCTCATCCTCGATCCAAGCAACGGACCGTGGACCGAGCTTCACTGGTTTCGGCGCCAAGCCGTCACTCATGAGCGCATACCAGGTCGATCGCGGAACGCCGGTCATGGTTCGTCGATCTCGTTCTCTGATTAGCCGCATTGCAGGTCTCCATGAAACGGTGGCAGGCATCGTAGGACGGCCGCGGCAATGGATCACCGAATAACCTCACCGTCGTGCGGCGGGGTTAACTCGTCAGTTGGTAATCGCGAAATCATGAGTCACGCACTGAAACCGAGGCGAGAATCAGAGGTTGCTTCAGTAGCTCGAATGGCCTGCAGCGTTGGCCTCGACGACTCGGATTCTGGAATTGAACCGGGTAGGTGGGGGCAACTCTGGGGGCAACTTTGTTGCCCCCAGCTCGAAAAATCTCAGCGTTTATGCAGCCTGTAGCTCCGATTAAAGGGACGCCGCCCCACCAACAAATGGGAAAGGGCCCCAAAGCGGGCCCTTTTTCATTTGTCGGCGGCGGCGGGACTCGAACACGCGTCCGGAACGGACGTGGGGCGCTCGCCGGTCGTCGCGCCGCGACGCGCCGAAGCACTGCTTCGGCAGGCGAGCGCGCCCGGCCATGGATGGCCGGGCCGGGGCTGACAGCCCGCACACTTTCGCGCCAGGGACGGCTACCCACACACGACATCGACAGCTCGTTAACGCCGCCTCCTCCAAATCAAAACGGCCGCACGAGCAGATGGCGAAGGAGCCAACAGAATGAGTAAACGCAAAGTGCAACGTGTGGCGGTAGAGGTCGGGACTGACAACGTCTACGCCGATCTCGGTTTTGACAATGCTGAAGAGATGGCGATCAAGGCCCAACTCGTCACCACCATTGCCGAGATCATCAAACGCAAACGCCTCACCCAGACAGAGGCCGCTGAGTTGCGTGCGATGTCTCAGCCAAAACTCTCGCAATCTGCTGCGCGGTCGGTTTCGCGATTGCTCTGAGCGCCGCTTGATGGACTGCCTCGTACGCTTGGGTGCGATGAACAGAATGTCGTGAAAGCGGCGCCCCGGTTCCGCGCGAATAGGCGACTATCGATCGTCTTCTCGTAAGCGACAATCACCCGCTATACGTCGACACGCGCAGCATGAAGCTTGAGTCCGAGCGCATGCGTTACTTTCAGAATCGTAGCGAAGCTCGGGTTTCCCTCGCCGGATAAAGCCTTGTAAAGACTTTCCCTACCCATTCCGGTGTCACGAGCGAGCTGGCTCATGCCCTTTGCGCGCGCGATCGTGCCAAGCGCTTTGGTGATAAATGCCGCATCGTCACCAGCCTCTTCGAAACAAGCTTCAAGGTAGAGCGCCATGTCGGCCTCGGTTTCGAGGTGCCCCGCGCTATCCCATTTCTTCAGT
>CAZPYU010000099.1:0-19673 GCA_964590905.1 uncultured Thermoanaerobaculia bacterium
GGCACCGGGCCCTATCAATTCGTGAGCTTCGCGGTTGACGACCGGCTCGAGCTGGCCGCGGTCCCGGGCTACTTCGGCGGCACGCCGGCCAACCAGGGCGTGGTCCTGAAGGTGGTGCCCGACGAGATCATGCGCGCGCTCGAGCTGCGCAAGGGCACGGTGGACCTGGTGGTGAACGACCTGTCGCCGGATGTCGTGCACCAGCTCGCGGCAGACCAGGGCATGTCGATTGCCGAGTCTCCCGGCACCGACTACGCCTACGTCGGCTTCAACATGCGCGATCCGATCCTGCGGGATCGGCGCGTGCGCCACGCCATTGGCTATGCCATCGACCGCCAGGCGATCGTCGATCACCTGCGGCGCGGGCTGGCCAGTCCCGCCCTCGGCATCCTGCCGCCGGCGTCGTGGGCGTTCGAAAACAACGTCTTCCAGTTCACCCACGACGTGGCCAGGGCCAGGTCACTCCTGGACGAGGCCGGCTATCCCGATCCCGACGGCGACGGACCGCGTCCGCGGCTCCGGCTGACCTACAAGACCTCGACCGACGAGACCGCCCTGCTACAAGCTCAAGTCCTCCAGGCGATGGCCGCCGAGGCCGGCATCGCGCTCGAGATCCGTTCGCACGAGTTCGCGACCTTTTTCGCCGACATCCAGCGCGGCATCTTCCAGCTCTTCAGCTTGACGCGCACCGGCATCGACGACCCCGACATCTACGCGCTCGTCTTCCACTCGCGCAACTTTCCGCCGAAAGGGGCGAACCGCGGCCGCTTCAGCGATCCCGAATTCGATCGCCTCGTCGACGAGGGCGCACGCCGGGTCGAGCCCGCCGCGCGGCGGCCGTTCTATCTCGCGGCTCAGGAGATCGTGGCGCGCGAGCTGCCCTACATCTCGCTCCTGACCCGCACCAACGTCGCTGTCATGCCGATCGGTCTCTCCGGCTTTCGTCACTATCCGAGCGGCGAGCTCTTGAGCCTGCGCGAGGTTTACTGGGAGCCTGATCCCGCTCGATCCGCGCCCCCCCACTGAGCTCGGGCTCGTGTGCCCATCGCCAAGCTGGCCCACTGCGGCGTCGCCTGCGAGCAGGCTCGACGCACGTCGCCGCGAGATGCCTCCGGTCGTACGGCGGCTGGGTGTGGTGTCGTTCTTCCAGGATGTGGCGAGCGAGATGGTCTACCCGCTGCTGCCCGCTTTCCTGGCTCTGTTGGGCGGTGGCGCGACCCTGCTCGGCGCCATGGAGTCGATCGGGGAGGCGGCGGTCGCGTTCGTCAAGGGATGGGCGGGGCGAGCGAGCGATCGTTGGGGGCGGAGAAAGCCGTTCGTCCTCTGGGGCTACGGAGCTTCGGCTCTGGCGAGACCCGCCATGGCGCTGGCGATCTCGGCGCCGCAAGTCGTCGTGGTTCGGATCTGGGATCGCATCGCCAAGGGGCTGCGATCGGCGCCGCGCGATGCGCTGATCGCGGCGGCGGTCGAGCCAGAGCGCCATGCCGCCGCCTTCGCCTATCAGCGCGGACTCGACCACTTGGGTGCCGCTGTCGGTCCGCTGGTCGCCGCTGGGCTCTTGGCTGCCGGTCTGCCGCTGCGCTGGGTCTTCGCCGCTGCGATCCTACCGGCCCTGGTCGGCGTCGCCATCGTCGCGCGGGCGGTCTACGATGACCCGCCCCTCGCGGCAGCCACGCGGGTATCGCAGCGACTAGGAGCCGACCGAGGGCCGCTCCAGCGCGTGCTTCCCGCCGCCTTCCTCTTCGGCCTCGCGAACGCCTCGGACGCCTTTCTACTGCTCCGAGCCGGCGATCTCGGCGCATCACCCGCTGAGCTCGCCTTCGGTTGGTCTGGATTCCACGTCGTGCGGTGGGCCGCCTCGGCTCCCGGCGGCCGCCTCGCCGACCGGATCGGCTCGGGCACCGCACTTCTTCTCGGCTGGACGCTCTACGCCGCTCTCTACTTCGGCTTCGGACTGGCGACCGATCTACTTACGTTTGTCGTGCTCGCCGTTCCGTACGCCGCCTACGCTGGGTTGGTCGAGGGCTCCGAGCGGGCGTTCGCTGTCGAGCGCGGAGGAGGCATCGCAGCCGCGGGCTCGAGTCTCGGCGCCTGGCAACGGGCTCTTGGTTTCGGCGCCACCGGCGCGAGCTTGCTCTTCGGACTGCTCTGGCAAGAGCTCTCCGCGCGTGTCGCATTCAGCGTCGCCGCGCTGCTCGCGCTCGTTGCCGTGGCGCTCTTGCTCCGCGGCCAGCTCGGCAAGTCGGCTCAGAGATAGCCCAGCGAACGGAGACTCTCGAGGTAGGCCGCGCTCTCCGCCTCGTTCGCCGCGGCAGCGACGCGCTCGCCGTAGCTGGCGACAATCTGCGGCGGCGGCGGCCAGGCGCAGAAAGACGGTGGCTCGGGCAGCTCGCGGCTTTGCGGCAGTCCCGCGGCGCGCAACAGCGCGGAAGCCAGAGCCCTCGGCTCGATCGCGAGCGGCGTTGGCGCCTCGCAGCCCACTCGCCAGAGCAGGACTCGCCCTTCGCCCCCACCGCGCCGACCCGGGTCGAAAACGACTACCAGCGTGCCAGCCTCGCCAGCCAGCTCGCCGATCAACTCATCGGCCGCCGCTAGCTCGGCCGCCGCTAGCTCGGCGAAGCGCCCCGTCTCCCCGTGCCAGCCGTCCGCCAGCAGATCGAGGGCGGGAAGGTAGACCGCAACCGCCTGCGCTCCCGCCCGCCACTCCCGCCGCGCCAGCTCGCGATGGAGCGCATCGGGTCGGACTGCCCGCTCGACGAGCGCGCTCGCCTCGCCGGCGGAAAGCCCCGGAAGCGTCGGTTCGAGCGTTGTGCCCGCGAGAGCATCGCGAAGCTCCGCCATCGCCGCTCGGCGCTCGGCGGGCGCCACGGCAAACGGATCGTCTTCCGCGAGTCGCGCGTAAGCACCGTGCGCGAAGACGAGACCGGCGATCGGTTCAGCGGGATAGGTACCCCACCAGTTGATGGCCGCCACCGGCCGGCCGCCGCGTGCCACGAGATCCCAGAACATCGGTGCCCGGCGGCGCGTCGAGAGCAGGGGTCGGTGCTCGGCCAGGCCGAGGATCGACGCGCTCGCTCGGAAGTAGGCGCGCCACGGCCCGCTGCGCGCCAGAACGGTCTCGAGCCCGAGCGGGCGGAAGCCGTCCAGCGCTTCGACGCCGTGCAGCGCGCCCGGCAGGCCGGTCGCCACTGTCGTCCAAAACTCCGCCGGCGAGAGCGCTGGAGCACGCTCGTAACGGCCGACTAGGCCGCCGGCGCTGGACAGCCGGCGGAGCGCCGGGAGTCCCCCTCCGGCCTGGAGGTAGTCGAGCTCGGCGGGAAGCACGCCGTCGACGCCGATCAAGACCACCCGCTCGCCCGCCGCGATCGGCAGCGACACGGGAGCAGCAGGGCGCTCCTTCGGCGGCAAGAGGAGCGCCGCTCCGGCGACCAGCAGAGAGGTGAGAAGCACGGTCGCGCCGACCCAGCGACGCGGCACTAGGCGTTCGTGCGGAACATCGTGGGTGAGGCGAATACCGAAAGCGAGGAGACCGTCGGCCACCAGCTTCGCTACTCCCGCCGCGACGCCCAGGAGCGCCGCGGCGGCGAGCGCGAGCTGCCAGCGCGGCAGCGCGAGTAGAAACTCGGCGGCGAGCCCGACGCCGATGCCGGTCAGAAGCGCGGTCGCCACGAGCGCGGCGCCGATCCGCACTAGCCCCAGTCCACGCCGCGGGAAGGCGCGCAGTACGCCGCGAAAGAGCGCCACCACGGCGAGGAAGCCGAGCGCGGTGCCGAGCACGATCGGCACCAGCACGTGAACGAAGAGCGGCAGGATGTCGCTCGGCGCCGAGCCGAAGAGCCGATTGGCAACCGCCAGCGCGAGGGTGTTGACGGCGGCGAGCAGGCTGCCGGCGAGCAGGCCGACTTTGGCGGCCAGACGCGGCAGCCCCCGCCAAGCGCCGCGGGAAACCAGAGCGTCCTGCAAGAGGAGGCGCTCGAAGCGATGCGAAAGGTAGCCGAGTCGCTGCAGCTCGCTCCGAACCTGTTCGAGCGAGCTCGGCGCGCTCGGTGGTCTCATCGGCGCCCGGGCGCTGCCACGAATTCGGCGAGGGCGCGGAGCGGCTCGGCTCGCGAGCCGAACGGTGCCAGCGAGGCAATCGCGAACTCGAGCAGCTCGTCGGCCAAAGCGCTCGCTCCGCCTAACCCCAGCAAGCTGACGAAGGTGGGCTTGCCCGCATCTTGGCCGGCGTCCTTGCCCGTCTCCGCCGGCGTCGCCAACACGTCGAGAAGGTCGTCTTCGATCTGGAAAGCGAGCCCCAAGTTCTTCGCGTAGCGTCCGACGGCATCCAGGTCGCGACGCTTCGCATCGGCGACCATCGCACCCAGCTCCGCCGCGGCCACAAAAAGAGCGCCGGTCTTGTGGCTGTGGATGTACTCGAGTCGCTCGAGGTCGACCTCCGCGCTCGATGCAACGAGATCGAGGGCTTGGCCGCCGATCAGGCCGTCGGTGCCGACCGCCTCCGTCAGGTGGTGAATCAGCTCTTCCGGCTCGTAGCGTCGCAGGCCCAGCCGGGGAGCGACCTCCGCTACCAGCGCGAAGGCCCGGTTCAACAGCGCGAAGGCGGCGAGGATCGCGATCTCTTCGCCGTAGACCCGGTGCACCGTGGCCCTGCCGCGCCGCAATCGTGCGTCGTCCATCGCCGGCAGATCGTCAAGGACGAGCGAGGCGGCGTGGACCAGCTCGACGGCGCAGGCGATGTCGACGGCCGCCTCCGAGTCGCCGCCACCGCAGAGCTCGGCCACCGCCAGCGCGAGCACCGGGCGGACCCGCTTGCCGGAGCCGAGCGCCGCGTAGTGCAGAGCTTCGTGAACCGACTCCGGCCGCTCGCCAGGAGCCGGCAGCAGGGCAGGCAGCCGCCGCTCGATGCGCGCCAGGTGGTGGGCGAGCCGCGGGTCGAGAAGGACCCGGGCCTCGCCGATCGTCGCTACCTCCGGCTCAGAAGGTCGCGAGCGCTTCGTCTTCGCTGTCGTAGACCTCGAACACGGTGATGAGCTGGGTGATCTGCAAGATGTCGTTCACCTTGGGGGGCAGGTTGACGAGCTTCAGCTTGCCGCCGCGATTGGTGACGGTGGTGAACGCCGAGACCAGCTCGCCGACGCCCGAGGAGTCGATCGTCGTCACCTTCTCGAGATGGATCAGGAACTTGGTCGCCCCCTCGCCCAACGCCTGCTGCACCGCTTCGCGCAGCGCGACGTCGCCCTTGCCGATCGTGATCTTGCCTTCGAGGTCGAGCACAATCACGCCGCCTCGGTCACGCTTTCCGATCTTCATCTTGCTTCCCCCCTATACGTGTCTCGCTTGTAGCTTCCGGCGCGATCCGCCGGCGCATGGTCACGACCGTCCCACCGCTGGCGTTCTGGTCGTACGATACTTCGTCCATGAAGCGCTTCATGTAGAAGATGCCGCGGCCGTTGGTGCGCAGGAGATTCTCGGGCGCCAACGGGTCGCGGATCCTCTCTGGCTCGAACCCCTCTCCTTCGTCCTCGACTCGAATCTCTACGGCGTCGGCTCCGACCCGAGCTCGGATCGCGACGCGCTTCTTCGGATCCAGGCGATTGCCGTGCTTGATGGCGTTGGCGACCGCCTCGCGCACCGCCAGTCCGACCCAGTGTCGCGCGTCTTCGCCGGCCCCTTGCGCCGCGATAGCGTCGTCGATCGCGCTCTGAACCAGCTCGACATTCTCGATACGGCTGCCGATGCTCAGGTGAAGCTGCCGATCCGTCATCGAGAGCGTCGTTTCCGGAGTCGCGCCGAGTGTAGCAGATCGTCCTCGCGCGGCCCGCTCGTCAGCTCTCCCAGAAACCGCGGAAGCCCTCGAAGAGCGACGGCACCACGATCAGGAGCTGCACCGCGTCGAACAGGAAGTGGGCGACGATCGCGGCCCAGATGCTCTGCCGCCACTGCACCAGTAGACCGTAGAGCAGCGAGAGCACGGTGACGCCCAGGACGAGGAACGGCTGCCCGTAGGCGAGGTGTGCGACGGCGAAGAGCAGCGTCGAGACCGCGATCCCCATGCGAGGCTGCAACAGGCCGCGGAAGAAGAGCTCCTCGACGACGCCGGCCGAGAGCGCGAGGCCTGCCCGCACCGCGATCGGCAGACCCACGATCCAGGCGATCGCCGCCGGCGGCCGCTGCGGGATCAGGTCCTCGCCGCCAGCGCCGATCACCAACTGCGCGGCGAAAAGCGCAACGAGAATGACGAGCAGCCAGCTTCCGATTCCGAACAGTGCACCGAGCCAGAGCTCGACTCGGAGCCGACGGGCTACCAGACCCACCTGCGCCGTGAATCGTTCGCCGCTCCCAGCGTAGCCGGCGACAAACCAGACGGCGGCCGTCGCGAGCAGCAGGACATGATTGGCGAATAGGGCCCAGATCGGTACCGACGCGAAGTCGGCGGGTTCGAGCGTGCGCCCGAGGGTGCCGAGCGGCGAGAGCGCGGTGACGGCGAGCCCGCAGGCGAGCCCGCCGAGGCCCGCCAGGCGGCGGAGTGGGTCGCGAAAACCGGGCGGGTCGAGGCCGAGTCGTCGCGACCGACGGTCGAGGAGCGCCACGAATCCGAGCGCGAGCAGAATCGTCGCCCCGAAGCGCAAGGAGTCGCTCAACTCTTGCCGTCGAACAGGGGCCGAGAGTCCTTCTTGAATTTCCGCTGCTGGTAGCTCTTGAGCATGCTCAAGGCCCCGGTCAGGCGGGTGAGACGCCGATTCTTCGTCTTGATCGCCTCGAGATCCTCGAGCGCGACCTGCTCCCCCCGCGTATCGCGCAGAGCGCGATCCAACTCGAAGGCGAACAGATCGAGCTGGCCGAGCTCGAAGCGCTGGTAGGTGCGCTCGGTGACCAAGAGGTAGCCTCCGGCGATGTCCTTCGCCATCGCCCAGGCGCTGCCCCCCGGAAATGCCGCCATGTCGCGCGCCAGTCTAACCGAGGGCTCGTCCTCGCACGGGACGCCGTTGGCGGATGCGGAGCCTTCAGACTCTTGACGGTGGACGAAGTCTCCGCCGGCCGAGCCGATCGTCCGACGCTGCCGATGATGTAGTAGGATTCGCCCGCACTCTTTCGGGTCTCCTAGCTCGAGCTCGACCGCGCCCGCCCACCTGCGTCCGGAGGTCCCCGCGTGAACCGCTTTCCCGGCGTCGATTTCGTCGACTTCGATGCGCTGCTCACCGCCGAGCAGCGCCTGGTGCGCGACACCGTCCGCTCCTGGGTCGACGACCGCTTCATGCCCCTCGTCGCGGAATGTCATCGCGAAGGGCGCTTCCCGCTCGAGCTCGTCCCGGAGATGGGCGAGATGAACCTCTTCGGCGCCTCGCTCACCGGTTACGGGCTACCGGGGTTAGATGGCGTCTCTTACGGCCTCATCATGCAGGAGCTGGAGCGCGGCGATTCGGGCCTGCGCAGCTTCGCCTCGGTTCAGAGCGGCCTCGTCATGTACCCGATCTGGGCGTTCGGCTCCGAAGCGCAGAAGACGCGCTGGCTTCCCAAGCTCGCCTCCGGCGAGGCGATCGGTTGCTTCGGCCTCACCGAGCCCGACTTCGGCTCGAATCCGGCCGGCATGCGCACGACCGCGCGGCGTACCTCCGACGGCTGGGTCTTGAACGGCTCCAAGCAGTGGATCACCAATGGCACGGTGGCCGAAGTCGCCGTGGTCTGGGCGCGCACTGACGAGGTCATCCGCGGCTTCCTAGTCGAGAAAGGTACGCCCGGCTTCACCTCGGTCGATCAGCACGGCAAGTTTTCGCTGCGCGCCTCGACGACCTCCGAGCTCGGCTTCCACGACTGCCACCTACCGGCCGACGCCGTGCTGCCCGAGACCGTCGGCCTCAAGAATGCTCTCATGTGCCTCAACCAGGCCCGCTACGGCATCGCCTGGGGGGCCCTCGGCGCCGCCATGGACTGCTTCTGGACCGCCGTCGAATACGCCAAGCAGCGCATCCAGTTCGGCGGCCGCCCGATCGCCGCGCATCAGCTCGTTCAAGAGAAGCTCGCCTGGATGATTACCGAAATCACCAAGGGCCAGCTCCTGGCGATGCAGCTGGCCAACCTGAAGGAGAAGAAGAAGCTCAAGCCGCACCACGTCTCGATGGGCAAACGCAACAATGTCTGGGTGGCGCGGGAGTGCGCCAAGCTGGCGCGCGAGATTTTGGGCGCCAACGGCATCGTTGACGACTACCCGGTCATTCGCCACATGCTCAATATCGAGTCGGTGTACACCTACGAAGGAACCCACGACATTCACGGTCTGGTGATCGGCGAGGCGGTGACCGGCATCGCCGCCTACGAGCCGCCGGCGGCAGTCGAGAAACCGGCCAGAGCCGCCGAGGGGACGGCCAGCCGATGACCACCGTCGATCGCATCCTCGAGCACGATTTCATCCGCGTTACCGAGGCCGCCGCAGTCGCCGCGGCGCACACCATGGGGCTCGGTGCCCGCAAGCAGTCCGACCAGGTGGCGGTCGAAGCGATGCGGCGCGAGCTCAACACGATGGCCATCGCCGGTCGGATCGTGATCGGCGAAGGCGAGCGCGACGAGGCGCCGATGCTCTTCGTCGGCGAGGAGGTGGGCGCGCTCAAGGGCGACGCCAGCGGCCTCGGGGTCGACATCGCTGTCGATCCGCTCGAGGGCACCAACCTCTGCGCGACCGGCGCGCCCGACGCGACCGCGGTGCTCGCCGCCGCCGAGCGCGGCGGACTGCTGCACGCGCCCGACTGCTACATGGAGAAGCTGATCGTCGGTCCCACCGCGCGCGGCCGCCTGCACCTCGACGCGCCGGTAGGCGAGAACCTGCGAGCGCTGGCGCGTGCCTTCGAGCGCGACGTGGAAGACCTGACGATCGTCGTTCTGGATCGGCCGCGGCACGAGCAGCTAATCGCCGACATTCGGACGGCGGGCGCCCGCATCCGCCTGATCGGCGACGGCGATCTCTCGGCTGGCATCGCCTGCGCCGTACGCGGCACCGGCGTGCAGGCGGTGATGGGCATCGGCGGCGCGCCGGAGGGCGTCCTCGCGGCCGCGGCGATGCGCTGCCTTGGGGGCGAGATCCAGGCCCGCCTGATCGCCGCCAACGACGATCAGCGGCAACGTCTCGAAGTACTCGGCTACAGTGATCTGAGCCGCGTCTTGATGACCGAAGATCTGGCTCCGGGCGAGCAGATCCTCTTCTCGTGTACCGGTGTCACCGACGGCGACCTCTTGAACGGCGTCCGCTTCTTCGGGGGCGGCTACCGCACGCAGACCCTCTTCATGTCGCTCACGCGCCAGTCGATCCGCTTCGTCGATACGATTCACCGCGAGAGCCTCGACACCCCCGTGCACTTCGAAACATGATCAAGCCCGACCGCTGGATCCGCGCCTGGGCGACGGCGGGCGGCGTGCGGCCCTACGATCCGGCGCAAGTCAACGCGGCGAGCTACGACGTGCGCGTCTCCGACCACTGGCTCTGTCCGACCCGGGAGCCCGAGGAGTTCACCGCGCCTCACATCAAGCTCTTTCCCGGCGAAGTGGTCCTGGCGTCGACCCTCGAGTACGTGCGCATTCCGCGTACCGTCGCTTGCGATCTCAAGCTCAAGTCGACTCTCGGACGACTCTGGATCAACCACTCCCTGGCCGGCTGGTGCGACCCCGGCTTCGAAGGCAACATCACCCTCGAGCTGCAGAACCTGGGCCCGGTACCGTTCGTGCTCGAAGCCGGGCGACGGATCGCACAGCTCATCTTCGTGGCCATGGAGTCAGAGCCCGACGTCGCCTACGGAGAGACCGGCTCCTCTTCGCACTATCAGGGTCAGCGCGGCACGACCGTGGCGCGCGGCTGACGAGGGCAGCTCCTGGGGATCACCGGCAATCTGAAGACGATGGAGCTCGCGGAGCTCCTGCAGTGGCTCTCCGGCGCCCAGAAGACCGGCACGCTCGTCGTCGAGCGCGGGAAGATCTCGAAGAAGGTCGCCTTCAAGGAGGGGAGAATCCTCTCCTCGTCCTCCACCGACGCCAAGGAGTACCTCGGGGCCTTCCTCGTCAGTCACGGCTTCGTCACCGATGCCGAGCTGGGAAAGGCGATCTCGGCTCAGCTAGTTCAGAAGACCCTGCTCGGCAGGATCCTGATCGATGCTGGCGCGATCTCGGAGACCGACCTGCAGCAGATGCTGCGACTCAAAGCCGAAGAGACCATCTACGACATCTTCGGCTGGACGGAGGGCGAGTTTCGCTTCCTCGACGGCGAGCTCCCGGCGCCCGAGACGATCGTGCCGATCTCGGTCGACGTCGCGGCGATCGTGCTCGAGGGGATGCAGCGCATCGACGAGTCCCGACGTATCCGCGAAGCGATCCCGACGCTCGAGGCCGTTGCGGTCGCGGTAGGGAGCTTCGACGAGAGCGAGCTGGGAGAGATGGACGGTCACGTACTGGCGATGGTCGACGACGATCGCACGATCGCCGAGCTCTGCACCACCTCGCACGCCAGCGAGTTCCACGTTTGCAAGGCGTTGCTGCGCCAGATGCAGGTCGGGCGGATCAAGCTGGTTCGTCCGCGTGGCGCGGCCATCTCCGCGTCGGCGATCGTCCCCGAGGCGCCGCCCGCGCCGCCCGCGATCTCCGGCGAGCTGCTCATGACCGAGGCCCGGCAACAGCTGGCCAAGGGCGAGCTCGGATCCGCACTGCGGCACTCCCGCGCCGCCCGCGCGCTCGAGCCAGAGAACCGCAAGCTCGAGGCCGGTATCGGTCAGATCGAGGATTCGGTGCGAAGAGAGTTGGAGAAATCGCCCCTCAAACCGAACGATTTCCCGATCCTCGCCCGCACGCTCGACGAGCTGGCCAAGTTCAAGCTCTCGGCACAGGAAGGGTTTGTCCTGACCCGGCTCGAAGGCACACACGATCTCGCGTCGCTCTACAAGATGGGGCCGCTGCCCCGGCTCGACATGCAGCTTCTGTTCGCGAAGCTGGTCAAGGACGGCCACGTGCGGATGCAGTCGAAGCGCTAGCTCGCGGCGACCGCCCCGCGCAGAGGCTGGCCAGCGTGAGCACGAAGGCGAGCAGCGCCGCGTCGGGGTCGTCGGAATCGCCCTTCAACTGCCGTTCGGTCAGGAGCGTCCGCGCTAACAGCGGCGCGAGCTGGGCGGACGCCAACCGCGACGCCACGAGGTAGACCTTGTGCAGTCGATACTCGCTGCCTCCGGCGAGCGGATTCACCTCGATCCCCTCGATCGGGCCCTGGAGGTGCTTCGCAATCTCGCCCTTGAAGAGCGGGAAGGAGGTCGCTCCGCGGCGCGCTCCAGTCGCTTCGAGCGCTCCTACCAGTGCCACCAGTTGACGCGCGAAGCCGGCCAAGAGCGCGAAGAGCCGCAACCGCTCGGCGACCGGATCGTCAGCACCGCGCATCCGCCGCGTCAAGGCGGAGAGTGCAACGTCCCCCTTCCCTTCGCCGACCGCGTCGAGGATCGCCCAGACCTCCTCGCGCCCGCGGTCCTCGACCTGCTCTTCGACCAGCTGACGCTCGATGCGGGCGCCGCCCGCCAGCGTCGCCAGCTTGCGGTACTCGGCGCCGAACCGGGCCGCCGAGTCGGCGTCGATCGTGGCTTCGGCGCCGCGGCGCGACTCGTCGGTGCGCAGCGTGCGGCGCGCCAGCTCGGCCGTCGCCTCGGCTCCCAGCTTGCTTCCGGTCTCGGCTTCGAGTCCGGCGACCAGCCGCTCGAGACCGGCAAAACCGCCCCGTTTCTTGGCCGCGAGGTGTCCCGCGTCGATCACCGCGTCGCGGCGAGCGAGCGCCGAATAGATCGGATGCGATTCGGCCACCGCGCTCTCCACCAGAATCAACAGATGGCGCTCGGGTAGACCGCCGCGCAAGAGATCCGCCACCAGCGACGCCTCGCTCTCCCCCACCCCGACGAGACCCGCTTCGAGCGCCGCCGCGAGAAGCGGCGTCAGCTCCTGGCGAAGCTCATCGACGGAAGCCCGCTTCTTGGCACCGAACGCGGCATCCGGAATCTCGGCGAGAGAGGTCTCCGGTGGCGCTGCGGTCGGATCGATCTCGAAGAGCCGGAGAACCTGAACCAGGCGACGGGCCGCCTCGCGCTGCGGACCTGCGAGCGCTGCGGCGCCGCCCGCGAACGGCAGTCCCTCCCGCACCAGCGCCAGGAGCTGGGCGGCGCTGTCGCGATCCGCGAGCAGGCCGGTCTCGCTCGCTACGACGATTTTTCCGGGCGCGAACAGAGAGTAAGTACGCAAGTCGTCGACCAGGGTCCCGAGATGCTCCGGCTGACGGACCCTCACCGGCTCGACTCCCCAACTCTCTCCGAGCGCCGCCGCGAGCTTCGTCGCGGCCGGCTCGGCGAGCACGAGATCGCCCCGAACCAGAACGACGGGCGGCGCCTCCCCGGCGCGCGCACGATCCAAAAACTCCACTTCTGGTCAGCTCTTTTCGCCGAACTCGACGCCGGTGAGCGTGAACTCGCCCGAGTCCTCGGGCACGCTCCAGACCGGCGCGACCTGAATGCCCAGCTCGTCGGCGGAGAGACGCTCCTCCTCGAAGTTGAGCTCTACCGCGTTCCAGGTCCGACAGCCGTGGCAGAAGTCTTGCCACTCCCGGTACCGGGTCGCGCAGACTCGGCAGACGTACTCCGAGCTTCCCACGTCGAGCTGCCGGAGCGCGCTCGAGTAAGCCTCGACAGCTCGCGACAGCTCCCGTCGCCGCTCGTGGATTCGCGCCAAGAGATAGTGAAAGGTCGGCGAGAGCTTGATTCGCTCGGCCACGCCGGCCAGAGTCCGGGCGGCTTCGTCGAGCATCTCGAGCCGGTAGTAGAGCCGGCCGAGATAGAAACGGGGGAGCAGGTCGTTGGCGCACTCGGCGATCAATCCGCGCAAGGTTTCGATCGCCAGCAGAGGCTCTTCGCGCTCGACGAAATGGTCCTCGATGCGCTGCAAGAACACCGGGCTGCCGGTCTCGAGGTAGCCCGTGCGCCAGATCGAAACCGCCGATTCTTCGTGCTCGGCAACCAGCTCCGCCTCTCCGAGCATGATGCGCGCTGGCAAGAAGCGCGGCTCGTGGACCAGAAGGCGACGAAAGATCTCGGCCGCGGCGGCGACCTGGTCGCGCTCGAGGAGCAGCACCCCGCGCTGGTAGTCGAGCCCTTGCCCGAGGCTCGACTCGCGGGCCAACCCCTGAATGTCTCCGCCCGCCGAGAAGAGCTCGGTGGCGCGCTCGTGGAGCCGCGTCGCCTCCGCCCACTCCCGCCGGTCGATCGCCTCGGCGCGGAGCCTTCTCACCACGTCGAGGCCCATTCCGGGAGAGTCGCGCCAGATCCGGTTGCGCATCTCGCGCGCGACTTCGGGCTCGCCCTTGGCGACGTAATCCTCGGCGAGCTGACGCAGGACCGCCACCGAAAGCGGAAAGAGAGTGGCAGCGCGGCGGTGGACGTCGATCGCTTCGGAGACCCGCTGCAGCTCTCTCAGCACGGAGCCGTAAAGGAGAAGGCCCGAGAGACAGTCTGGGCGCGCCGCGAGATAGGCCTCGAGCTCGGTCGCCGCGCGGGCGAACTGACCGTCCGATTCGAAGTCGACGGCGCGACGGTAAACGGCCTCGAGGCTCTCTTGCTCGCGCTGGCGTCGCCGTTCTCGCCGCAGCGCCAGCTCGTGCCGCAATGTATCGGCGACGAGGGTCGCGCCGACCGGCAGAAAGCCGGCGAGAAAGACCACCAGGAGGGCCCCCCAAACCGGAATCGACGCGCTGCTTCCGAGCCGGAACCGCTCGTCGAGCAGCCCATCGTTGAGTTTGGCCCAATACGAAGCAACGAAGGCGACCGCCACCGCGAAAAGAAGACCGAAGAATGAGCGCAGGCGCATCGCTTCGCCGTCGATCGTTCGCGCTGCCGGTCTCTCAGCTCTCGGGCAAGAGCCCCTGTTCGAGCAGCTCCTGGCAACGGATGCAGAGGCGAGCCCACGGAACGGCTTCGAGCCGAGGCTGCGCGATCGTTTCGCTGCAGTGGGCGCAGCGGCCGAAGCCCCCGGCGTCTAGCCGCTGGATGGCCTCTTCGATCTGCAGCAGCAACGCGCGCTCGGCGCCCGAGATCGAGAAGTTGAGCTCGCGGCTGTAGGCGTTGTTGGCGCGGTCGACGAGATCCTCGGTCGGGCTGTCGTTGGACTGCTGTCCGGTGCGTAGATCGCGCAGGTACATGGCGAGCATCTCGTCTCTCTTGGCGACAAGATGCAACCTTACGAGCGCCAGGTCGAGAGGCGGCGCCGGCGCCCGCTGGAGCACCGGTCCCGGCGCGTCGGCTTGTCGCGGCAGCCGCTTCAGCACGACTGGCGCCGGCATCGGCTTGGCCACCTTAGTTGGCTTCGCGGTCGGCGCGGGTGCCGGGGCCGGCTTGGCCGAGGCCGGCTTGGCCGAGGCCGGCGGACGCTTCGGGGCGACCGCCGGCGGGGCCGAAGCGCCGCGAGGCGATTTCACCGGCCGGCTGCTCGTCGACGCCAGGCGGGGGCGCGCCGCCGGTGAAGGCTTGGCGACCTGGCCGGCTCCCTTGCCTCCCGGTTTCGGCTTCGCGGCGGGTTTCGGCTTCGGCCGCTTGGCGCCCGTCGCTTTTCTAGCCGAGGAGCCCTTCGAAATCTTCTTGGCTCCGCCCGCTCGAGCCGGCCGCGACGGTTTCGGCTTGACGCGCCCTTTGGGAGTCGATGCCTTGCCCCCGCGGCGCTTGGCAGAGCTCGGAGGGGAGCGGCGCCGGGCGCTCTGGGCTCGGGCCGACTTGGAGGCCGCCTTCGCCTTCTTCTTCGATTTCTGAGCCACGCTTCGGTCTCCGCGCACTCCAGCTCCAGTCAGATCCTCCGGATCGGACATCCGGCTGGTTAGCCGGCGATCTTACTCGCAATTCCGAATCGGCCGACGAGCGCGGCTCCTATCCAGGTCGAACGCCGCGGCCGGGAAGCCCGCCCTCGGAGAGGAAGCTCTCCCACTCCTCGTAAAAGGCGAGCGACTGCAAGTCGCGCATCCGGTCGAGAAAGACGATGGCATTCAGGTGATCGAATTCGTGCTGAACGATCCGCGCCTCGTAGCCCGACGCCTCGTAGTCGACCCGGCGCCCTCCGCGGTCCAATCCGTGCACCCGCACCTCGGGGTGCCGCGGAACCAGCCCACGGAGGTCGGGGATCGACAGGCAGCCCTCCCAGTCCTGGATGAGCGCCCCCGCGACCGGCTCCACCATCGGATTCACTACCACCCGCAGCGGTATCGCGCTCTCGGTCGAGGTCGGATCCGCCACTTCGTAGACGAAGAGCTGCTCGCTGACGCCGACCTGCGGCGCCGCCAGTCCGACGCCATCCGCGGCGCCCATGGTCTCGATCAGATCGTCGATCAGACGCTGGAAGTCCGCCTCCGCGATCCGGTCGAGAGCCACCGGCTCGGCGGGGGTGCGCAGGGCCGGATGGCCCAACCGGAGGATCGGAAGTACCGCCACGACGAGATCCCGCGCGATCCTACAGAGAAATCGGCCTCCCGGCGCCTCGCCAGGGCGGGCGCAACGCGCATGTTATCCTCCCGCCCCCATGGCCGCCTGGACCTCGGAGGAGGAGGAGCGCCGGCGCCGGCGCCATCGGATCGTGCGTGGGCTCCTGATCGGCGGGGCCGCCATCGGAGTTCCAGCCCTCTTCAACGCCGCCGTCGCTCGGCGCGCTCGGCGGATCGAGCCGACTCTCTGGGGCCGCCGCCACCGCTACGCCTGGGAGCTCGGCGACGTCATCTTTCAGCGGCTGGGGGATGGCGATCCGATCGCGCTCCTGCATTCGTTCGGCCCCGGACACGATTCGATCGAGTGGCGCGAGGCTGCGGAGCGGCTCGCAGAGCGCTTTCAGGTTTTCGCGCCCGATTTGCCGGGCTGGGGCCGGTCGGACCGGCCGTCGCTCGACTACGACGCCGAGCTCTACATCGACTTCGTCATCGACATCCTGGTCGACCTGCTCCGCCGCCGTGCTGTCTTGATCGCCTCCGGGCTCTCGGCCGCCTACGCCGTGCAGGTCGCGGTCGACCGCCCCGAGCTGGTGCGCGGACTGATCCTCGTCTGTCCGCTCGGAATCGATCTGGCGAGCGACGAGCCGGACTTGAAGGACGCCGTCATCCACCGCTTGCTGCGTCTGCCGATTTTGGGGGCCTCGGCGCTCAACGTCTACGCGAGCCGCGCCGGCATCGAGCATCACTTGCGCAACGAAGTCTACGCGGCTCCGGAGGCGGTCACCGAGTCGCTCGTGGATCACTACTGGAAGGGCTCTCACGAGGAGGGGAGCCGCGCCGCGCTGGCTGCATTTCTCTCCGGCTACCTCAACCACGGAGTGCTGCAGGCGCTGCCGCGCCTGACCTGTCCAACTCTCCTCGTCTGGGGCCGGCAGGCGGTAGCGCCGCCGGTCGAGTCGTCGGATATCTGGCTCAAGCTCCTCCCCGACGCCGAGCTCGAGGTCGTCGCGGACGCCGGCCTCCTGCCGCACGCCGAGGCAGCGCAGTCGTTCACCGCGATCGCATCGAGGTTCGTCGACTCGCTCCCCCCGGCATGACCGAGCAGCGGTTCCCCGCCGTCGCCTCGGGCTATCCATTCCCCGAGCAGGAGCGCGAGACCCTCGATTTCTGGCGGCGCGAACGGATCTTCGCGCGCTCGCTCGAGGCGACCCGCGGCGGCGAACCGTTCGTCTTCTTCGAGGGTCCTCCGACCGCGAACAACACGCCGCACGTCGGCCACGTGGTGACGCGGGTCGTCAAAGATCTCTTCCCCCGCTTCCAAACGATGCGCGGCCGCCACGTGGCGCGCAAGGCGGGATGGGACACCCACGGGCTGGCGGTCGAAATCGAAGTCGAGAAGCGGCTCGGGCTCTCTGGCAAGAAGGCGATCGAGCAACTCGTCCCCGGCGATCGCTCGGCCTCGATCGCGCAGTTCAACGCCGCCTGCCTAGAGTCGGTCGGCACCTACGAGCGCCAGTGGCGGGCGATGTCGGAGCGCTTCGGCTACTGGATCGACCTGGACGACGCCTACTTCACGTACTCCAACCGCTACATCGAGTCGGTCTGGTGGGCGATTCGGCGCCTCCACGAGCTCGGGCTGCTCTACGAAGGGCACAAGAGTCAGCCCTATTGCGCGCGTTGTGGCACGACGCTCTCCTCGCACGAGGTCGCGCAGAACTACAAGGAGACCGACGATCCATCGATCTGGGTCCTCTTTCCCGTGCGCGCGGGCCAGAAGTTGCGCACCGTCGAGGGTAGCGAGGTCTCGACTTCCGAGGGTTTTCATCTTCTCGCCTGGACCACGACGCCGTGGACGATGCCCGGCCATGCCGGGATGGCCGTCCACCCCGAGCTCGTCTACCGCGCGGTCGAGCTGCCGGGCAGAGCGGGTGCGACCGCCCTGTTCGCAGACGCGAGCGCGGCGACGATCCCATGCGACGTCGTCCTCGACGATCGCAGCTCCAGGATCGATCTGCGCGACCTACCGGCTGTGTCCCGCTTTCGGGGCCGCGATCTCCTCGGCCTGCGTTACGACCGCCCGTTTCGCGTCTCGCCGGCCGATGCTCCGAGCAACACGCGGGCGTTCGACCCCGCTCCGTCCGACGCAGCGGGTTGGCCGGTCGTCCTCGCCGACTACGTCACTGCCACCGAAGGTACCGGGCTCGTGCACACCGCCCCCGCCTTCGGCGCCGACGACCACCAGAGCGGGCTCGAGCACGGGCTGCCGCTCTTCCGTACGATCGAGCCCAGCGGCAAGGTGGCCGACCGCGCCGGGATCGAAGCGCTCGCCGGTCTCTGGTTCAAGGAGGCCGACAAGGAGGTCGTCCGCGACCTGCGCCGGCGCTCTCTCCTCCTGCACACCGAGACCTACCGCCACAGCTATCCGTTCTGCTGGCGCTGCGACACGCCGCTCTTTCAGTACGCGACCGAGTCGTGGTTCGTGCAGACGACCGCGATCCGCGACCAGCTCGTCGCCGCCAACCGGACGATCGGCTGGCGCCCCGAGGCGATCGGCTCCGGCCGCTTCGGCAACTGGCTCGAAGGGGTGGTCGACTGGGCGCTTTCGCGCCGGCGCTACTGGGGCACGCCGCTGCCGATCTGGAAGTGCGACGGCTGCGCGACCCAACCGGTGGTAATCGGCTCCTACGACGAGCTCTTCGCCGTCTCCGGCGCGCGAAGACCCGCCGACGTCCACGCTCGCGAGCAGTTCGATCCGCACCGACCGTTCATCGACGCCATCAGCTGGCCCTGCTACGCCTGCAACGGGGGTACCTTTCGCCGCGTCGAAGACGTCGTCGACGCCTGGTTCGACTCGGGGGCGATGCCGTTCGCGCAGCACCACTACCTGGGCGCTCCGCAGCCGGCGTTCAATCCCGATGCACGTCAGGGCGCGACCCTCGGTTTCCCGGCCGACTTCATCTCGGAGGCGGTCGACCAGACGCGCGGCTGGTTCTACACGATGCATGTCCTCGCGGTCGCGCTCTTCGGCGAGGGCGCCTTTCGCAACTGCATCGTCCTCGGTCACGTCGTCGACGAGCAGGGGCGCAAGATGTCGAAGCGGCTGGGCAACGTCGTCGATCCGATGACGGTGGTCGACGAGACCGGCGCCGACGCCCTGCGCTGGTACTTCTTCGTCAACGACCCCGAGCAGTCCGCCCGCTTCTCCACCCGTCTGGTTCGCGAAGCCGCCCAGGGCTTCCTCCTGCCGCTCTGGAACGCGCTCTCCTTCTTCACCATCTATGCGACTCTCGACGGCTGGTATCCCGACGAGACGAAAGACGTTTCAGTTAGGGAAAGGCCAGACCTAGATCGCTGGGTGCTCTTCCAGCTCCATATGTGCGTACGCGAGGTGACCGCGAGCCTCCTGGACTATTCGATCGCACTGGCAGCACGACGGCTGGAGTACTTCGTCGACGAGCTCACCAACTGGTACATCCGAAGGAGCCGTAGCCGCTTCTGGGCCGCCGCCGACGGGAACGAACGGGACAAGGAGTGCGCGTTTCAGACGCTCTACCAGGTACTCACGACTCTGGCGCGGCTCCTCGCTCCCTTCACTCCCTTTCTAGCCGAGAAACTCCACGAAATCCTCGTTCGGAGCCAGCGATCCGGTGGCGCCGACAGCGTCCACCTCGAATCGTGGCCCGTACCGCTGGACTCAACCCTCACGGCGGGCGATCCGTGGGGACCGGAACGGATCCTCCATGGAATCGATTTGGCGAAGCGCATCAGCAATCTCGCTCACTCGGTGCGCGCAACGCGCAACTTGAAAACCCGCCAACCCCTCGCCGCCATGACCCTCGTCTTTGCACCCGAGCGCTTCGGCGTGAACGTCAAGGCCCACGTCGAGTCGGTGCGAGAGCTTCTCCTCGACGAGCTTAACGTCAAGGAGATTCGCTGGGCGGAGCGGCGCGGCGAGTTCGTGACCCACGAGGTGAAGCCCAACTTTCGCGTCCTCGGCAAACGTTTGGGTTCGAGGATGAAGTCGGTACAGGTCGCTCTCGCCGCGGCCGACGGTGACGCCCTCGCCGAGACTCTCGAGCGCGACGGCAGCATCTTCCTCGAAGTCGCCGGCGAGGCGATCTCCCTTGCCGCCGACGAGCTCGAGGTCCGCCTAGTCGAGCGGGAAGGGCTGGCGACCGCAGGCGACAGTGAGCTGCTCGTCGTTCTCGACACC
>CAZPYU010000100.1:0-3173 GCA_964590905.1 uncultured Thermoanaerobaculia bacterium
GCCGAGATCGAGGATCGGCTCGCCAGGAGTGGTGCCAAAGCCAGTCTCGCGGAAGTTGGCCCGGTTGCCGCTGCGTCGGTGCTGGATTATTTCGCTTCGGCCGCAGGGAAAAAGATTCTCCAACAACTCCACCACCTTGCCATTCATCCAGAGGGCGTCGCCGCCACCAACATTCCGGCCACGGCCGCGCAACCGCTGGCCGGCAAGACGATCGTGCTCACCGGCACATTGCCGACGCTCTCTCGCGACCAGGCATCCGCCCTCATCCGCAACGCTGGCGGGAACGTCACCAGTTCGGTGAGCAAAAACACTAACTATGTCCTCGCAGGCTCCGAGGCTGGCTCAAAGCTCGAGAAGGCACAAAAGCTCGGCGTGAAGGTCATTGACGAGGCGGAGTTTCTGCGGCTTTGCGGATCGTAGGTGTGCGTTGCTGAATTGGTACCATCGCCGACTGTTTGAAAACGGCTGGCGGAGTCATAAGCAAACAGGTTTTGAGCCTTGAGGGTCGAAAGGGTGTCAAAGTAACAGTTTAGCCCGTTTCCCGAGGGTTCAGGAAGAGTTGTGATAGAACGCTTTTTTGGCGACGGAGAGAGGTTGGGTGAACAAGGCCAGCAGGGCGGCTCGCGCATCGCGCCCTTGGCGTTGGGCGGTGATGAGGAGACTACTCAACACACTGTGATGACGTGCCCCCGCGAGCGAGCGATTGCCGAAAGTCAGTTTGCGCAAAATCACACTGGGTCGCAGCGATTGTTCGGCTTGGTTGTTGGTTGGCCCGACTTCCGGATGCCCGATGAACGTGAAGAGCTTGGCCCGGTTTTCCCGCAGGCGCCGGCGCAGTTTCTCGGCCTCGGGGTGGGCCAGTGCCCGCGCGCAGATTTTCTGGAGCCGCTGCTGATACTTGTTTTCCAAACGACGGGCCTGGGCCGACTGGACCGGTTTCTCACGCAGGCGCCGGCCGAGCTGGCAAGCATCCCCGATCAATTTCTGCACCCGGGTGGAAAAGCCCTTGGCCCGCCGTTGGCCCTCGGTCGGTTCGGCAGACAAGTCGATGGGCGGCAGCGCCGGGAGCGATTGTTCCAATTCCCGGGATGCGCGCAAGAGGTGACTCAAGCAGGTTTGTTTGTCGGAGGCCCAGAGCGCCTCATAGACGCAATACCCGTCGGTGTTGAGAATGCCCGCAAACTTTGTCCCCACGATCGCTTCGGCCACCGCGGTCGAGCGATGCCGGTCGATGTGAAAAAACGCCAGCCGCTCGTGCCCGGCGTACCACAGGTGATGATTGACCCCATCGACGCGCCAGCCTGTTTCATCCATGTGCAAGTACTCACTGGCCTGGATTTTCAGCCGCAAGTCCTCGTAGAGCTCCCCGGCTTTCCGGGTGGCGGCGCGGTCGAAATTCAGCGCGGTGGCCGGGACAAAGCGCAGGTTGAACAGTTCGGTGAACACCTTCTCCACTTTGCGATAAATCAAGCCGATGCCATAGCGCAGATATACGGCCGTGGCTTTGGCGACGGGGCCGATGGCGCAACCCAACAGTTCGCCCGGCGCTGCCTGGATGACGTGGCGCGCACAGCCGGGGCACCAAGCCTGTTGGTGCGTAAAGCAAGTCACCTGCGTGGCGGGCTTGATCACAATATCCTCCTGCCAATGCTCCACGGTTTGCTTCACCGGATGCAGGCCGGCACACTGGCAATGGGGACAGCGGGCGGGCGGCGGCACGGGGATGGTTTGATCCAGATGATCTGGAGCGGGCCGTGGCCAGGGCGGATGTCCCACCGGCGCGCCGCGTTTCTTTTTCGTCGCCACGCCCGCCTCCTGCGGCGTGGGCGCGGGCGGGTTGGCCTTGAACTGTTTTTGATGAAGCGCTTTGAGCTGCGCGCGCAATTGCTGGTTTTCCCGCTCCAACCGGCGCACCTGTTGATCGCGCTCGTTGAGCCACTCCACCAATTGATCGATCCGCTCTCGATCCTCTTGGGCTTGTCGAAGGTCCAGTTCATGGCGATGCCAAATGGCTTCCGTGGCCATCCCCTGCAGATGCGGGCAGGCCTGCCGGTAAGGACATTGATAATCCTGGGCAATTTCCAGCGGCTTAGGCATGAGAAGCCATCCTCACCCCGAGCCGTTGCCGGAAAAATCGACTCAGCGGATAAACGTAAATATCTTTGACCGGCACGCCGTGCTGATGGTTGCGGTCATTGCGGCTGCGACCTTGGGTGGCTCCCAGCCACTGCCAGTTGGCCGCCCGATAACAAGTGCCCGCAAAACGATCCCGTTGCACAAAGGTTTCCACCAACTCCACCGGATGACCGTACTTATCCATCCAATCCCGCCGCAATCGGGCCGTGGCCAAACTTAAAATGTGGCTGGCCAGAAGAGGCACGCGAACCCCAGGCAAAATGAGAAACCGGCTCTGGTTGGCCAGACCACTCAAGCCGCTTCGCCGCCCCTCCTGCTCCCAGCCGATGAATTGATCGCGGGCGGCGACTTTCCACGCCGCCGCGCCAAAGAGCAAACAGGCCAGCGGTTGATCGGTCGCGCTCCAGACCAGGTAAGCGATGTTTTCCCCCGTCGGCCCGCGATAGCCCAGGTAGTGATGATGAGCCAGCGAGCCCTGGAAAAGTTTCGCCGCACCCGTGCCGGCCCGCACCCACTCCAAGCGCAGCGGTTGCAAGCAAGACAACGCCACCGCCAGCGCCGGCAGTTCCGGCACAGACGGTGGGGGACTCTCCCCACGCCGCGCATTGGTGGCCGGACGGCGCGGGGGCGGCAGGGTGATGAGACCCGCGGCGTCCAGCTTGCGCATGAGCGTGCGCGCGGCCATGTCCTTATATTGACCGCGCTGGTTTTTCCATCCCCACCTCTCACACAGCATTTGGGAAAGCCGCCGGCGATGAGCTTGCGGATGCTCCTCAATCAGCCGCACGATGACCGCCAAATCCTCTTCACGGAGGCGGCGGCCTTGCACAATGCGGACCTCAGACACGGTTCGGATCTACAGAAAAAGCACCAGGGAGTCCAGCGAAAAATTAAATCCATCGGGAAATGGGCTAAACTGTTACACAGTTTGCAGCCCTGCGCCAAGCCGTCGCCAACGAGCGAAAACTTTGGAAGACGATTGAGCAATTGGAAAGAGTTTCGCGCCAGATCATCTTCGCTTCCACATCCGACACGCG
>CAZPYU010000101.1:0-14304 GCA_964590905.1 uncultured Thermoanaerobaculia bacterium
CTTCGTGCTACAAGCTCCGGCGGTGCCGGATCTGACCCTTCTCTTCGTTGGCGCTGCCGCCGTGCTCTTGGTGCTCGAACGGCTGACGCCGCTGCGCGCGCGGAAAGCGCGCTTCGTCGCCCGCCTGGGAGCGAACGTCGCGCTCGCTGCGACCGCCTTCGCCCTTTCGGCGCTCGTCGTGATGCCGGTGGTGCGGCGACTGCTCGATCTCGGCGCCAATGAACGGATCGGGCTCTTCGCCCAGCTCGAGCTGTCGGGCTGGGCTGAGGCCGGCGTTGGATTCCTACTTCTCGATCTCTCCTTCTACTACTGGCACCTCGCCAATCACCGCGTCCCGCTCCTCTGGCGATTTCACAACGTCCACCACATGGATCCCGACCTCGATGTCACCACGGGGGCCCGCTTCCACTTTGGTGAGATCGCCCTCTCGACGCTCTTCCGTGCCGCGCAAATCGTCGTCACCGGTGTCTCGCTCCCCACCTTCGCCGCCTACGAAGCGGCCCTGCAAGCTGCGACGCTCTTCCACCACAGCAACGTGCGCCTGCCGATCGGATTCGAGCGCCTCCTCTCCTGGCTGATCGTCACGCCGCGCATGCACGGCATCCACCACTCCGAGCTCGAGCGCGAGGCGAACAGCAACTACTCGGTCGTGCTCTCGCTCTGGGATCGGCTTCACGGCAGCGTGCGACTCAATGTCTCGCAAGCGGAGATCGTGGTCGGCGTACCCGGATACGCGAGCGCCGAGGACCGCCGGCTCTCGACGCTCTTTCTGGCGCCGTTTCGCCGGCAACGCCGGCATTGGTTTCGAGCCGACGGCTCGCGCCCAGAGCGAGCGGAGAGCGCGCGCGGTCGGGGGCGGCTGGTCGAATGAGCAGCGGTTCGCGGCGACTCATCCTCCTCGCCGTCGCGGCACTCCTCGCCGCCTGCGCCGAGCCGCCTTTTCGCACGCGAGTGCCGGCAGGCACGCCGATCGTTCTGGTCTCGATCGACACCCTGCGCTCCGACCGGCTCCCCGCCTACGGCTACTCTGGCGTCGCCACGCCGGCGATCGACGCGCTACGCGCCGACGCGATCCTCTTCGAGCGCGCCTACTCGCACACTCCGTTGACCCTCCCGTCTCACGTCTCGATGCTCACCGGCCTGCTGCCTGGCGAGCACGGCGTGCGCGACAACGTCGGCTACCAGCTCGACGAGAAGAGGATCGCGAACGGCGAGATCCCATTCTTGCCCGCCGCGCTGCGCGCCCACGGCTACGCCACCGGCGGCGCGGTCTCGGCCTTCGTGCTCCAGGGCAAGAGCGGCGTCAGCGCCGGCTTCGATCTCTTCGAGGATTCGATCGAGCTGCGCACGGGCGCCGGCCTCGGCGGGCTGCAGCGCCCGGGGAGCGAGACGCTGCGGTTGATCCGCCCGTGGCTCGAGTCGACGGCGACGCGACCGCTCTTCCTCTTTTTCCATCTCTACGAGCCGCACACGCCGTACGAGCCGCCGGCGGAGCACAGCCACTACCCCTCTCCGTACGACGGCGAGGTCGCCGCCGCGGACGCGGTCGTCGGCGAGCTCGTCTCTCTGCTGCGCCGGCTCGACCTTTACGAGCGCGCCGTCGTCGTGCTCACCGCCGACCACGGCGAGGGATTGGGCGACCACGGCGAGGAGGAGCACGGGCTGCTGCTCTACCGCGAAGCGCTGCAAGTGCCGCTCCTCCTCAAGCTGCCGGAGCGCCGCTTCGCCGGGAGCACTGTCGGACAGCCGGTGCAGCTGATCGACCTGGCTCCGACCCTCTTCGACCTCGTCGGCCTGCCGCGCTTTCCTACTTGGCAGGGAGAGTCGCTGCTCGCCTTTCTCGACGCCAACGCTCCGACGCGCCCGATCTACTCCGAGACCTTCTACCCCCGCCTCCACTTCGGCTGGAGCGAGCTCGCCTCGCTCGTGGAGGGTCGCCATCACTTGATCGACGGCCCGGATCCCGAGCTCTTCGACCTCGAGCGCGATGCGGCCGAGCGGACGAACCTGCTCGCCTCCGAACGACGAATCTTCGCGGAGTTGCGCTCTAGGATCGCGCCGTTCTCGCGCCCGCTGATGCCTCCTGGCGCGGTCGACGAGGAGACGCGCCAGGCGATGGCTGCGTTGGGCTATCTCGGATCGGGAGGGGCGCCGAGCGACGGTCCGCTCCCCGATCCGAAGAGCCAGCTTCCGACGCTGGCGCGACTGCGCACCGGCTTCCAACAGATGCACGAGAAGCACTGGAACGAAGCCGAGGCGACCTTCGGCGCGCTCGTCGCCGCCAACCCGCAGATGGTCGACAGCTGGGAGTTCCTGGCGCGCTCGCGGCTCAAGCTCGGCAAGCAGAATGAAGCGCTGTCCGCCTATCAGGAGGCGCTGCGCCGTTCCGGCGGCGCGCCGCACGTCGCACAGAACGTCGCCTCACTGCTCTTCGACCTCCGCCGCTACGAGGAGGCGGCGGCACACGCCAAGCTGGCCGAAGCGAGCGCGCCGTCGTTCACTCACGGTCTGCTCGCCCGTATCGCGCTGGTCGACCACGACCTCGCGAGCGCCGAGCGCGAGGCGCGCCTGGCGATGGCGGGGGCGAACGAGCGGATCTTGCCGCGCATCACGCTCGCCGAGGTGTTGCACGCCAGCGGCCAGTTCGAGGCGGCGCTGGCGGCGCTAGCGGAGGCGCGTGCGCTCTACGCCCAGCGGCGCGTCGAAGACGCCGATCTTCTGCACGGACTCCACCTAATCGAAGGGAAGATTCGGGCCGATCTCGGCGAAGCGGCGCCGGCCGAAGCCGCTTTCAGTGAGGAGATCCGCCTCTTCCCCGACGACCCACGCCCGCGCGCCCACCTGGCGCTGCTCTACGCTCTCCTCGGCCGCGGCGAAGAGGGGGCCGCGATCCTGCGCGAGATGGTCGCCAAGATCTCGACCGCGGCGGCCTACGCCGAGGCGGCCAAGACCTACCGCGCGGTCGGCGACGATGCCGGTGCGGCTGCAGCGCTGCGCGCCGGGCAGCGACGCTTTCCGGGCGACTCGGCCTTCGAAGAGCTGCGGCAGAGCGGTGCGAGATCGCCGGCGAGGACGCACACGCCTACCGGGTAGCCGGGGGTCTACAATCGACCCTTCGTGCCCGCTCCATCGGACGCTCCGCGACGCGTCGGTCACGTCGCCATTCTCGGCATCCTAGGCGAGGGCGGCATGGGGACGGTCTACGTCGGCTACGACGAGCGGCTCGAGCGACGCGTGGCGCTCAAGAGCCTCCGTTTCCTCGGTCTCTCCGACGCTACGCACCGCGCGCGACTGCTCGAAGAGGCGCGTCTCCTCTCCAGGCTCGATCATCCGAACATCTGCCGGATCCACGACTTCCTCCCCACCGCGGAGGGCGAGTTCCTCGTCCTCGAGTACATCGACGGCCGACCGCTGACGGCGCTTCTCTCCGAACCACTTCCGACGCGCGAGCGCCGCTTCGAGATCGCCCGCGCGATCGGCTCGGCGCTGGTCGCCGCGCACGCCGCCGGCATCGTGCATCGCGACCTCAAGCCGGCGAACGTCCTGGTTACCGCTGACGGCACTGTCAAGGTGCTCGACTTCGGGATTGCGCGCGCTGTCGATCGGCTCTCGGGCTCTCCGGTCGCGCCGGAGACCTTTCCACTCTCCTCACTGTCAACGACAGCGGAGGCGGGCGGACGCGAGACCGTCGCCGGCTTCGGCTTCGGCGCCAGCGGCTCGGTCAGCGCCGCGTCCGCCGCGCGCACGATCGCCGGCACCGTGATCGGCACTCCGCGCTACATGAGCCCCGAGCAGGCGCGCGGCGAGCCGGTCACGCCGGCGAGCGACATCTACTCGTTCGGGCTGCTGTTGAGCGAGCTGTTCAGCGGAAAGGAGTCGTACGATTCCGACCTCGCGCTGCCTGTGCTCCTCGAGCGCGTTCGCACCGGCGCCACGCGCCCGTTGCCGGCGCTCGAGCGCGACCTCGCCGAGCTCCTGAGTCGGATGCGACTACCACAGCCGTCCGCCCGACCGACGGCGACCGAGGTCTTGCAGCGGCTGGTCAGCATCCACGACAGACCGCGGCGGCGACTGCGGCGCGCCGCGTTCGCCGCGGCACTCCTCCTCGTCGTGACCGGAGCGGTGAAGTACACGGTCGACCTGCGCCGCGAGCGCGGCGAACGGAGTGCGGCCGCCGAGCGCGCCAACCGCGAAGCCGCGTCGGCCCGCGAGGTCACCCGCTTCCTTGTCGATCTCTTCCGCATCTCCGACCCCGACGAGGGGCGCGGCCAGGAGATCACGGCACGCGAGCTCCTCGGCGAGGGCGCGGACCGGGTGCGGACCGAGCTTGCCGAGCAGCCGCAGCTGCAGGCGCGCCTGATGGAGGCAATCGGCGTCGTCTACCAGAAGCTCGGGCTCTACGACGAGGCCGAGAAGCAGTTGCTGGCGGCTCTTCATCTGCGCGAGAAGGCCGAGCCGATCTCGCCGCTCGAGCTGGCCGAGAGTCTCAACGACCTCGGCGATTTGCGCCATTTCCAAGCGCGCTACGCGGCGGCGATCGCCCTCTACCGGCGAGCTCTCCTCTTGCGCGAGCAGGAGCTCGGCGCCGACGATCCGCTCTATGCGACCACGCTCCAGAACCTCTCCGACTCGTTGGTCGAAAGCGGCGAATACGAAGAGGCGGAGTCGCTCTGCGCGCGCGCGCTCGCGATCCGCGAACGGGTGTTGGGACCAGAGCATCGGGACGTGGCGACGACTCTCCACAACCTCGCCGTGCTGCGCATGCACCAGGGGCGCAACGGCGAGGCCGAGCCGTACCTGCGCCGCGACCTCGCGATCACCGAGAAGCTGCTCGGCCCCGACCATCCCTAGACCGCGGCGACCCTGGCGACGCTCTCGACGGTGCTCTCCCGCCTCGGCCGCGCGCCCGAAGCGCTGACGGCGCTCGAACGCGCCCTGGCGATCCGCCAGCGCACGCTTCCCCCGGGACATCCACGGCTCGGTGTGCTGATCAGCAACCTCGGAACGCTCTACCGCAAACAGGGGGACCTCACGCGCTCCGCCCGACTCGCAGAGGAGGCGATCGCGATCCTCTCGGCGGCGCTCGGCCCGCACCATCCCAACACCGCGCGCGTCGAGCTGGCCTACGCGCGCACGCTGGCGGCGCAAGAAGAACGGACCCGAGCCCGGAGCCTCTTTGCGAGTGTCGTCCGCAAGCTCGAAACGGCTCTCGGCCCCGACCATCCCGATCTAGCGCTGCCACTCGAAGACCTCGCCGCGCTGCTGGTCGAGCTCGGCGACAGCGCGGGCGCCCAGAGCGCCTGGCGCCGTGCGCTCGCCATCCGCGAGAAGAGCGGCGACTCGGCGGGCGCCGAAGCGGTGCGCCGCAAGCTCGTGGCGCCCTCAGCGCCGTAGCGCGTGCACCGCCACGGTCACCGGCAGCGCCTCGAACGGCGTCCCCGAAGGCACCAGGAAGCGCTCGCCGCTCGGGTCGGCATCGAAGCCGTTCCAGCCGAACTGCGACAAAGGCGTACGGAAGAGCGGCGCGGGGCGGCCGAGCGCCCTCGGCGCGTCACCGTCCATCGCGACCGCCGTCAACTGGCCGTCGGACGCCAGGAAGTAGAGCTCGCGCCCGTCGGGGCGCCAGCGCGGCGGACCGAGCGCGCCGCTGCGCGAGACGAGCTCGCTCGACCCGCCGGCCATGGCGCGCACGTAGACCTCGTCGCGACCCGATTCGTCGGAGACGTAGGCCACTCGCCGCCCTTCGGGCGAAAGTGCGCCGGCACTTTCGTTGAATGCCGTTTGCAGGAACGGTCGCGGCTCGCCCTTCGGCGCGAGCGGCAGGAGCCAGAGGTCGTTCTTCGTCGCCGGCTCGAACCGCTCGTAGAGCAGGAAGCGCCCGTCTGCCGACCAGTCGTTCGGCCACTGGAAAAAGTCGACGATCGGCACGAGCGGCTCGCCGTCGCCCTCGCTGCCGACTCGCTTGGCGCGCATCGTCAGCGCCTCGCGGCCGCCGTGGGCGGTGAACGCGACGGTCGCGCCGTCGGGCGAGAAGACAGGTTGGCTCTCGCTGCCGGCGATCGAAGTCAGTCGCGTCGACAACCCGCGCTCGAGATCGTGGATCCAGAGATCCGACGTCCCAGCGCGCGCGTTGTTGTTCTCGGTCGCCAGGCGCCGGCCGTCCCGCGAAAGTCGGAAGCCGGTGTAGTCGCCGGCCGGCGCTGCCACGCCGAGCGCCCGTCCGCCGCGGTCGACCCAGATCAGCTCCAACGCGGCCGCGCCTGATTGAAACGCCAGCGTGCCGCTCGGCGAAACGGTAAACGGCGCCCAACCGGTGATGAATGACGGGACGTCTTGCGCCACGGGAATCGGCTCACCGCGGAAGGCGAGGGTCGCGAGGTCGAACGGCCGCGCCAGGAGCACGCCGCCCTCGGCATAGAGGAGCTGGCCCGCGGCGTACTGCGCGCGCGAGGCCAGCGCAAAGAGCGGCTTCGGTTCACCGGCGTCGATCGTTCCGGCGTGAAGCATCGACCGACCGCTCGCGTCTCCGGCATAGACCAGGTACCGCCGGCCGTCCGGCAGGAAATGGGGCCAGCGCTGCGCGTGGAAGGCGGCGCCCTCGCCGCCTTGCCAGATCCACTCCGGCGCGCCGCCCGCTGCCGCGACGCGATGCAGCCCCGGCTGGCCTTGGAAGTGCTGGGTGAAGAGGATGACGCCGTCGCCCCAGCTTCCGGTGGCCGACCCCGCCACTGCGCAGATCGTCTGCGGTGTTCCGCCCTCGGGCGCTACCCGCTTGAGCTTGCCGTTCGCAAAGTACGCGATGGAGCGGCCGTCCGGCGACCAGAACGGCGAGTCGCCACCTTCGGTGTCTG
This sequence comes from uncultured Thermoanaerobaculia bacterium, assembly GCA_964590905.1. Classification (GTDB taxonomy): domain Bacteria; phylum Acidobacteriota; class Thermoanaerobaculia; order Multivoradales; family JAGPDF01; genus JACTMI01. Next base: position 6,852 of record CAZPYU010000101.1, read on the forward strand.
CGAGTGCGCGCGGCTCGAGCGCGTCGAGCTCGCGCACGAAGAGCTGACGCTCTCCACCACGGTTGGCGACGAACGCGAGCCGGCGGCCGTCGGGCGAGAGCGCGAGATCGTGTTGCTCGACGTCGGAGCCGAAATTCCAGCCTTTCGGTGCCTCGAATCGGAAGCGGAGCGGCGCCGGCGAGTTCGGCGCGCGCGTCAGCCTCGTGCCGAGCGTTACCCCGCCGAGTGCCAGCGCCAGCGCGGCCGACACGAGCCACCACGCCGTCCGCCCGCGCGCAACCGGAACAGCCGCGGTCGCGCCCGCGCCGAGCTCGCCGGCTTCGATCCAACGGAGCATCGACTCGATGTCCTTGGCGCTCTGCCAGCGCTCGTCGGGATCCTTGGCGAGGCAGGCGCGCACCGTCCGGTCGAACGCCGGCGGGCTGGTCTTCGCGAGGCTCGAAACCGCCGGCGGATCGACGCTCATGATCTTCGTGATCAGGCTCGCCTGGCTCTGCGCCTCGAACGCCTTCTTGCCGGTGGCCATTTCGTAGAGCACGCAGCCGAGCGCGAACAGGTCGGTGCGCGAGTCGGCCTCCCGGCCTTCGAGCTGCTCGGGTGCCATGTACTGGAATGTACCGAGGAGCGATCCCTGCCCGGTGAGCGGTTTCTCCTCGAGGCGTGTCGGCATCGCCGCCAGCGCCGAGCGCGACGTCACGCCCGGCGCAGCGGCGTGGAGCTTCGCCAGCCCGAAATCGAGGATCTTGACGCCGGCCCGGGTCACCATGACGTTGCCGGGCTTCAGGTCGCGGTGGACGATTCCCAGCCGGTGCGCGCGGTCGAGCGCGTCGGCGAGCTGGCGGCCGTAGCGCAGCACCTGCTCGAGCGGCAGCGCGCCCTTTTCGAGTCGATCGGCGAGCGACTCGCCCTCGAGCAGCTCCATGACCAGAAAATCGGTCTCGCCGTGGCGCCCGACGTCGTAGAGCGTGCAGACGTGCGGATGGTTGAGCGATGAGATCGCGCGCGCCTCGCGCTCGAAGCGTTGGCGGAGCTCGGCGTCGTCCGCGAGGTGGGCGGCCAAGACCTTGACCGCCACCGTACGGTCGAGCCGCGTGTCCCGGGCGCGGTAGACCTCACCCATCCCGCCCGCGCCGAGCGGCGACACGATCTCGTACGGTCCGAGGCGGGCTCCGGCAGCGAGGGTCATCGCAGAGCGGCGCGACGCTAGCACGCGGGGAGAGATCGGCTGAGGTGAACAGACACCCAATCTGTCTGCGCTACACTTCGCTGCTCCCGATTCGGACGAGGAGGCAAGAGATGTTCGGTGTCTTCCAGCGCAGCTACGGAATCTTCCGCCAGTCGCTCGCGGTCCTCGCGAACGACAAGGAGATCCTGATCTTTCCGTTTCTCTCCGGGATCGCGATGCTCTTCGTCTTCGCCGGCATGGTCGGCGGCGGCTGGGTCCTCGGCCTCTTTCGGGCGATTGTCGAAGGTGGCGAGTCGGGATCGGGCGAAGTCCTCGGCTACGCCGTGCTCTTCGTCTGGTACTTCCTGAGCTGGTTCGTCACCCTCTTCTTCAACGTCGCGGTGATTCACTGCGCGAAGATGCGCCTCGACGGCGGCGACCCCACTGTGCGCGATGGCCTGCGCGCCGCGTGGACGAACCTCGGGAGGATCGCCGCCTGGGCGGCCATCTCGGCGACGGTGGGGATCCTCGCCCGCATCGCGAGAGAGAAGGGAAACTGGCTCCTGCGCATCTTCGCCTGGTTCGGCGAGCTCGCCTTTTCGATCGCCACCTTCTTCATCGTTCCGGTCATGATCTTCGAGCAGCGTTCGCTCGTCGAATCGATCAAGGAATCGACCAAGCTGATGCGCAAGACGTGGGGCGAGGCGCTTGTCGGGCGCGGCGGCATCGGCCTCGTCGTCTTTCTGCTCGCACTGTGCGGCATCCCGCCAATCGTGCTCGGGGTGTTAGCCGGACGCGGCGTTGCTCTCGCGCTCGGTGCCGTGACTGCGGTGATCTGGTGGCTCGTCCTCAGTTGCCTCGCCTCCGCGCTGGCCGGGGTCTATCGCGCCGCGCTCTACGTCTACGCCACCGAGAACCGGGTGCCGAGCGGCTTCTCGTCGGAGTACGTGCAGAAGGCGTTCGCGCCGCGGTAGTCCTCTAGCGGACGAGCTCGGCGATCAATCCGGTCCAGCCGGTCTGGTGGCTGGCGCCGACGCCGCGGCCGCTGTCGCCGTGGAAGTACTCGTAGAACTGCAGGTGATCGCGGAAATGCGGATCGGCGGCGAGGTCGCCGAGCGTGGCGAGGGAGGGGCGCCGGCCGTCGGCGTCGGGGAGGAAGAGCCGCGACAGCCGGCGCGCCAGCTCGTTCGCCGCTTCGCCCAGTGAGACGAACTGCCCGGAGCCGGTCGGGCATTCGACCTGGAACTCGTCGCCGTAGTAGTCGTGGAAGCGGCGCAGCGACTCCCAGATCAGGAAGTTGACCGGCATCCAGATCGGACCGCGCCAGTTCGAATTGCCGCCGAAGAGGCCCGACTCCGACTCTCCCGGCTGGTACGAAACCGAGAACTCCTTGCCGCCGACGACGAGCCGGTAGGGCTGCTCGTGATGAAAACGCGACAGCGCGCGCACGCCGAAATCGGAGAGGAATTCGCTTTCGTCGAGCATCCGCTTCAAGACGCGTTTCATCCGGTGCCCGCGCAGGAGCGACAACAGCCGGCGGTCGCCCTGCCCGGGCTCGTGCCAGCGCGAGACCAGCGCCGCGAGATCGGGACGATAGTTCAGGAACCAGTCGAGGCGCGCCGCGAAATCTGGAACCTTGGCGAGCAGCTCGGCGTCCAGGATCTCGACGGCGAAGAGCGGGATCAGCCCCACCATCGAGCGCACCTTGAGCGGTCTCGCGCCGCCGTCGGGGGTGTGCAGAACGTCGTAGAAGAACTCGTCCTCGTCGTCCCAGAGGTCGATCTCCGCTCCGCCCAGATCGCGCATAGCGGCGGCGATGTGCAGGAAGTGCTCGAAGAACTTGGTGGCGATGTCCTCGTAGACGTGGTTCTCGACTGCCAGCTCGAGCGCGATGCGCATCAGGTTCAACGAGTACATCGCCATCCAGCTGGTGCCGTCGGCCTGGTCGATGTGGCCGCCGGTGGGTAGATCGGCCGAGCGATCGAAGACGCCGATGTTGTCGAGCCCCAGAAAGCCGCCCTGAAAAACGTTCCTCCCCTCGACGTCTTTGCGGTTCACCCACCAGGTGAAATTCAACATCAGCTTGTGGAAGACGCGTTCCAGGAAGGCGCGATCGGGCTTGCCGGTGGCCTCGCGGTCGAGCTCGTAGACCCGCATCGCCGCCCAGGCGTGGACGGGCGGATTGACGTCTCCGAAGTTCCACTCGTAGGCCGGCAGCTGCCCGTTCGGGTGCATGTACCACTCGCGAGTCAGGAGGACGAGCTGGCTCTTGGCGAACTCGGGATCGAGCCGCGCCAGCGGAATGCAGTGGAAGGCGAGATCCCACGCCGCGTACCAGGGGTACTCCCACTTGTCGGGCATCGAGATGATGTCGGCGTTGTTCAAGTGAGACCAGTCGTGGTTCCGCCCCTGCCAACGCTTCTCTGGCGGCTCGGGCTGGCCGGGATCGCCGGCGAGCCAGCGCGGCACGTCGAGGTTGTAGAACTGCTGCCCCCAGATCAGACCGGCGAACGCCTGGCGCTGCACCTGCCGCGCCTCGGGGCTCTCGATCTTGCCCTGCAGCTCGGCGTAGAAGAGGTCGGCTTCCTCACGGCGCTCGCCCATCGCCTTCGCGAAGCCGACGAACGGCCGCGCCCGTTCCTCGCGCGACAACCGCACGCGCACCGATTCGGACTCGCCCGCCGCGAGCTCGAGCCGGTGATGCGCCGCGACTTTGGTGCCAAAGCGCTCCGGATTGACGGCCTCGCGCCGGCCGTGGACGACAGCCTGATGGATGCCGTCCTTGAAGTAGCCGCCGGGAGAGAGCGAGCCCCAGAGCCGCGCCCCGTTGGTGTCGTTGTCGCAGTAGAGGAGCTCGGTCCCCTTGGCGACATGTAGGTACAAGGTGCCGAGCTCAGCATGAGTGGCTCTCACTAGCTCTTCGTCGCCCTCGAGGCGCGGCCGCGGCGTCTTGTCGCCCCAGCTCCAGATGTTGCGAAACCAGAGCTGCGGCAAAACGTGGAGCGTGGCCGCCTCGGGACCGCGGTTGGTGGCCTCGATTTCGACCAGCAGATCCTCGGCGTCGGCCTTGGCGTAGCGGACGCGCACGTCGAAGTAGCGGCCGTCGGCGAAGGCGCCGCTGTCGGCGAGCTCGAACTCGGCTTCGAGCTTCGAACGCCGACGGTTCTCTTCGAGCAGGCGCGCGTACGGAAACTCGCCCTGCGGATACTTGTAGAGATAGTCGAGCCAGGAGTGGGTCGGCGTCGCATCGAGGTAGTAGTAGAGCTCCTTGGCGTCTTCGCCGTGGTTTCCCTGCGGGCCGGTGAGCCCGAAGAGGCGCTCCTTCAAGTGGGGATCGCGCCCGTTCCAGAGCGCCACCGAGAAACAAAGCAGCTGCCGGTCGTCCGAGATTCCGGCCAGGCCGTCTTCGCCCCAGCGGTAGGCGCGGGCGAGCGACATCTCGTAAGGGAACGACTCCCATGCCGCCCCGTCGGGCGAGTAGTCCTCGCGCACCGTCCCCCACTGCCGCTCCGAGAGATACGCCCCCCACCGCCGCCACGGCTTGGCTCCCGACTTCGCCTCCTCGAGGCGCTTCCGTTCCGCATTCATCGAGGTCAGTTCCTTCCCACAGCGATCTGAAGCGTCTACAAAGTTCTAATGAACGCTTCGATGCGGCGTGCGAGGAGCAGTTTCGGTCGGCTCCACGATCTGCTCCGGAGCCGGGTGGCGAGCGCTACTCGTAGTGCGTCCACATCCGGAGCACCTTGACGACGCGCTCTTTGGCGAGGATCTGGTAGACGAGGCGATGGTGGATGCTGATGCGGCGCGAATAGGCTCCGGCGAGATCGCCGAGGAGCTTTTCGAAGCGGGGCGGAGTGCGGTACGGGTCTTCAGCAAGTAGCGCGAGCAGCTCTTCCGCTCGCGGGCGGAGACCCGAACGGGCAATCCGCTTCGCATCCTTCTGAGCCTGTTTCGTGAAGACGACCCGCCAGGGTCTCGTCATCACCGCTCAGCTCACCAGCCGGGTTTCGAGGAGGTCTTCGCGAGCGGGGTCTTAATCCCTTCGCGGATCGACTCGCGCATTCCGGGAATCGAGAGCAGGTAGAGCGTCTCTTGCACCGCCCCCCAGTCTTCCGCGGAGACCAGCACGGCGTCGTTACGCTTGCCGCTGATCTGAACCGGTGCGTGCTCGTCGGCAACCTCGTCGACCAGCCGATAGAGCTGGATCCTGGCTTCGCTGGCGGTCAGATTCTTCATCGTGGCGTCTCCGTCGCAATCGTACGCTTTTACGTACGAGTCTGCAAGCCGGAAGTCGTCGCGAGGCTCGACACCGCCCTAGCGCGGGTTCTCGCGGATCGTGGCGTCGTCGAGCGGATGGCGCCACAGGAGACCCGGGTAGCGCGCGAAGTCGCGGTCGGCAGTGATCCAGATGCAACCGTGCTCGAGGGCGAGCGCGGCAAACCAGGCGTCGGTGACCCGCCCTCCCTTGACGCCGGATCCGACGCAGAGCGAGCGGAAGAGGAACCAATGTCGCTCTCCTGCTCGGACGACACGGCAGTTCGGTTGCTCGCGAAGCCAGTCCGCGAAATCGAACGCCTCGGCCAGGCGCGTCGGCTCGGCGAAGATCCTCGCGTTGGTCACCAGGCGAACAAAACCCGCCAGAACTTGATCGGAGGTCGCGTAAACGACGTCGCTGGTCACCAACTGATCGAGCCACCGTCGATAGTCGAGATGGCGCTCCGATTCCTTCCGGAAGGCGTAGATCAGGACGTTGACGTCGAGAAGATTCAGATTCGATCGCCGAGCAGGTGATCGTAAGTTGATCGGTCGTCGAGGTCGATTCCCGGGAGCAGACCGCCCGAGGTGCTGGAGATCGGCATCGGCCTGCGCTTGCGCGATACCCTCGCCGGGCGCTCGCGATAGGTCTCGACGATCGCCCGCCCGATCACCTCACCGAGCGTAAGGCCTCCCTCGTCGGCCTTGCTCCTCGCCAGCTCGAGCGCCTCATCGGGAAGATTGATCGTCGTTCGCATCCCCGCAAGTCTAGCTGGCTCACATCACGATGCGCAAGCATGATGCGTTGATGCAAGACGAGCAGCTCAGGGCGTCCGGCGGAAGCTCTTCTGCCGTTCGACCTTGGCGATACGCAGCTCGAACCGCTCGTACCACTCCGCCTTGCCGCGCGCCTGGATCGGGCGGTGCTCGGCGTGGGCGCGCCAGCGCGCGATCGACTCCTCGTCGCGCCAGCAGGAGACGGTGATCCCGAAACCCGAAGTGTCGCCCGCGCTAGAATATTGCGCGATCGCTCTCGGAGGCCGTATGCGCCAGCTCTTCGTTCTCTCGACTCTCGCTCTGTCTCTCTCGACACCGCTCTTCGCCGCTCCCGACGTCTTCACCAAGAGCAGTGACTACAAGGACGGCGAGGAGGTGGTCGGCAAGTTCCTTGTCGACGACGACTACAAGCTGATGATCGAGGAGGTCGAGCGCAACGACGCCGACTTCGACTGGGCCTGGGTCAAGACCGCCGACGGCAAGATGAAGACCGAGCCCAAGAAGCTGGGATTCGACGTCACGACGTTCGAGACGGTCACCATCCCGGACGTACCCAATCTGCACAAGGGGATGCTTCCCCCCGACTTCGTGGCCACTGTCAAGAAGAACCTGATCGCCGGCATGGAGGCGCTCGGCCTGAAAGTCGTCGAAAGCGACGGCGACCTGACGCTCGCCGCCGCCGTCGTCGACTACAAGCAGGATTCGACCTTCGTCTACTTCGGAAACGTCAAGCCGTTCGTCGAGCTCGAGGTCCGGCTTTCCGACAAATCGGGCGCCGTCCTGGCGCGGATTCGCGACCAGGCGCACGGCGACGACGCGGCGATCGCCTCGTTCAACTTCGCCGAAGAGCTGGTGAAGTTCTTGCGCTAATCAGCCGGAGCGAGTCGCTCAGTCCTGGACCGGCTGGTCGAACTGGCCGGGCTTGTACTTGTCGGCCTTCTTCTCGATCAGCTTCGGCCAGTTCGCGTAGGCCTTCACGGTGTTGCCCTTCTCGTCTTTTTCGAACAGGTCGTATGCCTTCTGGGTGTGCTGCAAAAATAGCTTGCCGTCGACGAAGTGGAAGACGGCCGGATCGATCGGGCGCAAGCCCTTGCGCGAGACCGCGTAGGCACAGAAGCCGCCGAACTGCGGCGCGTACTTGGCGGGCTCGGCGTCGAAGAGCGCCTTGTGCTCGGCCGAGGCGAACCAGTAGGTGGCGGCGTCGTAGCGGCTCGAGAACTGGCTGCTCCCCTGCGCCGGCTTGTTGTCGGTGAAGTA
>CAZPYU010000102.1:0-7083 GCA_964590905.1 uncultured Thermoanaerobaculia bacterium
CGTGGTCGCCTCCGAGCCGGAGATCCTCAAGGCGCTAACCGAGTTCTTCGGTCTCCGCCACGCCGTCAAGCGCGCCGAGCGCGACCTGCGCGCCGGCATCGACCTCGGCAATCTCGAGCAGCTCGTGCGCATGAAGAACGAGGCCGAGATCGAGTCGAGCGACCAGCACATCGTCAACGCGGTCGAGTACATGCTCCAGCACGCCTTCGACTCGCGCGCCTCGGACATCCATATCGAGCCGAAGCGCGAATTCTCGGTAATCCGATTTCGGATCGACGGCGTCCTGCACGACATCCAGACGGTGCCGAAGATCGTGCACGCCGCGGTGGTGTCGCGGATCAAGACCATGTCGCGGCTCGACATCGCAGAGAAGCGCCGCCCGCAAGACGGCCGAGTCAAGACGACGCGCGCCGGCCGCGAAGTCGAGCTCCGCATCTCGACTCTGCCAGTGGCGTTCGGCGAGAAAGTCGTGATGCGGATCTTCGATCCCGATGTGGTCATGCAGGAGCTCCCGGCGCTCGGCTTCTACCCCGAGGAGCTCCTCCTTTTCAACGAGTTCATCAGCCGGCCGCACGGCATCATCCTGGTGACCGGTCCGACCGGCTCGGGCAAGACGACAACGCTCTACTCGGCGCTCAAGTCGATCGCCACCCGCGAGCGCAACGTCACCACGATCGAGGACCCGATCGAGATGGTCATCGAGGAGTTCAACCAGACCGCGATTCAACCCAAGATCGGCATTGACTTCGCGGGCGCCCTGCGCCACATCCTGCGCCAAGACCCCGACGTCATCATGGTGGGCGAGATCCGCGACGCCGAGACGGCCCAGTACGCGACCCAAGCGGCGCTGACCGGCCACCTCGTCTTCTCGACCTTACACACCAACGACGCGGCGACCTCGATCACGCGGCTGGTCGACCTCGAGGTCGAGCGCTTCCTCATCAGCTCGACGCTGATCGGCACCATGGCGCAGCGGCTGGTGCGCAAGATCTGCGCGGCCTGCGCTGGCGAGCGCATGCTGTCGCCCGAGGAGGCCGCTACCCTGCGGCTCACCGTGCCGCACGGCAAGCGGATCCGCGTCAAGGAGGGGAGCGGCTGCCACGAATGCCGCGGCACCGGCTTCCGCGGCCGCTCGGGCGTCTTCGAAATCTTGTCGGTTGACGAGCAGATCAAGTCGCTGATCGTCGAGAACAAGGATTCGCCCGAGATCAAGCGCGAGGCGATCCGCCTGGGCATGCGTTCCCTCCGCCAGTCGGCGCTGCGCAAGCTCGCCGAGGGCATCACCACCTTCGAAGAGGTCGTGCGCGTCACCGGAATCTGAGCGCGGCGTCGACCACCACTAGCCGGCTCTCGTAGGCAACCTGGAAGATTACCGCCACGGCGGCTAGCGAGTCGCTCGCGGCGATCGCCGGGGCACGAGCTGCACCAGGCCGAGGAGCAGCGCTCCCGAGAGTACGATCGTCGGTCCGGCCGCCCAGTCGAGGCGCGCGGCAAGGAGTAATCCGCCGAGCGCAATCGCCAGGCCAGCTAGGGTGCCGACGGCGACGATCGCCGGCAGCGCCCGGCAGAGACGAAGCGCCACCAGGGGCGGGATGGCGAGGAGCGCGATCGCCAAGACGATCCCGACCATCGCCAAGAGCGCCACCACCCCGAAGGCGACGAGAAGCATCAGCCAGAGCGTCAACGGACCGACCGCCAGCCCGGAGATCCGCGCCTGCTCGGCGTCGAACGCTGTGGCGACGAGCTCCCGCCCGAAGAGCGCGAAGGAGGCGACCACGATCGCCACGACGGCCGCCATCACACCGACGTCGCTCCCCCGCGCGCGCTCGATCTCGCCGAAGAGGATCGACTCGATCTCGAGGTCGGAGCGCCCGCCGCTGCTGACGAGCAAGATGCCGAACGCCATGCCGACCGCCCAGACGACCCCGATCGCGGCGTCCTGTCGATCGTTGCGCTCGCGCGGGAGACGAGCCAAGCCGGCCGCAGCGGCCAACGCCACGCCCGCCGCGCCGAGTCGAGGGTCGAAGCCGCAGAGCGCCGCGAGGCCGACGCCACCGAAGGCAGCGTGAGCGATGCCGCCGCCCAACGCCACCAGCCGGCGCAGGACGACGATCGTTCCGACGGTGCCGCAGACCAGGCTCGCCAACACCGCCGCCGCGAACGTCGTCGGCGCCAGACCGAGGATCGCGCCGTCAGCCACGGACATGTCCGCAGAGGAGCGGATGCTCGTGCAATCCGGTCAGCGAGAGCTCCGCGACCGCGCGGTCGACCAAGAGCGCGCGCGTCGGCACGAAGGTCTCCGGTGCCAGGTCGTGGGTGGCGAGCACGACGGTCGTACTGCCGGGCAGGCCGGCCACCAGCATCCAGAGCGCCCGCCGCGACGGCTCGTCCAGGGAGGTTGCGGGCTCGTCGAGAGCCAGGAGATCGGGCTCTCCCACCAGCGCTCGCGCCACTAGAGCGCGCTTTAGCTCGCCGCCGGAAAGCTCGGTGAGATACGCGCGGCGCAGAGCGAGGAGGTCGAGCCGTTCGAGCATCTCGCCGATCGCAACCTGCTCCGTTCGCCCGCTCCGGCGGCCGTTCCGGCGCTCCCGCAAGAGGCCGTCGGCGACCATCTCTTCGACTCGAATCGGAAAGTTGCGATCGAAGGCAGGCTGCTGCGGCACGTAGCCCAAGCGCAGCGCGGAGCGCGGCCGACTCCAGACCAACTGCCCCGTGCTCGGCCGCCGCAGACCGAGGACGATTCCCAGCAGCGTCGTCTTGCCGCCCCCGTTCGGGCCGAGCAGCGCCAGCCGCTCGCCGACGCCGATTTCGAGATCGACTCCGGCGAGCGCCACGTCGCCGTCGTAGCTGTAGCCGACCCGTTCCAGCCGCAGGAGCGCTTGCACGAACGAGAGGATATTCGATCGGCGCCGAAGGACGCCGGGCTATCTACAGCTCGATCTGCGAGCCGAGCTCGACGACCCGGTTGGGCGGCAGCCGGAAGAAGTCGGTCGCCGGGCGCGCGTTCCTGGAGAGGAGCACGAAGAGCCGCTTGCGCCAGTACGCCATCGGCGAACGACCGGTCGGAAGCACGGTTTCCCGGCCCAAGAAGTAGCTCACCGAGCCGGGCTGGATCGAGATCCCGAACGGCTCGCAGCGACGCAAGATCTCGGGCACGCTCGGCGTCTGCATGAAGCCGTAGTGCGCAACCACCTCCCAGAACCCCTGTCCGCGATCGTAGACCTTCACCCGCTCCCGCTTCGCCACCACCGGAACGCCCTCGGTGACGATGGTCAGGATCACCACCTGCTCGTGCAGCACCTTGTTGTGCTTGAAGTGGTGCAAGAGGATCGCCGGCGTGCCGCCGAGCGAGGAGGCCATCACCACCGCCGTCCCTTGCACCCGGTGGGGCTTGCGGCGCTCGATGTCGGCCAGGAAGATCTCGAGCGGAAAGCCGGCCTCCTGAATCTTCAGGTGCAGCTCGTGGCGGCCGCGCTTCCAGGTGGTCATGATCACGAAGAAGACAGTGCCGACGGCGATCGGCACCCAGCCGCCATGCGCGATCTTGGGCAGATTGGCGCTCAGGAAGGGCAGCTCGATCGACAGAAAGAGTGTCGCGAGCGCGATCGTCGCCGCGACGGGCCAGCCCCAGCGCCGCCGTGCCAGGGTAGCCAGCAGCACCGAGGTGCAGATCATGGTGCCCATGACCGAGATCCCGTAGGCGGCGGCCAGGTGGGTCGACTCGCGGAACGTCAGGACGAGCGCGATGCAGGCCAGCGCCAGGAGGTTGTTCATCTCGGGCACGTAGATCTGCCCGCGCGCCTCGCCCGAGGTGTGCACGATCGTCAAGCGCGGCAGGTAGCCGAGTTGCACCGCCTGCTGTGCCAGCGAGAACGCCCCCGAAATCATCGCTTGCGAGGCGATGACCGCCGCCATCGTCGCCAGGACAACCAGCGGATAGAGCAGGAACGCGGGGGCCAGCGAGTAGAACGGATTCGCGATCGGACGCCCTTCGGCGGCGAGAAGCAGCGCGCCTTGGCCGAAGTAGTTGAGCAGCAGGGCTGGAAAGACGAGCGTGAACCAACCGACGCGGATCGGTCGGCGGCCGAAGTGACCGAGATCGGCAAACAGTGCTTCGCCCCCCGTCACACAGAGCACGACCGAGCCGAGAATCAGAAAGCCGTGCAGGCCGTTGGCGGCGAAGAAGCGCAACGCGTGCGCTGGATTCACCGCCGCGAAAACCTCGGGGCGGCGCGCGATAGCGATCGAGCCGAGGACGGCGATCGTCGCGAACCAGGTGAGCATGACGGGCCCGAAGAGCACTCCCACCCGAGCCGTGCCGCGGCGCTGGAGCGCGAAGAGCGAGACCAGGATCACCACCGCGATTGGGACGACGAACGGACGGAAGAGCCCGGTGGCGACATCCAGCCCTTCGAGCGCGCTGAGCACCGAGATCGCCGGAGTAATCATCCCTTCGCCCAAGAGCAGCGAAGCGCCCACGATGCCGAGCACGATCAGCACGAGATGCCGGCGGCGCCCGACCTGGCCCGGTTCGGGATGGCTGCGCTGCTCGGTGACAAGTGCCAAGAGCGCCAGGATCCCCCCTTCGCCGTGGTGGTCGGCCCGCAGCACAAAGGTCGAGTACTTGACAGCGATGATCAGGGTCAGCGCCCAGAAGACGAGCGACAGGATGCCGAGCACGTTCGCTGTCGTCGCCGCGACGCCGTGCGCGGAAGCGAAGCACTCCTTGATCGTGTAGAGCGGCGAGGTTCCAATGTCGCCGTAGACGACGCCGAGCGCGCCGAGCGCGAGCTTGAGAAAGGCCTTGGGGTCGCCGCCGGTGGCGATCGGATGCTGGGCCGAGGTGCGTAGCTCCGTCTGGGATTCGGATCCTTCCATGCGGAAGCGCGAACAGTAGCACCAGGGCCCGAAGCCACTCCCCTCGTGCTCACTCTCCGCTGGCGCTCACGACGATCAGCCTGGCGCAGCTTCGAGCCCGAGCCGCACGAGGAGATTCTCGACGATCCGCGCCGTCAAGCCCCAGATCAGATGAGATCCGACTCGGAAGAGGCGCAGCGACCGCCGCTTGCCGTTGATCAGCACGTCGCGCTCCTCGCTGTGCCGAGGATCGGCGAACGTCGAGATCGCCACCGCGAAGACCTCCTCGATCTCCTCCGCCGCGGGCTGGGGGGTGAACGGATACGGGATGGCGCCGACGAACGGCACGATGCGGAAGCCGGCCGGCGAGCTCACTTCGTCGAGCGCGCCGAGCGGCAGCACGACGCGGGTCGGCAGCCCGATCTCCTCCTCGCTCTCGCGCAGGGCGGCCTGCCAGAGATCCTCGCCCGACTCGCGTCCGCCGCCCGGGAATGCGACCTGTCCGCGATGGTGCGGCAGCGAATCCGCGCGCCGCGTCAGGAGCGTCCAGATCTCGGCACCGTGAACGAAGAGCGGCACCAGCACAGCCGCCTGCCGGAGATCGCTCGCCGGCAGGCGGCGCGGAGGCGGCGAGTCGAGCCGCGCGCGGACCTCTTGAATCCAGCTCGGATGAATCAAGGCAGCGCGGCGTCCGGCACGGCGCCGCGCGCGAAGACGACGTCGAGCGGAAGCGGCTGCGCCGGTCGACCTTCGAGCCGGACGACGACCGCGTAGATCTCGCCGCGCTCGGGGCTCCACCAGAGCGGATGCCGACGCAGCGGTCGGCGCGGCAGCGTCACGTCGAGCGCGATCTCGCCGCTCGGCCGGAAGGTCGTGCTGGCGATCTCGCCGCCCGAGATTGCGATCTCGGTGGGGGCATCGCCTCCCAGCTCGAGCCGAAGCGTGGAGAGCGGCCGGTCCGCCTGGACGAGCAGCGTGCCACGCGCTGCCACCAGGCGCAGCCGACCGTCTCCGCCCGATCGAAAGCCGGGTGTCAGCGCGATGACGTGCAGCTCCGGTCGCTCGAGCTCGAACGCTCCCGGCGTCGAGCGCAGCGTCGAGGCGATCGGCAGCAGCTCGAGGAGCGGCGACAGTCGGAGCGCGACCTCGTCCGCGAGCGGGTGCGGGCGGATCGGCGCCAGCCAGACCGGCGCCAGGAGCGGCGCCGCGACGAGGAGCGGTACCCAAGTCCAGAGTCGGCTCTGCGCCACCTCGCACGAGACGAGGAGCAGGACGTAGACCGGCAGGAACCAGGCGTTGCCCGGCGAGAGAGCACTCTCGACGAAGTCGAACGGCGCTACGACGAGCTGCGCCAGGAGGGTCGCCGCGGCGGCGAGGTGAACCCAGCGCTTCCCCTCACTCGAACCGGCGCTGGCGGCCAAGAGGATGAGCGGAAGAAAGTAGGGGACGATCCCGACCCCACGTCCGAAGAGTAGGCCGACGCCGCTCCAGGAGAAGAGCGCGGGCGAGAAGAGCGGCGCCAGAGGCGCCCACGGCCAGCCGTCCAGAAGAGCAACGAGCAGAAAGACTGCGGCGCCAGCCAGCGCAAAGAGCGCTCCGACTCGACCGCGCCGCTCCGCGGGGGCCGCCACGACGAGCGGAAGGGCGAGCGGAAGATAGGTCGGGCTCGCGGCGACAAGGACGCCAAAAGCTAGACCCGAGATCCCCCAACGGAGGCTGCTCGGCCGCACATCGAGCGTGCCGCGATAGATCGTCTCGGCTCCGCTCGCTGGACCGAGCCGGCGATGCCAGATGGCGCCGCCGGCAATCGCCGCCGCGGCGAGCTCGAGAGCGTGCGCTTCGAGCCGGAACGGGACCAGGAAGGCGGCTGAGCCGACCAACGCTACGCTGACCAGGAGCGTTGCACTGGTGAAGCCGAACCGGCTCGCGAGGGTGGCGGTCGCTACGAGCGCGGTGACTGCGAAGAGCAGTGCCTGCAAGAGGTAAGGGCCGCGCGGACCGACGAAATCGCGCGCGAGCGCAGCGAGCTGCACCCAGAGCCAGGGGGCGTCGAACCGTTCGACGCGACCGACTCTCCGAAAGCGGATCCCCTCGGCCTCGCGCCCGAAGCGCTCGCGGAAGCGGACGCGATCGCCGTCAGCGACAAGATCGACGAGATCGCCGTCGATCGCCTGGCTCTCGATCGCCAGCCAGAGCGTCGTCTCGCGCCCCGGCTCGGGGACGCGC
>CAZPYU010000103.1:0-9293 GCA_964590905.1 uncultured Thermoanaerobaculia bacterium
ACAAGGCCCTGCACTGTCATGCTGAGCAAAGCGAAGCATCTCGGTGAAGCGCCAGACGCTCACCGACGCGCGAAGAGGCGCGGCAAGTTGCGACGCACGACGAGTCCGATCGCCAGCCCCGCAGCGCCGGCGACGAGGGGCAACAGCCAGCGATTCACCTTGGGCAGCCAGCCGAGCTCCTGATCGAGAGCGGTGCGCAGCTCGTCCAGGCTCCGTTCGAACCGTTCTCGGCTGCGCTCGACTTCGGCGCTCATTCCGCTCTCTCCTCCGGCTCCGCGTCGCTCCGCGGCGGCACCGGATCGGCCGCGACCTTCTCCTGCCACCAGCGTCGACTCTCCTCGAAACGGCGCTTCACTGTCGCCGCGGGCGGCTCGATCTTCGCCAGCCGACGCTTGGCGACCGCGATCGAGATCGCCGTCGCCAGGAGGGTGAGCGCCAGCGCGCTTCCCACCGCGCCCCAGCGCGGCAGGGCAAGCGCCAGGAGCTCGATCGCGAAGAAGATCAGGAGACCGATCGACCAGAAGCCGATCGCGGCCACCAGTCCGAGCAGCACCAGTGCCCGGAGGAGCCCTCTTCCCGAGCGCGCCAAATCGTCGAGAAGCGCCGCGAGCTCCGCCTGAACAAGCGCCAGCACGCTACTTCCCAGCTCGCGGAAGCGGCTGCCGACACCGCGCTCCTCGCTCATCCGCCGACCCGGATGGTCTTGACCGTGAACGACGACACTTGGCCTATCTCGTCGCGCAGACCGACCGCCAGCCGCTGCGCTCCGCGTCGCATGAGGAGCGGAACGTCGTAGCGCCACGTCCTCTTCGCCGCCTCCGCGATCTCCGCCGCGGGAACCGAAATCGGCACCGGCGCCTCCTGCACCTCGGACCGACCCCCCTTCTCGTCGAGCGCCGCGAAGAAGAGGCGCAGGCGCGCGACGTGATTCTCTCCCTGCGGAACGAGGACGACGTTGCCGATAGGGATGCGCACCGAGATCGCCACCAGGTAGTGCCCATCGTCGCGAGGGGTCTCCTCGCCGCGGTCGATCACGATCCCGAGCGGATTCGACTCGACTTCGAAGTTGAGCGCCGCCACGACGCCGTCCGACATCCGCGCGCTGATCGGTTTGTCGCGAAAGCCGTCCCGGTGTCGGACGATAAGATCCTTGCGCTTCGTCTTCACGTCGACCTTGTGGTAGCGACCGTCGCCAGCGTGTACTGGCGCGTAGCCGAGCGAGTAGTAGTTGCGGAAGTCGCTGGCGATGACGTCCAGCCCCTTGGTCGGGTCGTTGGTGTTGACGATCGCGACGCCGCCGGTGCGGTCGGCCATGAGCTGGATCGAGCTCTGCAGGTTTCCCCAGTACACCGAATCGACGAGGCTCGACGAGGTGCCCGGGTCTCGCACCTCGGCCGAGATGCCGGTCGACATCCGCAGTCCAGCCGCGTCCAGGGTGTAGAAGGAGACCCGGCTGGCGTTGGCGGCTGCGGTCAGCTCCACGAATCGGCGCGAGAGGTCGAGCGTGCGCGCCTCGAGAATGTTGTGGGACGAATCCCGGTGCTTCTCGGAGAGGGCATGGAAGAGATCCTCGCCGGGGACCATCTCGAGCCCATCGGAGACGTAGAGGATCGCCTTCCTCCCCGGCAGTCCCGACAGGCTGCCGACCAGATCCCGAATCGAGTCGATCGAGAAGGAGAGGTCGTTGTGCAGTGATTCCGCGTAGGACCTGACACGAGAGTATGCCTGCGAAGCCTCCTCGGATTCGTTGATGAAGTCCAGGACTTCTCGCCTCTCGGATGCCAGCCGGGAGCCGTTGGCCGAGAGCTTCTCGATCTCGAAGAGCGCCGAGGCAACCGTCGCCGGATCGGAGGTGAACGGCCTCCGGACGTGCGGCTCGCGATCGTAGGTCATCAGCATGACACGGTCGGAGGGCGACAGCTTGTTGATCAAGAAAGAGCGCAGCTGCCGAAAGACGAGATTGCGGTGGAACGGTTGGATGTTCCAGTTGTCGATGTAGACGACTAGGTAGAGCCGCTGGTCCTCCGGGGTCTCCTCGGCGCTCCTCGGCGGCGCAGGCCGGGCGCTCTCGGCGGGCACCGTGGGGCCCGCCCCAGTGGCGCTCGCCGCCACGGGCTCGACGAGCTTCACCGGGCTCCCCTCTTCGACGGCGTAAAAGTTGGAGATCGCGACCGGCTTCCCGCCTTCGAAGAGCTCGAAGTCGTCGCGGCCGAGCCCGCGGATCCGATTCCCCTTCTTGTCGGTCACGAAGACGTCGACATTGACCACGCTGACGTCGATCGACGCGAAGAACTCCCCCCCCTCGGGAGGCGGTGACGAGGGCGTCGGATCCGGATTCGCCTGCGCGGAGGCCGAGCGAGCGGAGACGAGAGCGAGCGTCAGGAGCGCGATTCCCGCCGCGCGACAGATGGAACAGGTCATGTTCGGTTCTCTTTCGGGAGCTAGGGTCGGACCTCTGTGGTGGCCGACCAGAGCGTTCCGGCCACCGGATCGTACACCGCTACGACTAGCCGGTTCTTGGTGCGGCGCAGCTCGAGCGAAGTGCGATAGGTCGCTCGCGTGCCGGCCGGAGGTTCGCCGGGGTAGGAGAGTCGGATCGGAATGACCGGAATCTCGGATCGGCCGCCCTGCTCGTCGATCGCGGCCACGCGCAGCTCGAGCGCGGCCACCCGAGCCGAGCCCTCAGCGAGCAAGACCAGCTCGCCGGTCGGAATCGAGAGCACGATCGGCACCAACATGGTCCGACCCTTGGATTTTTCCGACTTACCGATCTCCAGCGCGAGCTGGCGGGCTCCCGGCGGCGAGCCGAAGAGCAGCACGCTCTCGACCGCCGCCGAGGTGACGGCGCGCTGCGAAAAATCGACGTAACCGCCGCGACTGCCCACCCTCAAATCCTCGCGCCGCACCTCCACCGCGACGTCGTGCCGCTTGTCGTCCCCCCGCCAGGGCGGAGTGAACCCGAGCCAGTAGTAGGTGCGGGTGGCCGCGGCGGCCCTCTCCAGCGCCTCGAGGCGCCCGGCGTTGAGAAGCGCCAAGCCGCCGGTTTCGGAGGCCACGCGCTGGAGCGTGAACTGTTGGTTGTTCTCTCGCACGAACGAGGAGAAGCGCTCCGAGTCGTCGGGAAGATCGACATAGCTGGCGTCGCCGACCGAGTCAGAGCCGAGCCCGGGGACGTCGATCGCGAAGATCGAGTAGCCGACCTGGTTGGCGGTGTCAACGAGCGGCGCGTAGAGCCTGTCGCCATGCTGCATGCCGGGTTCGCGAACGGCGCGCACGAACTCCTGGGAGACGTATTCGTCGATCTCGTAAGGCCATCCCCCCGCCAAGAGCAGCAACACCTTCCGGCCCGGCGGATTGGCGAAGCCGCGCAGTGCCGACGCGGCTGCCGAGACCACGTTGGTCAGCTGCCGTTCGAGAGTGTCGGCGAAGAATCGCTCGCCGGGCTCGAGCCCGCCTTGGATGCCGCCGAGGCCGGGGCTGCCGAAGCCGGGTGTGCGGCGCTGCGCGCTGCGCTCCGAGGTGAAATTCCGCCGCTCGGCGAGACGTTGGAGCCCCAGCGCACTGCGCGCCTTGGCACTCCCCAGCGCGCGCTCGAGATCGCGCGTCGAGTTGGTCCAACTGCTGAGCAGCTCGAGCTGACTGCCGTCGAAGGCGACGATCGCCATGCGATCCTCCGGCCCCAGCCGGCCGAGGTCGTAGCGCAGTGCGTCGAGCACGCGGTCGCGATCGCGGCCGATCGCGAAGAAGTCGTCCACGAAGACGAGATAGTTGGTGGCGACCGGCTCGCCGGGCGAGAGCGCCGGTACCCCAGCGATCGTACCGGCGGTGCTCGCGTCGGGCGCGACCGCCGTGCCGCCCAGAATCTCGGTGAAGTAGCGCACCGGGACCTCTTCGCCGTCGACAAGTAAGCGAAAATCGGCGCCCGAGAGCCCGGTGACCGGAACGCCGTCGCGATCGGTGACCGTGACCTCCACGTTGACCACCCGGACCTCGACTGTTTCGCCGAAGACCGGCGCCGGCGGCGGCTCTCCCTGCGCGACGACTGTCGTCGCTCCGGTCAGCGTCAGCAGCCCCAACACGATGCTCTCAAATCTCGAAATCATGGGTCTCACTCCTCGTGCAACGACCGGCCGGCCGCCGCGGTCGGCGTCCAATGGCCTCGTTCCGCTCGGCTCCAATCCGGGAGTTGCAAAGCCTGTTCCTACTCCCCCGAACCGCTGGCGCTCCGGAGTCCGGCACGGCTTTCGACTCCGCGGCGGGCCAGGAGGCTCTGCACGATCCGCTCGCCGTGGTCGCGGGAGTTCTCGATAAAGACTCGGTGGGTCTCGATGCCCGCCTGTACCGTTCCGGCGACGAACAGCCCGCGGACGTTGGTCTCGCAGCTCTCGGGATCGTACGCCGGGACGAGCCGTTCCAGATCGACTTCTACCCCGGCCCGGACGAGCAGCGAACAGTCGGGACGATAGCCGATCAGGACGTAGCAGGCGTCGGAGGGGACAGCTTCGACAGCCTCTGGGCGCTCGACGACCACAGCGCCTTCGTCGAGGCGGACGACGCGCGCCGAGAAGAGAGCGCGGATCGAGCCCTCTTCGATCCGGTTCTCGAGATCTGGCTTGAGCCAGTACTTGACCGTCGGCTTGAGGGTCGGGCCGTTGTGCACCAGTGTCACCTGCGCGCCGTGGCGCCAGAGATCGAGCGCCGCCTCGGAGCCCGAGTTGCCGCCGCCGACCACGACGACCCGCTGCGCAAAGTGTCCCCACGGCTCGCGATAGCGGGAATGCACCCAAGCCTGCTCCTCGCCCGGGACCCCGAGCCGGTCGGGCCACGAAAAGTAGCCGGTTGCCACCGCGACCGCCGCCGCCTGCCGCACTCTCTCGACCCCTCGTCGGCGCGATCGAACGGTGAACTCTCCCTCCCGCGGCTCAATCGCGATCACCTCTTCGTGGAGCGCCAGCGGCAGCTCGAACTTGGCGGCCACGGCTTGGTAGTAGGCGAGCGCCTGCCGTCGCGACGGCTTCTCCTCCGGAATCGCGAACGGCACACCGGCGATCTCGAGCTTGTCGCGCGTGGTGAAGAACTCCATCTCGGCCGGATAGTCGACCAGCGACGCCGCCAGCGCTCCGCGCTCGACCAGCAGCGTGCTGAGCCCGGCCGCGCGCGCGGCGGCGCCCAGCGCGATGCCGGTCGGCCCCGCACCGACGATCAGCAGGTCGAGGGCAGGCGATTCGGCGGTCACGCGAAGGCTCCCGCGTTCGACTGCAGGTGCGGCGAGCGGCCGCTCATGGCGAGGCGGCGACGCGGCGCGGCGACGCGACCGACGCCTCTGCCGGACGGGTCCGCGCCAGGAGAGCCAGCGCTACGACCACGCCGACGCTGATCAGCTGGGCAACGGTGAACGGACCGAAGAAGCGGTCGTCCTTGGCGCGCAGGAGCTCGATCGCGAAGCGCTCGACGGCGAGGAGCGAGAGGACCGGAATCGCAACCGCGCCCGGGCGCGGCTTGCGCAAGATCAGCGCGATGCCGATCGCCCAGATGCCAAGGGCAAGCGCTGTCTCGTAGAGCTGCGTCGGATGGACGCGCAAGAGCGTCGCCCCCGCGATCTCGTCGGGGATGGCGAGCCCGAACTCGCGCCGCAAATGCCAGGCCGAAGTCGGCGGCAGGCCGTGCTCGAAGGCGACTCCCCACGGCACGTCGGTCGGGACACCGTAGTCGTCGCCGACCAGGAAACAGCCGACGCGGCCGAGCGCGTAGCCGAGCGCCATCGCCGGGGCGGCGGCGTCGATTGTCCTCCAGACTGGAAGCCGACGTCGCCGCACCGTCCAGACCACCGCCGCCGCGCCGAGCAGGAAGCCGCCATACCAGACCAGACCGTAGCGTTCGAGGAGAAGCTTCCAGTCGCCGTGGAGAGCAGCGTAATAAATCTTGGCACCCAGGATGCCGCCCAACCCGCCGGCCAGCACGATCGAGCTCGCATCCTCTTTGTCGCCGGCTCCCAGCCGTTCCAGCCCTTTGGCGAGTTGAAGATAGGCGGTGAGG
Organism: uncultured Thermoanaerobaculia bacterium; assembly: GCA_964590905.1. Classification (GTDB taxonomy): domain Bacteria; phylum Acidobacteriota; class Thermoanaerobaculia; order Multivoradales; family JAGPDF01; genus JACTMI01. The sequence goes on from CAZPYU010000103.1 coordinate 6,037, forward strand.
AAGGCCACCACCATCGCGACTCCGAAAGGGCTGATCGCGATGGGGCCGATGCGAAAGAGCTCCTGAATCATCGCCGGCGATCCTAACATTCGCGTTCGCGGCGAATTCGAAGCGACGGCGACTTAGAATCGTGCCAGCACGATGGCGACTCCAGTCTGTTCGCTTCACCCGACCGTTGCGGCGACTCACCGCTGCGAAGGCTGCGAGAGGCTGCTCTGCCCCGACTGCGTGCAGCCGAGCCACGTGCTGCTCCTCTGTCGCTCCTGCGGCGAACGCGCGCTGCCGCTCTCCGACGCCGGCAGCTCGACGGTACTCGAACAGAAGACGCGCGCAGCGATCGCCAAGCCGTACGCCCTGAGCGAGGCGTTCTCCTATCCCTTTCGCGGGCTCGGGCGCTACATGTTCGGAGCGACGCTGATCTCGATGGCGTTCGTGAGCTTCTTCTTGGTGGTGGGTTGGGGTCCGTATCCGTATCTCGTCGCTGGACTCTTCGGCTCGCTCGTCATCGCGCTTCAGTTCAAGATCGCGGACACCTCGGCGCGCGGCGAAGTGGAGCTACCCGACTGGCCCGAATATCTGGCCTTCAGGGACCGGCTCTTCGACCTGCTCGCCTATGGCTTCCTCGCCTTTCTCCAGCTCGCGCCTTTGGTGACCTACTTCTATCTCTTCGGAGGCATCGGAAAAGTGTTCACCCGCGAACCCGATTTCGTCTTCTGGCTCGGCTTCGCGATCTTTGCCTGGGCAGGGGCGGCGTTCTGGGTGGCGGCGTTCGGCGCGGCGGGTCACTACGGCCGCGGCTGCGCGCTGCGCATCGACCTCCACCTGAAGGCCCTCGCTGGAGCCAAGCGCGACAGCCTCGTCTTCGCCAACATCGTCTTTCCACTCGGGATCGCAGTTCTACTGACGCGGGCGCTTTTCGAGCAGCTACCGATCGTTGGCGCGGCGGTCTCCGGCACGCTTGGCGCCTACTGGGTCTTCGTCAGCGCCCACCTGGCGGGTCTCTTCGTGCGCCGCAACCTCCGCCACTGCGACAGCGTCTACGGCTAAGGGGAGCGGAGACGGCTCCGACTACTCCGGCGGAGGCGCCTCTCCGTAGGCCGGCTCACGTTCGTCCACCCACTCCTCAGGGGCGGCGTAGCCGTCCTCGAGAGTCGGATCGGCGATTCCGGCGCCAGGAGTCGGATCGCTGTCGCGCAGTTTGCGCATCTCTTCGAGCACCGCTTCGGTCTGGGTGATCGTGGTCGGCCCTATCTGGGGCGGTTGCCGGACGACAATCTCCTCCTCCGGGAGGACCTCCCCCAGGAAGGTCGCGACCAACAGCCCGTGCGAGGCGAAGAGCAGCGCGGCGGTCACTAACCAGATCGCCGCAGCGGTCAGAAGCGGTCGGGTCAGCTCCGAGGGTGCGCCACTAGCCGCTAGAGTAGCGTCGCTGGCCGCTGTCGAAATCTGCGCAGTGGCGGGTAGCACGCCCTGCTCGCGGCGACAGAGCACGCAGCCGGATTGAGCGCTCGCGTCGTAGCGCAGGTTGTGCTTTTCGCAGAGTGCGGTCGCCACGTGCTCCTCGCCCTAGCCCGATCCTAGTTGAAGAGCCGCCCGATGTCGAACACTCGCTTCGGAGAGAATGCGCTCGCCGCCCTGCGGAGCGAACCTCGGCCATGGAGCGAATCGACCCCGAGCAGTTTGGCCTGGCGCGCGTTCGAGAGCGCCACTGCCAGGCATTGCGCGACGCGCTCGGAGCCGACCGCGTCGTGACCGCGGCTGAGGGTCTCGAGCCGTACGGGCGCGACGAGACCGAGGCCTTGGCAGTTCCGCCCGACGTCGCCGTCTTTCCGACCTGTGTCGAGGAGGTGCAGGCCGTCGCTCGTCTCGCCTTCGCCGAACGGCTGCCGCTGGTGCCGCGCGGCGCCGGCACCGGCCTGTCGGGCGGAGCGATCCCGGTCTGCGGCGGCATCGTCCTCTCATTCGAGCGCTGCAACCGGATCCGCTCCATCGACGGGCGCGATCTCGTGGCCGAGGTCGAAGCCGGGGTCGTCACCGCCGAGCTGCAACGGCGAGTCGAAGCGCTCGGCCTCTTCTACCCTCCCGATCCGGCCAGCCGCGAGAGCTGCACCCTGGGCGGCAACCTGGCCGAAGATGCGGCGGGCCCGCGCTCAGCGAAGTACGGCACGACGCGCGCTTGGGTGCTCGGCCTCGAGGCGGTGCTGGCCGACGGGACGCGCCTCACGACGGGCAGCCGCTGTCGCAAAGACGCCACCGGCTACGACCTCACGCAGCTCCTGATCGGCTCCGAAGGGACGCTCGCCATACTCACCGCGGCCTCCTTGCGCCTGGTTGCCAAGCCGCGCAGCACGCTCACCGCGATCGTGCCGTTCGCCACTCTCGAAGGGGCTGCCGGCGCCGTCGAGCGCCTTTTCGCGGCGGGGATCGATCCCAGTGCCTGCGAGTTGATGGAGGCGGCTGCGCTGGCCGCCGTCGGCAGAATCGAGCCGCTTCCAGAGGCGCTTCTAGGGCGCGCGGCGATCCTCCTCGTCGAGCTCGACGGCGACGACTCCGAGGCGCTCCTGGCGCGCGCCACGCGCCTCGACGAGCTGACGCGCTCACTCGGAGCCGGCGAGGCACTGGTGGCCGACGACGTCGCTGGACAGCGGCGGCTCTGGCAGGTGCGACGCCGAATCGGCGAGGCGGTCAAACAGCTCTCGAGCTACAAGGAGGCCGATACGGTGGTGCCGCGTTCGCGGCTCGTCGAGTTGATCGGCGCGGCGCGCGCCGCCGCTGCCAGCCACGGACTCGAAGCGGTGATCTACGGCCACGCCGGCGACGGCAATCTGCACGTCAATCTGTTGCGCGGCGAGCGCCTCGACGACTCCGACTGGGAGGCGCGCCGCGACGGTGCCGAGGAGGAGCTCTTCCGCGCGGTTGTCGCACTCGGCGGCCGCATCAGCGGCGAGCACGGGATCGGCTGGACCCAGCGGCGCTCCCTGCCGCTGGCGCTCTCTGCCGCCGAGCTCGATCTGCACCGCAAGCTCAAGACGGCGTTCGATCCACGCGGAATCTTGAATCCGGGCAAGATCGTGCCGCCCTAGCCTCCGCGTTCCGTCTGTCTACCGCGCACACCAACCTGCGGGCGCGATCCGACAGCTCCCCTACTGACTCCAGGGCGGCTTGATGCCGATCGAGCGCGCGTAGGAGATCAGCTGGCCCAGGTGCTCGCTGTCGTGGCCGTAGAGGCGCAGGAAGAGGCCGCGCCCGTTGGTCTT
>CAZPYU010000104.1:0-15841 GCA_964590905.1 uncultured Thermoanaerobaculia bacterium
GGCAAGGACCGTCCGAAGGGCGTCGGCTTCCGCCTCCTCTGCGCGACCGTGCAGGACATCGACCAGCTGGCCGCGGCGATTCGAACCCGCGGCGGGACACTGACGCAGGAGCCGATGGACCAGCTCTGGGGCGTGCGCGATCTAGGGATCACCGACCCCGACGGCTTCCTGATCTCGATCTACCGCGAAATCTGAGCCGAAAGGGTTTCCCGATGGCGCGAGTCTGGTTACTGGCTGGACTCCTGCTCGCGCTTCCCGCCGCCGGTGCCGAGCTGTCGATCGAGCAGATCATGGCGCGCGACTTCGTCGGCACGCCGCCAGAGCAGCCGCGTTGGTCCGATGACTCGCGCTCGATCGTCTACCAGCGCCGGCGACCTGGCACCGAGATCGTCGACCTCTTCCGGGTCGAGCTCGCCAACGGTCGGACGATCCCGATCGACGACCGCGATCGCGGCGCCGTCGACCCGGCCGAGGCCGTCTGGTCGCGCGATCGCCGCACCAAAGCATTCGTGCGCGATGGCGATCTCTTTCTGCGCGAACTCGGACGTGGCAATCTGCGGCAGATCACGCGCACCTCCGAAGTGGAGTCGACGCCGCTCGTGCTGCTCGACGGTCGCGTAGCTTTTCGCCGCGGGGATGCCTTCTTCGCCTTCGATCCCGCCACCGGCACGACCGCGACCTTGGCTGACCTAAGGCTCTCCGACGACCCCGACGCCGAGAAACCGAAGGGGTTCTACGAGGAGCAGCAGCAGCGCTATTTCCAAGTCTTGCGGGAAGCCGAGGCGCGGCGCGAGGCGGGCGAGAAGTCGAACGACGCCCGTCGCGCGGCCGATTCGACACGAGCTCCGGAGCCCTGGTATCTGAGCAAGGGGCTGGCGATCGGCGATGCCGCGCTGGCGCCCGACGGCACTCGCCTGGCGTTGGTGCTCGGACCCGAACGCGACCTCTCCGAAGAGGACGAGCAGGGAGCCGACGGCGGCAAGGCCGACAAGATGCCCGTCTTCGTGACCGAATCGGGCTACGTCGAGGTCCGCGACGTGCGCCCGAAGGTGGGAACCGGCAAACCCGAAAATCCCAAGCTCGTGCTGCTCGACCTCACGGCTCGAAAGCGGCACGACCTCGACTACAGCGGCCTGCCGGGTCTCGCCGAGGATCCGCTCGCCGAGTTGAGAGCGGCGGCCAAGAAGATCGGGGAGAAGGAGGGTCAACCCGCGGAGGCAGTGCCTACCGAGCCGCAGACCCCGCAGCCGCGCGTCGTTTCGCTCGGCGGGATGTCCTGGAGCGAGGACGCCCAACGTCTCGCCCTCCTCTTCTTCTCGTACGACAACAAAGACCGCTGGCTCGCTTCGGTCGAGGCTGCCGACTCACAGCTAACGCCGCTCGAACGCCAGCACGATCCGGCCTGGATCAACTGGAGCTTCAACGACTTCGGTTGGCTGCGCGACAGCAAGACGCTCTGGTTTCTTTCCGAGGAGGGCGGCTTCTCTCACCTCTACCTGCGGCCACTGACCGGTAGCCGGCGGCAGCTCACCTTGGGAAACTTCGAGGTCGATGCACCGACCTTGTCGCGCGATGGCAGGAGCTTCTTCGTCACCGCGAACCGGGAGCATCCCGGCATCGTGGAGAGCTATCGCGTCGAGATCGCTTCGGGCACCGTGACGCGACTCACCGACCAGCGTGGGCTGCTCGAGGCGATCCCCTCACCCGACGAAAAGCAGCTCCTCTTGCTCGCCTCCAGCATCGCGACGCCACCGGAGCTTTTTGTTCAGTCATCGCGTCCCGGCGCCGCGGCGAAGCGGCTGACCGACACCAGCTCCGCCGAATTCGAGGCCGTCGACTGGATCCGGCCCGAGATCGTCGCCATTCCATCGAGCCACGGCGCCGGATCGATCTGGGCGCGCGTCTATCGGCCAGCCGACTGGACGGCCGAGAAGCGCTACCCGGCGGTCGTCTTCGTGCACGGCGCCGGCTATCTGCAGAACGTGCACTACGGCTGGTCGGGGTACTACCGCGAGTTCATGTTTCATACTCTGCTCGTTCGGCGCGGCTACCTGGTGCTCGACCTCGACTATCGCGCCTCGTCCGGCTACGGCCGCGACTGGCGCACGGCGATCTATCGCCAGATGGGCTGGCCCGAAGTCGAAGATCTGGCCGACGGCGTTGCCTGGCTGGTCGCGAATGGCAGCGTCGATCCGGCGCGGGTCGGCGTCTATGGCGGCTCGTACGGCGGCTTCCTCACCTTCATGTCGCTCTTCAACCGGCCGGAGCTGTTCGCCGCCGGCGCCGCGCTGCGGCCGGTGGCCGACTGGGCGCACTACAACCACGGCTACACCGCGAACATCCTCAACACGCCCGAGGTCGATCCCGAGGCCTACAAGAGATCCTCGCCGATCGAGTTCGCCGCCGGCCTCACGAAGCCGCTTCTCATTCTCCACGGCATGGTCGATGACAACGTCGTCTTCCAAGACAGTGTCCGGCTCGTGCAGCGCCTGATCGAGCTCGGCAAGACCGACCTCTTCGAAACCGCGATCTATCCGTTCGAACCCCACGGTTTCAAGGAGCCGAGCTCCTGGGTCGACGAGTACCGGCGCATCTGGAACCTCTTCGAACGCACGCTCTGGTAGGAGCCGCCCTCGTCGCCCGTCACTCCGGGGCAGCGTCTCTTGCGCAGCGGATGCCGATGTTGGGAAAACGCACGGTGGGCACGTACCAGGAGCGGGCCGAGGCGCGGACGAAGCGGACGCTCAGGATCCAGGGTCCGCCGCGCACGACGCGGAAGCGGCCGCTCTCGGGGCCGAAAGGATCGGCGAGCGGGCTGCGCGCGTAGTAGCGGCCGTCGAACCAGTCCGCGACCCATTCGTAGGCGTTGCCCAACATGTCGTGGAGGCGCCACTCGTTCGGCGGACGACTGGCCACCGGATAGGTGGCGCTCTGCGCCCCGTACCCGTGGCGCGCGATCTCGGCCAGCGCCTCTCGGCGCGCCTCCTTGGCGTCGGCGCGCGCGGCGTACTCCCATTCGGCTTCGGAGGGCAGCCGTCCGCCGCTCCAGGTGCAGAACTCGTCGGCCTCGTACCAGGAGACGTTGATCACCGGCCGCTCGTCCCCTTCGGCGTTCGACGGCGGCAGGGGGATGCGCGTCGATTTGGAAAAGAGCCGAAACGCCGCCACGGTCGCCTCGGTCGTTCCCAACCAGAAGCCGCGCGAGATCGTCAGGTCGTGGGGCGGATACTCCTCTGGCTCGCACTCGGTATCGCCCTTAGTACATCCCATCTCGAACGCCCCCGGTCGAATCCAGACGTAGTCGAGCCCGTCGCTCCCGTTGCGCCGAATCTCTCGGGGACGCGGAGCTTGCACATCGCTCGGCGGTGGCGGGGAGTCGGTTGCGGCGGGCATCGCCTTCGGGTCGCCGAGGAGCAGAAAGACGCCTAGCAACAGAGGTCCAGCTGTCGACTTGGTCGAGCTTCCATTCATTCCCGCGTCCCCCAATAAGACTGGGTGCACAGGCCCCAATACGACTGGGGCCGCAGCCTCATCTTCGCTGCGATGGTCAGCGCTAGCCTAGCGCGCGCCCGGCCGCGTCCGCATCTCCTCGGCTACCGACGGGAAATTCGATCCGAATCTCGACTCGCGGAGCGCCCGGGGTGTCGAACTTCTTGAGCGAGGGGGTCGTCGCGCCGCGGTCGAGCAGTTGTTCGGCGTAGAGCGCCACCCGTTGGTTCAATCGCGGCCAGCCGAGGTCGCCGAAGGTGTGCCCGGCCGACCAGACGAGCAAACGCGCTCCGGCGTGCGCTCCGTCGAGGACGGTAGCGAGCGCGACGCGCTCGCCGCGCGCTGTGGCCGCCGCGAGCAGCTCGGACAGAGGATCGCTCATCGGCCGCTCATCTCTTGCTCCGCTGACGCGCCAGCCGCGCGAGCAGGCGTTCCATGTCCTCGGGAAGCGGCACGCGAAAGCGCATCGCCTGGTCGTCGGCGGGATGACGAAAGAGCAGCTCGGCGGCGTGCAGCGCCTGGCGAGCGAAGTCGACGCGCATCGGCGCGCCCCGGCCAGCGCGGTAAACCGGATCTCCCACGACCGGAAATCCGGCCACAGCGAAGTGGATCCGGATCTGATGCGTCCGCCCAGTTTCGAGCGCCACTCGCACGTGGGTGGCTTCGGCGAAACGCCGGACAACCCGCCAGTGAGTCACTGCCGGCTTGCCGTGCTCGCCCGGCCGCACGACCCACCTTCGCCGGCGGAGGCCGTCGCCGATCAGCGCGCTGTCGAAGCTCCCGGCCTCGACGTCGACGACTCCCTCGACCACCGCATCGTAGAGCCGCGTCATCGAGCGATCGCGAAGCTGCGCCGAGAGCGATTCCAGCGCGCGTCGACTGATCGCGAAGACGACCAGCCCCGAGGTGTCGCGGTCGAGCCGGTGCACCGCGGCGACGAACGGTCGCTCGCCGCGACGAGAGGCGACGGCAAGCGCGATCCGCGAGATCAGGGTCGCGCGCTCGCGGTCCGAGGTCGGAACCGTCAGCAGGCCGGCCGGCTTGTTGGCGACCGCCACGTCCCGATCCTGATGCAGGAGCTCGACTCTCAGGTTCTGGAAACTGCGCGTGAGCGGTCGATTGCGATCCCAGAGCACCTGCGCGCCCGCCGGTACCGAGGCACCTGCGCTCTGCACGATCGCACCGTCGATCGAGACTCGCCCCTCTTCGACCGCGCGCTTCGCCTGCGAGAAGGTGAGCTCTGGGTAGAGCTCGCTCACTCGGCGAGCCAGCCGAGATGGAAGAATCACCTGGGAACGATCGATCCCGCCGGGCAACATGATCGCGATATCCTAATCGCCCCGATGCTCATTTCTAGCGCCCGAGCGACGTGGCGTGCCGCGCTCGTCGCCGCGCTCGTCGCCGCGTCGCTCGAGGCCCAGCGCTCGCTCCCCTTGGGTCCGCGACAGCTCTCTTTCGAGAGCTTCGGCGCCAAGGAGGGGCTCGAAAGCCTGACCACCACCGATCTCCTCGAGAGCCGCTGGGGCGATCTCTGGATCGCAACCCAGGAGGGGGTCGTGCGCTTCGACGGCCAGCAGTTCGAGACCTTCGATCGCGGCCGCGGCCTCCCCTCTCCGGCGGCACTCACCCTCGAGCAGGACGCCGCGGGAGTCCTCTGGGCGGGGACGACGCGCGGATTAGCGTGGTTCGACGGCGAGCGCTTTCACGAGCTGGCGCTGCCGGGCGAGGCCGCCGGTGAAGCGGTTGCCGCGCTCACCCTCGATCGCAACGGAGAACTGATCGCCGGTACTGTCGGCGGCGCCTTTCGCTGCGCCGTCGACGCCTGCACTCGGATCTGGGCGATTCCGCCCCCCGACTCGGTCTCGGCGCTGACTCTCGATCCGTCGACCGGCGAGCTCTGGTTCGCCGGCCCGTTCGGCCTGGTGCGCTGGAACGGCCAGGAGATGGAGCGTTACGGGCGCGAGCACGGCTTGCCGTCGCTCGCCTTCCGGTCGCTGCTCGTCGACGCCCGCGGCGTGCTCTGGATCCGCCTGCCCGAGACGATCGTCCGGCTCGACACCAACGACGGGACCGTCGTCGTTGACAACGTCGTCCCGCGCGCTTCCGACCCGTGCCGCCTCTTCCAGGATCGGCGCGGCGTCCTCTGGTCGACGAGCAGCGCGGGCCTGCTCTACCGCGACGGCGCCAGTTGGCGACGGCTCGGCTCCGAGACTGGCCTTCCGAGCGAAGCGACGACAGCGATCGTCGAAGATCACGAAGGATCGCTCTGGATCGGCAGCGCGCACGAAGGGATCGCCCGCTGGCTCGGTCGCGACCGCTTCGAGGCCTGGACGACGCGAACCGGCCTGCCGAGCGAGCTCGTCCTGGCAGTCGCCCGAACGCGCGGCGGCCGACTCGCCTTCGGGACCCAGGCGGGGCTCGCCGTGGTCGATCGCGAGAGCGCCCAAGTTCTGGTGTATGGGCTGGGCCGCGGCGCTTCCGACACGCCGGTGACCGCGCTCGCCCCCGACAGCGAAGGCGGGCTCTGGTTCGCGACCATCGACAGTCAGATCGCTTACCTCGACTCCGCCGGCCGCGTCACCGCGGTTCAGACCCTGCCGAGCGAGATCGCCGTCGAACGTATCGTCGTGGGTCCGGACGGCCGCGTCTGGCTGGCAACCGGCGCTGGGCTCTGGAGCGGGTTCGGCCGACCCCCTGCCCTCCGATTCGAGCGGGTAACAGTTCCCCACGGTGATGGAGCCTCGACGGCGAGCACGGCTCCGAGCCGGGAGCAGTTCGCCGACCTCCTCTTCGATCGCAGCGGCGCGCTCTGGGCGGCGGGGCGACTCGGGCTGGCGCGGCTCGAGCGAGGCGAGTGGACGCGCTGGACTCGCGCCGATGGCCTTCTCGACGATCACCTCGTTTCGCTCGCCCAGGCTGGCGACGGCACGCTCTGGCTGGGCTACCGGGAGAGTCACGGCGTCTCGGAGATCCGCTTCGCCGAGGGGTCGCTCCAGTTTCGACACTTCGGTCGCGAGAACGGGCTGCGCCACGATCAGGTCACCTTCGTCCGCTCCGACGCGCTCGGCCGTATCTGGGTCGGAACCACGCGCGGCATTTCGGTGCGCGTCGGCGCTCGCTTCGAAAACTTCGGACTGTCCGACGGAATGCGCGGCGAGGAGACTCTCCCGAGCTCGTTCCTGGCCGACCGCGACGGCACCATCTGGGTCGGCACTTCGAACGGCGCCGTGGCGGCTCGCCTCTCGGAGGCCGATCTCCGCCCACAGCCCGCGCTGGCCTCGCGCATCCGCTCGGCGGCGCTCGGCGGCGTCCGTTTCGACTCCGCGACGACGCCGGAAGTAGCGTTCGAGCGCGGTGTCTTCGAGGTCGTCTACGACGCCCGCACCTTTCGCACCCCGCGCGAGGTCTACTTTCGCTACCGCTTGGCCGGCATCGACGAGAGCTGGGTCGAGACCCAGAGCCGTTCCCAGCGCTACGCCGCGCTCCCGGCCGGCGGTCACCGCTTCGAGGTGATCTCGCGGCTCGACGGAGGAGTGTGGGGTGCGCCGGCGACGGTGCAGTTCACGGTCCTCCGCCCCTGGTGGGCGTCGACCCTCGCCCGCCTCGCTGCGCTAGCGGCCGCCGCGCTGTTGGGTATCCTCGTCGATCGCTGGCGCTCCTTTCGCGAACGACGGGCTCGCCACCTCCTCGAGGAGGCGGTCGCCGCGCGCACCAAGGAGCTGGCCGCGAGTCGCGAGCAGCTGGAGCAGAAGAACGAGGAGCTTGCCCAACTCGCGCTCACCGATCCTCTCACCGGACTCAAGAACCGGCGCTACGCCTGGGAGTTCCTGGCGGCCGAGGTGACACGCGTCGACCACGAGTGGCAGTCGGCGGCTGGAGAGAGCCCACCCGAGGCGCGTCTGGTTTTCTTCCTCATGGACGTCGATCTGTTCAAGGACATCAACGACCGCTACGGCCACGAGATCGGCGATCAGGTCCTGATCGAAGCCGCCGAGCGCGTGCGCGAAGTGACGCGCCTCTCCGACATCGCGGTGCGCTGGGGGGGCGAGGAGTTCCTCGTCGTGGCACGCGATCTTCCCGCCGCCGAGTGGTCGTCTTTCGCGGCGCGACTGCGCGAAGCGATCGCCACGCCGCCCTACCGGATCACCCCGGATCGAGAACCGATCCGTTGCACCGCTTCGTTGGGCTATGCGGCCTATCCGTTCGACTCGAAGGCGCCGATCGACTGGCAGCACGTCTTTCGCCTCGCCGATCTCGCGCTCTACGCCGTCAAGCAGTGCGGACGCAAAGCCGATCTCGGCGTCGAGCCGGGGGCCGGCTGGAAGGGCCACTTGCCGCTCGATCTGCTCGCTTCCCAAGCTTCGGGGGTGCTGCACCTGCGTTGGGGTCGAGTCCGAGCTCAGGGGACAGGCTAGGGCAGCTCCTCGAAAACGCCTAGCTCGCGATTCTTGCGGCAGTTGTCCCAACTGAATACCCGCCCGTTCATGGCCAGATAGACACCGACCGGCAGCACCTGCACGAACGACAGCGCGCTGCCCAGATTGAACAGCCCGTCGGAGCTGCCGAAGGCAAAAGGCACCATCGCGCCGGTCAGCACGACGGTTTTCCCCTTGCCCTCGAGCCCGCGGGCGAGGAGTGCGGCCGTCTCGACCATGGTGTCGGTGCCGTGGGTGACGACGATCCGATCCTCTTTGGCGCGCCGGCAGCGCGTCAAGAGGCGCTGGCGCTGCACCGTGGTCATCTCGAGCGAATCGATCATCATCACGGTGCGAAACTCGACCTCCAGCCGGCACCGGCCCCGCTCGAGCATCCTCTCGACGTGGGAGTGGCGGAAGTGGAGCTCGCCGCGGAGCTCGTCGTACTCCTTGTCGAAGGTGCCGCCGGTAGCGAAGATGAGGATTTTCATGGCGATTCCGCCCTGGGCGCGACGACCGCTGCCTGCGCCGTCACCCGGCCCGGATCGCCGAACAGATTCATCGAGCCCGGACGCACGAAGGTGGCGAGCGTGAGCCCGAAACTCTTGGCGAGATCGACGGCGAGTGACGACGCAGCTCCGACCGATCCGATCAGCGGCACGCCGGCCACAATCGCTTTCTGGACGATCTCGAAGCCGAGCCTCCCAGAGACGAAGAGGAGTACGTCCGAGAGCGGTACTCGGCCCTGCTCGAGCGCCCAGCCGATCAGCTTGTCGACCGCGTTATGGCGTCCGACGTCCTCGCGCACCGCGAGAAGCGTGCCGTCGCCCGCCACCAGCGCCGCGGCGTGCAGGCCACCGGTGGCGGCGAAGGCGGGCTGTTCGCCCCGCAGCCGCTCGGGGAAAGCCTCGAGAAGTGTTCGATCGACGCTGAAATCGGAGGTCACCTTCGCCGCTTTGACTTCGAGCTGCTCGATCGACGCCTTGCCGCAGACACCGCAGCTCGCCGAAGCGTAGAAGGTGCGTTCGATCGTCGGCCGCTCTCGCGCCGCGTCGAGAGTGATCTCAACTACGTTCTGGCAGTCGTCGGCAAGCAGTTGCGGCGGCCGACCGAGCGCCAGCACCTCGGCGCGCGAGATGACGATTCCCTCAGAGAAGAGAAAGCCCAGAGCTAGCTCGAAATCGTGGCCAGGCGTACGCATGACGACAGTGAACGGTCGTCCGTCGAAGCGCAGCTCGAGCGGCGCCTCGACCGCCAGCCGGTCGATCACTTCGGAGCTCCCGCCGGCGAGGAGCCGGCGCGCCGGCGCAGACACCACCGCGGCTTCGGCAAGTAGGGTCGTCGTCACCGGCCTCATGCTAACTTAGAGCGCATGAATCGAAAGACGCGTCTAACGCAGCCACTTGTCCGCGATCGGCGGGGCGACCCGCTCCGCCCGGCCAGCTGGGACGAGGCGTTGGATCGAGCCGCCGCTGGCCTGCGAGGCGTCGTCGACGCCCACGGACCGCGCAGTTTCGGGCTGTTCAGCTGCTCGAAGGCGACCAACGAGATGAACTACACGGCCGGAAAGTTCGCCCGTTCGGTCATCGGCTCGAACAACATCGACAGCTGTAACCGCACCTGACACGCGCCCAGCGTCGCCGGTCTGGCGACGGTGTTCGGAGCGGGGGGCGGCACGAGCTCCTACCAGGAGATCGAGGAGACCGGCTGCATCCTCCTCTGGGGCTCGAACGCGCGCGAAACGCATCCGATCTTCTTCCATCATCTGTTGAAGGGCGTCCAGCACGGAGCGAAGCTGATCGTGATCGATCCCCGGCGCACCAGCTCGGCGCAGTGGGCCGATCTGTGGGCCGGCCTCGACGTCGGCTCGGACATCGCTCTCGCCCATTCTGTCGCGCGCGAGATCGTCGCCGCCGGGCTCGAGAACCGGGAGTTCATCGAGCACGCCACCAGCGGCTTCGAGGAGTACAAAGCGTGCATCGAGTCGTGGACGCTCGAGCGCGGCGAGCGTGAGTCCGGCGTGCCGGCCGAGGTGATCCGCGAGATCGCCCACACCTTCGCCCGGGCGCCGCGGGCGATGATCTGCTGGACGCTCGGCATCACCGAACACCACAACGCGGTCGACAACGTCGTGGCGTTGATCAACCTTTCCCTGCTGACCGGTCACGTTGGCCGCTACGGCTCCGGCGTGAATCCGCTTCGCGGCCAGAACAACGTCCAGGGCGGCGGCGACATGGGAGCGCTGCCCGACCGCCTGCCCGGATTCCAGCACGTCGAGAACGCGCCGCTGCGCGCGCCGTTCGACCGCGCCTGGGGCTGCACGATTCCACCCGAGAGCGGCTGGCACCTGTCGCAGATGTTCGACGCGATGGAGCGCGGCGAGCTGCGCGCGCTCTACGTGATCGGCGAGAACCCGTTGCGCTCGGAGGCCGACCAGAAGCGGGCGCGGCACCTGCTCGAAGGGCTCGATTTCCTGCTCGTTCAGGACGTCTTGCCGACCGCGACCGCCGAGATCGCCGACGTCGTGCTGCCCGCCGCCGCCGGCTGGTGTGAATCGGAAGGGACCGTGACCTCGAGCGAACGCCGCGTGCAACGGGTGCGCTGTGCCCTGCCGCCGCCCGCCGGTGCGAGAGACGACCTCGCGATCCTGTTCGCGCTCGCCCAGCGGCTCGGCCGCGACTGGGGCGAGCCCGAAGCCGAGGCGGTTTGGAACGAGCTGCGTACGCTGTCGCCGGTCCACGCCGGCATGAGCTACGCGCGTCTCGAGGCCGCGAGCGGATTGCAGTGGCCGTGCTACGACGAAACCCACCCCGGCGAGCTCTTCCTGCACAGCCGGCTCTGGGAGCGGCCGGTCGTCGGCCGGCGAGCGCCGTTCTCGGTGGTCGAGCACGATCCGCCGGTCGACCGCCTCGACGACGACTATCCGCTCCGCCTGACCACCGGTCGCCGTCTCGAGGAGTACAACACCGGCGTCCAGACCGCGAGCTACGCCTCGCCGACCCGGCGCGGCGAGCAGCTCGAGATCTCGCCCGAAGACGCGACTCGGCTCGGCCTTCGCGAAGGCGAGCTGGTGCGGATTCGCTCCCGGCGCGGCAGCGTCGAGGCGCCGATCCACGTCGATCGCGCGCTGCGGCCGGGGCTGACCTTCATGACCTTCCACTTTCCGGAGGAGGTGGCTACGAATCTCCTGACCATCGACGCCACCGACCCGCGCTCCGGCACCGCCGAGTTCAAGGCCTCGGCGATCCGCATCGAGCGCCTCGAGGCCTGATGGATCTCGAAATCTCCGCCGTCGAGGCGACGGCGGAAGAGCGCGCCGCGGTCGACGCCGTCCTCGGTCGACCCGACTCCGGCTGGGCCGGCGGTGAACGCAACGATGCGCGCGACGGGCGCTTCGCGCGCGGCGGGCACGCTGCCCGGGCGCGACGCCACCTGCTCTTGCCGGCGCTCCACACCGTGCAAGATCGCGTCGGCTGGGTGAGCGAAGGGGCGCTCAACTACATCTGTCGTTGCCTCACTGTCCCTCCCGCCGAAGCGTGGGGAGTCGTCACCTTCTATCACCTGTTCTCGACCGAGCCGCGGGCGCCGATCGTGGCGCACATCTGCGACGACCTCGTCTGTCGCGCGCAAGGCGCCGAAGCGCTCTGTTCCGAGCTGGAAACTGTGCTCGGCCCCGCCGGCGCGCCGACGGCCGACGGCCGCGAAACCTGGGTGCGGAGCCCTTGCCTCGGCCTGTGCGAACGGGCCCCGGCGGTACTGGTCGTGGCAGCCGGCGCTCGCCCCTCGGCCCGCACTGTCGCTCCCGTCCACCTCGCCATCGAGATCCGCCGCGCGCTCCTAGAGCCGCAGGCTGCTGGCTCCGCTGGCTCCATTCGCCCCGACGCCCACCGGCTCGCCGCGGCCCGCGAGTCGGTGCCGCAGGCCGGCGGCGCCGAGCTCACCCTCCTAGCGCGTGTCGGCGTCGTCGACCCGACGAGTCTCGACGCCTACCGCGCCAGCGGTGGTTGTCGGGCCCTCGAGCGCGCGCTCGCGCTGGGACCCGAGCGAGTCGTCGCGGAGATCGTCGCATCGAAGCTCCTCGGCCGCGGCGGCGCCGCCTTCCCGACCGGCCGCAAGTGGCAAGCGGTAGCGGCCGCACCGGCACAGCCCCACCTGCTGGTCTGCAACGCCGACGAATCGGAGCCGGGCACGTTCAAGGATCGGATCTTGATGGAGGAGGATCCGTTCGCGCTCGTCGAAGCGATGGCGATCGCCGCCTATGCTTGCGGCTGCCTGCGAGGCTACGTCTACCTGCGCGGCGAGTATCCGCTGGCACACGAACGGCTCGCCAACGCCATCGCGCAGGCACGCGCGGCTGGACTGCTCGGCGCCGACATTCTCGCCTCCGGCTTCGCCTTCGACCTCGAGATCCGGCGCGGCGCCGGCGCCTACATCTGCGGCGAGGAGACAGCGCTCTTCAACTCGATCGAGGGCAAGCGCGGCGAGCCGCGTTCGAAGCCGCCCTTTCCTGTCGAGGTCGGTCTGTTCGGCCAGCCCACTGTCGTCAACAACGTCGAGACGTTCGCCAACGTCCTACCGATCGTGCTCGGGGGGGGCGCTGCCTTTGCTGGGATCGGTACCGCCGGCTCGGCCGGGCCCAAGCTCTTCTGCGTCTCGGGCCACGTCGAGCGCCCGGGCCTCTACGAGGTTCGCTTCGGGACAACGCTCGGCGAGCTGCTCGCTCTGGCCGGCGGCGTGCGCAACGGGCTCGCGCTGCAGGCGGTCCTGCTTGGTGGCGCTGCCGGCAGCTTCGTCGGCCCCGAGGCGCTCGACACGCCACTCACGTTCGAAGGCACGCGCGCCGTCGGCGCTAGCCTCGGCTCTGGAGTCGTCCTGGTCTACGACGAGAACGCCGATCTGGGCGACGCCCTGCTGCGCATCGCCGAGTTCTTCCGTCACGAGTCGTGCGGCCAGTGCGTCCCCTGCCGCGTCGGTACCGTGCGGCAGGAGGAGCTTCTCCATCGCCTGCGACGCCGCACGCCGATAGGAGACCGCCCGACCGAGCTGGCGCTCCTCCGCGAGCTCGCCCAGGCGATGCGCGACGCCTCGATCTGCGGCCTCGGCCAGACCGCCTCCACGGCGATCGAGTCCGGCCTGACGCGCTTCGATCCGTTTCCGGAGCCCGGGTGACTCGAAGCGACCCCTTCCAGGCAGCCCCGGTTGACCTAAATCTGATTATCTGATGAAGTGGGGGCGATGGCGACGATCACCGCAACGGAGGCAGCGCGCAGCTTCTCCGAGATGCTCAACCGGGTCCGCTACCGTGGCGAGGAGCTGCTGATCGTTCGCGGCGGCGAAGCCGTGGCGCGGTTGAGCGCAGTGCCGGGCCCCGCCCCGCACCTGCGAGAGCTGCTCGCGAAGCTGCGGAGAAGCCGGAGGGGCGATTCCGAGCTGGCGAACGATCTCGAACGGATTCAAGCGGCTCAGCCGCGACTCGAGCGCGACCCCTGGGCCTCCTGATCGACACCAGCGTCCTGATCGCCGTCGAGCGCCGGCAGTCGCCGACGACCTCGATCAATGACGCCCTCGGCGACGAGACGGTCCATCTCTCGGCGATCACCGCCTCCGAGCTGCTCCACGGCGTTCATCGCGCCCGCACCGCCGCGCAGCGTGCGCGCCGAGAGCGCTTCGTTGAGGACATTCTCGCTGTCGTGCCGGTTCTGGCGGCCGATCTCCAAGTCGCTCGAACTCACGCCCGCATCTGGGCTGATCTCGCGAGCCGAGGTGAACTGATCGGCGGCCACGATCTCTGGATCGCCGCTACCGCGCTCACTCACGACCTCGCAGTTCTCACCGCGAACCGGCGCGAGTTCGATCGCATCGAAGACCTCGTGGTTACCCTCTGGCCGGGGTAGACCCGATCTCGGCGAGCCGGTTACGAGCCCGATTCAGGTCGCGTCCTCTGCTTCTCGAGTTTGGCTCGGGAAGAAGGTGAGCCTCTTCTCCGTTACCGCGCCGCCGCGGCGGGGACATACCAGACCGGACAGTGGGCGTGGTGGAGGACGGCGCGCGAGGTGTCGCGATGGAACCAGCGTTTGAGCGGCGCCCGCGTGTGCTCGCCCATGACGATGAGCGTGGCGCGCGCCCGCTCGGCGACCGCCGCGATCTCGTGCGACGGATCGCCGTAGGCGATCTCGAGCTCGGTGCGGTCGCTGAGCTCCTCAGGAACCAGTGAGGCGAGCCGCAGGAGGATCTTCTCTTCGAGCTCGCGCCCGGAGTCGCCGGCCGCGACGCGGGCCGGCTCGATGTGCAGGAGCCGAAGCGCCAGCGGCAGACGGCGCGCCAGGTCGAAAGCGAGCCCCACCGCCGGCTTCGACTCGACCGAGAAGCTCGTCGGAACGAGCACCGTCTGCGGCTCGTTTCCCGGGTCGCCGAAGCGCGGCACCGCGTGATCGACACTCGCCTCGTGCAGCACCAGCACCCCAGCGAGGGCGCGCTCGAGCAGCTGCTCGGTCACCGAGCCGTGATCCTCGCGATGCGTGTCGTGAGCTGTCAGGACCACGAGGTCGGCGCCCACCATCTCGCTCAAGATGAGGATCGAGCGCGTCGGCAACCCGTGAGTGATGCGGCCCTCGCGGACGATCCCTTCGGGGACCTCGCCGAGCAGTCGATTCAGACGCTCCTCGGCGGCCTCCTCCGACGGCGGGCCGTGATGCGCCTCGGCGTACATCCAGCCGACCGCCGCACCGGGCGGCATCTCTTCGAGATTGTGGTGGAGCACGAGCCGGGCGCCGAAGAGTCGGCAGAGATCGATCGCGAAGGTGAGCTGGCGTTCGGTCGCGTCCGAGAAATCGACTGGACAGAGAACCGTCCCGATCGGATCCATGGCGCACTCCCGTGGTTTCAGCTCCACCTTTACACTCGCGCCGGGCGGTCGTCAATCCGCCGTCGGGTGGTGGGCAACGCACCGGATTCGTGCATCGCGGCCTGAAGTAGAGTCGCAGGGTGACCACCGACGCGATCTGGTTCACTCCGCAGCCGCGCTCGCCGCGGGTTCCGGAGGCGCCGCCCCGAATCGAGCGCGAGAGGATCGCGCTCGAGATCGACGGCCGGCCGGTCGAGGTCGAAGTCGGCGCGACCCTTCTCGACGCTTGCAAGGCACTCGGCGTCGAAGTGCCGACGCTCTGCTTCCTCGAGACGCTGACGCCGGTCAACGCCTGCCGGGTCTGCATGGTCGAGGTCGAAGGGGCGCGCGTCTTGGCTCCCGCCTGCTCACGCCGCGCCGAGCCGGGGATGAAGATCCAGACCGACTCAGACCGAGTGCGGCTGGCGCGCAAGGTGGTCTACGAGCTGCTCGGCTCGTCGGTCGATCTCTCGACCGCGCCAGGCCTAGCCGAGACGATGGCGCGCTACGGCGCCGACCCGTCGCGCTTCGGCAGCGCACCGGGCAAGGCGACGGTGGCGCAGCCGGTGAAGTTCGACAACGAGCTCTACGTGCGCGACTACGGCAAGTGCGTGCTTTGCTACAAGTGCGTCGAAGCGTGCGGCGTCGACGCCCAATTCACCTTCGCCATCGCGGTCGCCGGGCGCGGCTTCGAGGCTCACATCTCGACCGAGCGCGACGTGCCGCTTCCCGATTCCGCCTGCGTCTACTGCGGCAACTGCATCGCCGTCTGCCCGACCGGCGCGCTCATGGCCAAGCCCGAGTTCGACCTGCGGCAAAAAGGAGCGTGGAACGAAGCGGCGCAGACCCAGACCGACACGATCTGCGGCTACTGCGGCGTCGGCTGCACGCTGACCGTCCACGTGCAGGACGAACGCATCGTCAAGACCACCTCGCCGTTCGAGAACGCGGTGACGCAGGGAAACCTGTGCGTCAAGGGGCGCTTCGGCTTCGAGTTCGTGCAGCTCGGGCGCGGAGCGCATCCGGGAGAGCCGAGCGCTCCGAGCTGAGGGAT
>CAZPYU010000105.1:0-4953 GCA_964590905.1 uncultured Thermoanaerobaculia bacterium
GAGATAGCCCATCGGCACCGCCGACGGATTGCCGCGCGCGATGGCGCGCGCGGCGCGCCGCAGGCGCTCTTTGACCGCCGGCATGCCGGCCACCATGTCGAGGCCGTACTTCGGCTCGACGTACTCGAGGAGCCCCAACCCCTCGCTCTCGAGCACCTCTTTCTTCACCCGGCGCACCAGCTCGACGGTCAGCCGCTCCTCGTTGGCGTCGGCGCCGTCGACGAGCTGCGCCAGCTGCCCGCGCGTCATGCCGGCGGCGTTCCGCGCGATGGTCGCGGCGTCGAGGTCCGAACGTGCGCTGTACCAGTCGGGCGGGCGCAGGGAGGCGAGGAAGTCGAGCCGCTCGGCGGCGTCGGGGCGCGGGATCTCGATCTCGTGCGTCGCCGCGGCGCGCAACAGCTTCGGATCGAGCTCGGCCAAGCTCTCGGTGACCAGCACCACCACCATGTTCTTGGCCAACAGCACCGGGTCTTGCGCCCACTTGCGCAGATAGACGAGGACGGCGCGATCTTCCGGGGTGCGATGCGCCGCCTCGGCGTTGGGCACCAAGGTTTCGGCGAAAGGAAGGAGCAGCACCACCGGGCGCGCCGGCGAAAGCGTGGCGCAGTGCCGGAAGTAGGAGTCGAGGAGAGCGAAGGCGTTGGCGGCGTCGCGCGGCAACCCCTCGGCCCAGCGCGTGCCGTGCACTGCGTCGTAGGCGGCGAGCCGGGTCAGAAACTGCTGGCGCGCCTCCGGGCTCGAGAAGCCGATCCCCTCGGCGCGGTTGAAGGTGAGCACCGCTGCCCAGCCCGCGAAGAGCTGGCGGGGGAGGAAGTCGTCGAGCTGGTGGAAGTCGACGGCGCTGCCAGACTTGACCGGCACCAGATCGGCCGTCACGCCGTGCAAGACGAAGGTGTTGGCCTGCTTGGCGCGCACCGAGCGCGCCAACTGCTGCGCCCAGAGCGGAAGCGCGGAGAGAAAGTCGGCCACGGAAGGGCGCTCGCGATCAGCCGCGGGTTCGCTGGCGGGCGCGCTCGCCCAGCCGCTCGACAGCGCGCGCCGACGCCTCTTCGAGCCGCGGCACGGTTCCGGCACGGGACGAAGAGGAAAGCTCGGGGATGGCGCCGAGCATCCGCTCCATCTCCTCGACGGATGCCGTGTCCGCCTCGACTTGGGCCAAGGCGTCGTCGATCTCGGCCGTAAAGGCGGTGGCGTCGGTGGCGGCCACCGACTTCTGCAGCAGCAGTTGGAGCAGCGCCTCGAGCGAGTCCATCTCGGCGCTGAGCGCGATTCGGCTCGCCTCGTTCTTGTCGAGCGCCTCGACGAGCTGGCGCTTGATCTCGAGGTTCTTGTCGAGCGCCTCGCGCACGCGCGGTGCCAGGCCCTCTTCGGCGCGCGACCGTTCCAGCTGGGCGATCTCGCGGCTCAGGACCTCGGGGTCGGTCGCCCCCGCCAGCTCGCCGTAGCGCTCGGCGATCCAGAGCCGCTTGGTGAACGAATCGACGATCGCCTCGAACTTGGCGCGCTGGTCGGCCAGGATCCCCTGGCTCGCCGGCGACAGGCCGCGATAGTTCTCCTGGATCTTCTCGCAGAGCTCGCGCATCCGCTCGACGCGCAGCCGCGCCGCCTTCGACAGCGTGCGCATCCGCTCGTCGCGCGACATCTCGACGGCCTGCCGCTCGGCGAACTTCTTCTCGATCTCGATCCGTCGCCGCAACCGCTCGAAGACGAACGGGAACGCCATCAGCTCGCCGCCGACCAAGAGCAGCAGCGGCAGCGGATTGGCGAGCAGAATCGAGAAGCCGACCGCGCCGGCGGCGAGGATCGCCTGATACTGGTTGGCGATCGTCTTCTTCAGGACCGGATGGCGCTCGAGAAACCCCACGTGTCGGCTCCGGCTACGGCTTCTGCGCCTCGGCCTGCGGCGCCGCCGAGATGGGAGCCGCCTCCGCCGACTTCGGGAACGGCGCCGCTTCCCGCACCGCGTCGGGCTGCTTCAGCCCCAGCTCGATCTCGAACTCGGTCAAGATCGAGGCCGCCTGCAGCTCGCGCGCCTTGCGCTCGAGCTTGATCCGCTCGGTGTCGAGCCCGCCGGTGGCGACCTCGACCGCAGCCTTCGACTCGGCGACCTTCTGCTGGATCTCCTCGAGGTACTTGTCAGCGGTCGCCGCGGTGCCGTAGGTGTCGAGCTCGGCGAGGGCGTTGGCCGCCGACTTCATCACCTCGGCCTTCTTCGACTCGGCGATGGCGCGCCGGCACTGCTCGATCTTCTGGCGCAGCCTGTCCTTGATGTCCGAGACCGAGAGCTGCGCGTTCGAGAAGGCGCTGCTGGCCGTTTCGAGCTGTTCGAGCGTCGCCGCCAGCTCCTGACGCACCTGCTGCAGCGCCATGGCGTCGGACTCGGCGATCTTCCTCGCCTCCGGGCTGCCCTCCTTGAGCGCGACTTGGATCGAAGCGATGAGCGACTTCTCCCGCTTGACCAGCTCGTCGCGCCCCTGCTGCAGCCGGATCTCAGTGGCGCGGGTGGTCACCAGGATCTGGTTCAGCCGCGGCAGGGTGTTGCGCATCTCCTCGATCGATTCCTGGAGCATCACCTCCGGGTCTTCGGCGAAGGAGATGAAGAAGCCCATCCAGCTCTTCAGCACGCGCATCAAACGTTGGAACATTGTCGGATCTCCGGTTGAGAGGTCTGGGCAGCTGACGAGCGGTAGCTCAGCGCTCGCTCGTGATCGGCGAGCTCGTAATTGGCGAGCTCGTAATCGGGTTACTTTCGACAAACGGCGCCACCGCGTCGGACAAACGCCGCTCCTCGAGGCGCTTCCGCTGGCGCCAATCGTCGAAGCGCTGGCGCGCCGCGTCGACGGCGCCGCGCTGAGACGCCATGAGCTCGCGGTTCTGGCGCGTCAGCTCGTCGAGCTCGGCCTGCAGGCGGGCGCAGTCGCGGTCGGCCGCCGCGGCGCGCTCGGTGAGCTTCGCCTGCAGGAACTTCTCGAACTGATCGAGCGCTTGGTCGCGGCGCACCGCATCCTCGAGGACGTCGGCAATCGGCACCGCACCGGCGGGATTCATCTTGAGGAATGCGGCGAGCGCCGACGCTTTGGCGCGCCCGTCGAGCGCCGCCAAGGCCGGCGCGGCCAAGATCTCGAGCACCTTGAAGGCGGTGAAGCCGTGCGCCGCATCGACGATGCCGGCGGCGCGGTAGATATCGGCGAAGTCGGGGATGTCGAGGGTCGGCTCGGCGGTCGTCGCCGGCATCGACGGTGCGGCGGCGGCCGGAACATGGGCGCTCCTCCGACCCGCCGAAGCCGCGGCGAGCTTGCGCTCGTCGATCGGCGCCGGCGGCGGCACCCGGGCGAGGAGCTCGGCGAGCTCGGGCGAGTCGCCGCCGGCCCGCGTCGCCGCGCGCGGAACCCCCTCCATCTCGACCAACTTCAGCTTGACGAGCACGTCTTTGAGCGCCATGTCGCCGATCCCCGATTCGGGGAGGATTCTGTCGCGCTTTCCACCTCAGCGGAAGGAACCGGCGAGCGCGCTCGCTCCGCCCCGACCGACCAAGGTCTGCGTCGGACCCCAGCCTTCGTTGCAGCCGACGCGCCCGTTGCGCCACGCAACCCCGGCCATTAGAGTGGGGGTTGAGTCGCGAGGATTGGCGACCAGCGGATGGTGGGAATGCGGTTCGAATCCGATGAAAGTGCACCGTGCTGGCCGAGGCGCGGGAAGTGACGGACATTCCTGTTCGTGAGCGGCTGATCGTCGCTTTGGATCTCCCGGATAAGGACCAAGCGCTCGACCTCGTCGATCAGCTCGGCGACTCCGTGCTCTTCTACAAGCTCGGCCTCGAGCTCTTCATGGCTGATGGTTACTTCAAGCTCATCGATGAGTTGGTGGCGCGCCGGAAGAAGATCTTCGCGGACTTGAAGTTCTGGGATATCAGCCAGACCGTTGGCAACTCCGTCCGCCAGCTCTGTCAGCACCAGATCCAGTTCGCGTCCGTTCATGGCGGCAACGACGACATCCTTCGTGCCGCGGTCGCTAACAAGAATGGCGCCGAGATTCTTGCCGTGACGGTCTTGACGAGCCTCGATCAGGACGACATGCAGGCCCTTGGTTTCCAGGCGTCCATCGCAGACGTTGTTCTATCCCGCGCCCGACGCGCACTCGATCTGGGCTGCGCGGGGGTGATCTCTTCGGGCTTGGAAGCCGAAGCTCTTCGCAACGCGTACGGAGACCGCTTGGTGATCGTCATGCCCGGAATTCGGCCCGGATTCAACCGCGAAGACGATCAAAAGCGGACCGTGGATGTCGAGCAAGCTTTCCGGAACGGTGCCGACTACATCGTCGTTGGCCGGCCGATTCGCAACGCGCCAGACCCGAGAAGCGAAGCCGAATCTGTCCAGGCTCGCGTGGCAGCTCTCTTCAGCTAGGCCCTCCCGCGAGCGCCGCGAACAGCTCGTCGACTTGCTGCCAGCCGACGCGCAAGAGGAAGGTCGAGTTGCGGCCGTACGACTTGGCACCGAGGACGAAGAAGTTGGGCTCGGGGCTGCGCAGGGCGTCGATGCCGTGGCTGGTTTGGGCGAGGCAGTCGCCGGGCGCGCCGCCTGCCGCGAGGAGCGCCGCCGCGAGCTGCATCGGCGCGCCGGTGGCGTAGCACTCGTGCACCTGGAGCTCGCCGTAGAGCGAGCGGTCGCCGACGCTGCCGGTCGCCGCGACGATCTCGTCGACCACCACCCGCTCGACCCGCTCGTGCTCGTCGCCCGCGGTGGCGCGCAACTCGACGGCGATTCTTTCGCCTACCGGCTCGAGTCGATCGACCACAACACCGGCGCGCACGACAACCGCCGGCGAGGCTCCGGCGACCAGCTCACCCGCGCGGCGGCTCAACGCGGCGCGCTCGGGGAGCGGGTCGTCGTCGTGGACCACGAAGGAAGCAGCGCCGCGCATCGCCCAGACCAGCCGCGTCGAGGGGATCCGCTC
>CAZPYU010000106.1:0-16154 GCA_964590905.1 uncultured Thermoanaerobaculia bacterium
CCGAAGATCGGCCAACGCGAAGAGCTCGCGCATCCGCACGACCCACGGCTCGAAGCGCAGCTCCGCCGCGACCAGCGGCTCGTAGATCCAGTCCCAGGTGAAGTTCTCGATCAAGACCGAGGGTAGGCCGGCGTCGCGGGCAGCGAGCAGACCAAGCGGAGCGATGTCGCACACGACCGCGACCGCTCCGGAGGCGCGGAGCTCCTCTTGCAGTTCCCATCTATAGAAGCCTTCTGCCTGTGCCCAGAATGAATCGAGGCTATGGACGGTAGCGGAAAGGTCCTCCTCGACCGCGCTCCGCTGCACCAGGCCGACGTCGCAGGCGAGCTCGCGATAGGAGAACGGGAAGTCGAGCGACTCGGCGAAGAACCAGTGCGGCACCGAGCTGTAAATCGTCAGCTCGAGCTGGCGCACCGCCTCGGCGAGCGCGGCATAGAGCGCGCAGCTCCGCGCCGCGTGGCCGAAGCCGTGCGGGGAGACGAAGGCCGCGATGCGCATCGGGGAGAGAGTCCGCGCCCGCGCCTAGCGATCGCGCGGCAAGAGCCGCGGACGGTGGGCGAGCGTCACGGCGCCGAAGTGGCGCAGGTCGAGAGTGGCGATGGCGGCGGCGCGAGTCCGCTCGGCGATCGCTAGCACGACCGCGTCGACCAGGCCGAGACGCAGAGCACGATGACGGCGCGTCAGCTCGTGGGCCCGAACCAGGTCGCTCTCGCTCCCCCACTCGACCGCGAACCGCCCCAGCGCCAGATCGGCGAGAAACGTCGACGCGGCGCGCTCGCCGACGTGGGTGGCCAAGAGATAGTCGGCCTCCGGCAGAATCGCCCACGGCAAGATCCAGGCGTCGGGGTCGTGCTCGTAGATCTCGCGCAGCGGCACGTGATGGCGATCGTCGGAGTCGACCAGGGCGACGACAGCACTGGTATCGGCGACGATCAACGGCGGCGACCGAACCCGACCAGCAGTTCCTCGCTACGCTCAGAGAGATCGCCGCGGCCGCTCGCGCCGGCACCGAGGCTCTTGGGGAGCGCGCGCGGCGCCTCACGCGCCGCGTACTCGCTCACCGCCTCGCGAATCAGCTCCGCGGCCGGCCGCTGTTGGCGCTTTGCCAGGCGCTGGAGCTTGCGATATTCGGCCTCGTCGAGATAGACGGTGGTCTTCGTAGCTGGCATATGGCAACTATATATCCAAGCCGTCAACCTGAGCGAATTCCCCGCTGTCATCCTGAGCGCAGCTCTTGTCTTCCTGAGCGCGAGCGAAAGATCTCGACGGAGCGCCTTGCCGCACTCTCCCTCTCCCCCCGAGTCGACGGCGCCCCGCCGGCTGCGCTATCCTTCCGCCTTCCGGCCGCTCGCAAGGCCGCGCCGCAGAGCCTCCGCCCGGAACCGATGGAGCTGGCCATGAGCGAGTCCGAAATCACCACGCCCCCCGCAGCAGCGGCGGAGCCTGTCGGCGAAGGAGCCGAGCCGCTCAGTGCCACGCCGGAGCCGGCGGCCGCCAACGCAGAACCGGTCGGCGCAGCGGCTGAACAGGCGACCCCTCCGAGCAAGCCCGACGCGAAGCCCAAGCAACGCGCCGCGAAACCGGGACCGCGCCGCGCCAAACCGCAGCGCGTCTCGCGCAGCGAGGAGTTCGTGCGTCCTTCGCCCGAGGAGTTGGCGGCAATTCCGAGCGAGACCGTACGCGCCGCGGTCGCCAGCGAGCTGCCGGTCGGCGGCAAAGTGATCGGTTGGAACGCCGGCGGCTTTCACGTCGTCGTCGACGGCATCTCGTCGTTTTGTCCGAAGTCGTCGATGGAGCTCGGCTCTCCGCACGAGCCGGCGCACTATCTCGACCAGGAGCTCCTCTTCCGCGTCCTGCGCGTCGAGGAGAAGGGGCGACGACTGGTGCTCTCGCACGCCGCCGTGCTGCTCGACGAGCGGCGCCATAAAGCCGAAGAGGCCAAGCAGAAGATCCAGTTGGGCGCCGTGCTCTCGGGCAAAGTCGTCTCGCTCCTCGACTTCGGCGCCTTCGTCGACTTGGGCGGCGTCGAAGGGCTGCTTCACGTCTCCGAGCTCAGCCTCAAGCGCGTCGGTCACCCCAAGGAGGTTCTCGAGGTCGGCCAGGAGATCGCGGTCAAAGTCATCAAGCTGGCGGGTAAAGGGGAGCGCGTCTCGCTCTCGCTGCGAGCGCTCGAACCCGATCCGTGGAGCGACGCCGCCGAGCGCTGGCCGGCGGGCGGCAAGTTCAGCGGCACGATCGTCAAGAAGAGCGACTTCGGTTGGTTCGTCGAGCTCGCTCCGGGCGTCGAAGGGCTTCTCCACCCGACCCAGCTCGGCCCCGGAATGAAGGAGTCCGATCCGTCGCTGGCCCCCGGAGCGACGCTCGAAGGTTGGGTCCGCGAGCTCGATCTCGCCCGCCGACGGATTTCGCTCGCGCTGCGCGAGGTTCCAACCGGCGACCCGTGGCAGGAGGCCGGCAAGAAGTATCCCGAAGGCGCTGTCGTCACCGGCACTGTCGAGAAGCTGGCGCCGTTCGGCGCCTTCGTGATCCTGGAACCCGGAGTGACTGCGCTCTTGCCCACCGCGGAGATGGGACTGCCGCGCGGCGCCAGGGTCGCCAAAGCGTACCGGGTGGGAGGCAGCGTCAAGCTCAAGGTCTCCGAGGTCGACCCACGCAAGCGCAGGATCTCGTTGACCCGCGTCGACAAGACCCTCGAGGGCTCGAAGTCTGACTATCAGTCGTACGTGAGGCAGAGCCGAAAGTCCGCCGGGATGGGGGCGATCGCGGCCGCGTTCGAGCGCTCGAAGGACTGAGCACGCTCGCGCCCCGTTGGTGACATGGCGCCCGACTCCGAGGCCCGCGTTCCGGCCGGCAGCTCACGGCTCAGGCGACGCCTCCTGCGCGGCGCTATCGACGACAACCTACGCGCAATCCAGAACGTACCGCGCGGCGATCTCCACCGTCGCCCGCCGATCCCATGGACGATCGTCGGCGCTGTCGCGGCGCTCGGCGTCGCCGGCCTGGCGCTCTGGCTGTCCACCTCTTCGCCGGCCGCGGCGCCGCTGCCGAGTGCCGTCGGCGCTCGCCCCGCCGAGCCGATGCTGGTCGCCGCCCGACCGGCGAGCGAGCCGCCGGCGCGCATCTCGAGCCAAGTCTTCCCGGTCGCCGTCCGCCGCGTGGTGCTCGACCCGGGCCACGGCGGCAGCGATCTCGGCACCCGCACCACCTCCGGGCTGACCGAGAAGGAGCTGACTCTCGACATCGCCGATCGGCTCGGCCGTCGGCTGCGCTCCGCCGGCTTCGAGACCGTGATGACGCGCGAAGGGGACGCGCGCCTTCTGCTGCGCGAGCGGTCGCGCCTCGCCAACGACCGTGCGGCCGATCTCTTTCTGTCGATCCACGTCAACTGGTTCGAGGACGGCCGCGCTAACCGCGGCATCGAAACCTACTACCTCGGTCCCTCGGACGACCCGTACGTCACCGAGCTGGCGAGCACCGAGAACCGCGAGTCGGGCTACGCGATCGCCGACGTGCGCCGCCTGCTCGACTCGATCTACGCCGACCTGCGCCAGGAGCAGTCGCGCGCCCTCGCCGAGCGCGTGCAGGAGCGGCTGGTGAGCTCAATCCGCGAGGTCTCGCCCGAGGTCGCCGATCGCGGCGTCAAGTCGGCGCCCTTCCTGGTCCTGGTAACCACCGAGATGCCGGCTATCCTGGCGGAAGTCGCTTGCCTGTCGAACGCCGAAGAGGCGAAACTACTCGGCCAGCCCGACTATCGGGAGCGGATCGCTGGCGCCCTTTTCGACGGAATTCGGGCATACTCCGATTCCGTCGCGACGCCCGCGACCCGGACGGAGGCTCGATGAGCGCGAAAGAGAAGCTGTTGTCGGTCGGCATCGATCTCGGCACTTCCCAGAGCGCGATCGCCACCTCCCAAGACGCCCGCCACGTAGTCGACAGCTACGTCGGCTGGCCGGTCGACATGGTGGCCAGGAAGGTCATCAAGAAAGCGGTCCTGATCGGCTCCGAGGCGCTCGAGAACCGCAGCCTGCTCGATCTCCACCGGCCGCTCGAACAGGGGCTGATCAAGGAGGGCTCCGAGAAGGACGTCGCGGCAGTCAAGGAGATTCTCGGGCATCTGATCGGCCTGGCGACCAACGGCAACAAGGAGCAGCACGTGCGCGCCGTGGTCGGCGTGCCGGCCGAGACGCTACGGGTCAACAAGCAGCAGCTGCGGCAGGTGATGCGCGGCATGGTCGACAGCCTGATGATCGTCTCGGAGCCGTTCGCCGTCGCCTACGGCGTCGAGGCGCTGCTCCACACGATGATCGTCGACGTCGGCGCCGGGACCACCGATTTCTGCGTCATGAAGGGGCGCTATCCGACCGAAGAGGACCAGCGCACGCTGACCAAGGCGGGCGACTCGGTCGACGACTTGCTGGCCAAGCTGATCGCCGAACGGCATCCCGAAGTCCAGTTCTCGGTGCACATGGTGCGCGGTTGGAAAGAGCAGCACGGCTTCGTCGGGCCCAGCCCCGGAAAGATCGTGGTGCAGGCGCCGGTCCACGGCAAGGCGCAGCCGCTCGACATCACCGACGAGCTCAAGGCCGCGTGCGAGAGCCTCTTGGCGCCGTTCACCGAGACGATGATCGATCTGCTCGCGGCGGTCGAGCCGGAATACCAGGAGCGGGTGCGCAAGAGCGTCATCCTCTCCGGGCGCGGCGCCAAGATCCGCGGCCTCACCGCCGAGCTCGAGAAGGCGTTGTCTCAGCTCGGCGGCGGCAAGGTCTCGATGGTCGAGGATCCCGTATTCGCCGGCGCCACCGGTGGCTTGTCGATCGCGCTCGACGCCGACGAGGCCGACTGGGAGAAAGTCGCGACGTGAGCTCGGATTCGGACGAAGAGGTGGTGGAGCCGGGCTTCGGCCTCTCGGATTTCCACCGCTCGACGCGCATGCCGCTCGACGCGGTCGTGCGCCTCCACTTCGAGGGCACTGTCGCCTACCAGAACGGCTTCGCCGCCAACGTCTCGGCGACCGGGATGTACGTCAAGCACCCCGATCCGCCCGAGCTCGGCACCCGGCTGGTCTTCGAGCTCACTGTCGGCGAGGAGCGCAAGCCGGTGCAGGGCGCTGGCGTCGTCGCCTGGCTG
This sequence comes from uncultured Thermoanaerobaculia bacterium, assembly GCA_964590905.1. Taxonomy (GTDB): domain Bacteria; phylum Acidobacteriota; class Thermoanaerobaculia; order Multivoradales; family JAGPDF01; genus JACTMI01. The sequence continues at coordinate 5,128 of CAZPYU010000106.1, forward strand.
CGCGACAAGTACGACGGCCCGGGGCGGCCGGCGGGTGTCGGCATCCAATTCACCGAGATCGACTCGCTGTCGCGGCAGCATCTGGCCGAGGAGCTCTTCACCTTTCTCGAGTCCCAGCTGGGCGACGAGGTCTCCGAGCACCCCGACATCGACGAGCTGGTCGCGACGACGCGGATGCAGTCGCCGCTCGATCTCGTGCACGAGCCAGAGGTCGCCGCCGCGGAGACGAAGGCCTCACCAGCGGAGACTCCCGCGGCGACTCCGAGCGCTCCGCCGGGCGGCGCTTCGCAGCCGTTCCGGCTCTTCGACAACGACGACTCGAGCGCTGCGTTTTCCGAAACCGATCCGAACGAGAGTCTGTTTGCTCCCGCCATCCCGCCCCAAGAGGTACCTTCGGTCTATCGCGCTGCCGCCGGTCGACGCGAGAAGCGGAACCCACTCCCCGCGATTGCGATCGCCGTCGGGGTATCCCTCGTCGGCTTCGCGGCCTGGTGGTTCCTCCTCGGCCCGGGCAGTCTGCGCGACGAGCCCGAGACCGCTGCACCCGCGACTGCCTGGAGCCCGCCGCCGCCCGAAGTACCCCCGCTTTCGCCGACGCCCGGCGCCGACAGCTCGCTCGCCGAAGCGGTGGGCGCCGAGGAGAGCGTGGCCCCTGAACCGCTGCCGAGCGAGAGCCTAGAGGTTTTGGGGGCTGCGCCCCCCCCAATACAACTGGGGGCACAGCCAGACGTAGTGGTGGGGGAGAGTCGATCCGAACTGATCGTCGTGCCCGCGACCGAAACCGCGCCGGCCACGATCTCCGCGTCTCCCCCGGCGACGGCGACGACCGCACCGGCGGTCGGAAAGCGCGCCGATCGGCTGCTCTCGATCGACTGGGAGGAGAGCGGCGATCTGACGGTCGTCGTCCTGACCGGCAACGGCGACTTCCCGACCGGCAGCTTTCGTTGGAACGAGATCCGCGACGACAATCCGCGCGTCCTGCTGCGCCTCTACCAGGTCGCCGAGGGCTACGGCAAAACGGTGATGGCCGCTGGCACTCCCGAGTTGGCGCAGGTACGCACCGGCTTCCACGAGAAGCCGACCGGCAACGAGCTGCACGTGGTGCTCGATCTCGCTGGCAGCGCCGTCCGCCTCGAAGGGGTCGAGGCGCAGGGGCGTCAGTTGATGATTCGTCTGCGGCGGTAGTCCTCAGCCGAGGCGCGCGCCGACGATGGGCAGCTCGCGCCGCCGGATCCAGAGGATGACCGCGGCACCGGCGAAGACGACGCAGGCCAGGACGAAGAGCAGCCCGCCGTCGCCCTGCACCTCGATACCGAGCTTCGTCACGTGCGCGCCGAGCGCGCCGGTGATGACGCCGAGCGCGAAGAGGGCGCCCAGGGCGGGCGTCGCCGGCACCAGGAGGAGAATCGCCGCCACCAGCTCGGCGACTCCCGAGCCGATGCGACCCCACGGCTCCATGCCGAGCGTCGTGAAGATGTAGACCGACTCCGGCGCGGCAGTGAACTTGAAGAAGAGCGTCTGCCCGAGGATCGCCGCCACGACGATCTGCAGCACCCAGCTGATTCGTAGTTCGACTTTCGACAGCTCTCCGCTCATCGTCGGATCTCCTTACGCCTCGACCGGTTCGATCTGACCCTCCGATGCGTTTCGGCAGCTGGCTGTTTCAGCACCCGCGTCTCGGCAAGCGGGGCTCTCATGTTGCGAGGTTGGGGCCCCACTCGTGGGGCCGGCCTCGCAATGTGAGAGCACCGCGCAGCCTCGCTGCCACATCGTGCCCGCTACTCAGCGAGGAGCTTCGGCCAGGCGACGTCGGCCTTGGCGATGTAGCCGGCCGGATCCTGCAACCACTTGGATTGAATCTCGGCATCGTAGTTGAGGTAGAGCTTGCCGTCGCGGATCGTCCACATCTCGGGCTCGATGTCCGCGGTCGTGCCGCGCGCCACGGCGTAGGCGCAGTAGCCGCCGTACTGGGGAGCGTACTTCGCCGGCTCGCCGGCGAAGAGCTCGCGGTTCGCGGCCGAGCTGAAACGCCAAGTGGCCCCGTTCCACGGGTGTGCGAACTCCTTCCGCCCCTCGACCGGTTTGCCGACCGTGAAGTAGGCGACCGGATCGTAGCCGTCGATCGCCACGCCGCCGAAGAGCGTCTTGTTGATCGGCGACAACGCCAGGAGCGGAGCGGCCGTGAAGAGCGCCGCGAGGGTGACGAGCAAGGGACGATGGATCATCGCAACGCCTCCTTTCCGTTTGCATGAGCTCTCGTTCGGTGTGCGAGCATCCAGATCCTTCACTTCGTTCAGGATGACACGCCGGACGCTGTCGTCCTGAGCGACAGCGAAGGACCTCGACCTGGGAAAGATCGCAAGGATTGCACTCTCTCAGCCGAGGCCGAAGACTGGCAGCGCAACACCGTGGATCGCCCGTGCCCCGGGCGAGACGAGAAAGAGCATCGCGTCGAGGAGGGCGTCGAGCTCGACCCAGGTCGAGGTGTCGGCCCCCGGCATCGCGGCCCGATTCGCCGGCGTGTCGATCGTGCCCGGCAGGACGCAGTTGACGCGCACGCCGTCGCGCTTCCCCTCCGCGGCGAGCGCTTCGGTCAGGCGCAGCACGGCGCTCTTCGCGACGCTGTAGGCGGCCACGCCGGCATCCCCCGCCAAGGAGGCGCGCGAGCCGACGTTGACGATCGCACCGCCCCCCTGGCGACGCATCACCGGTACAGCCGCGCGGCAGACGTTCAGCGTCGAATGGAGGTTGGCGTCGAAGAGGAGCTTCCAGTCGTCGAGCTTTGTCTCCTCGACCCGCGCGCCGCCGCGGAACGCCCCCGCCACGTTGAAGACGGCGTCGAGACGGCCGCGCAGCGTGACGATCTCGGCTACGACGCGCTCCACGGCCGCGCCGTCCGCCAGATCGGCGCCGTGCGCCGAGAGTCGGTGCGGCGCGGAGACGAGCTGCGGCCAGGAGCTCGCGAGTCGGCTCGGGTCGCGGTCGATCAACGCCACCCGCGCCCCCTCGTCGAGAAGCCGGTGCGCCAGCGCGCCGCCCAGAGCACCCGACGCTCCGGTCACCAGGACGACCTTCTCCGAGAGTTCGTACATTCCGTCCTCCGCCTACCTGTCGGTGATCAGAACCGCGTGCCCGTCGGGATCGCGAACCAGAGCGCCGCTCGAGAAGCCGAGTCTAGACTCTGGGAACGCGACGCTGCCCGGTGAGATCCAGCGGCCGCCCGCAGCGTGTGCCCGCTTCGCGATCGCTTCGGGATCGGCGACGGCCACGCGGACCTGCCAGTGCGCGAGATCGTTGGCGGCCAGATCGACAGGTGCCGAGCGCCCGTCGCTTGGCGAGAGGTATTCGAGAAATTCGACACCGATGCCCGAGACGCCTTTCAGCCCGGTGATCCGGAGGCGTGCTCCGAAGACCTGGTTCAGGTGCTCCTGTTCGACCCCCCAGTTCTCGGCGCCGCCGGCAACTTCGAAGCCCAACGCGTCGCGCCAGAAGGCGAGGCTCGTTTCGGTATCGTCGACGCCGATCGCAGTGTGGTCGATCCCCAGGAAGAGCTTCTCTCTCGCCTGCCAACGTGGATCGCCCTTGCCGGGCGGGTACCAGATCAGCTCGAGGTTGTGATCGTCGGCGTCGCGAAAGTAAAAGGCGACGATGCCGCCGGCGTTCGGGTTCCAGTCGGGCAGCCGCTGCGGCGCTGTCGAAACGTGCTCGACCCCGGCGGCGCGCAAGCGGGCGTACGCCCTCTCCATGTCCGAGACCACGATCGCCACGTGCTGGAACCAACGATCGTTCGAACGCGAGTCGATCGGGATCGGACGCCCCTCCGGGCCGAGGTAGTCGGTCAGCTCGAGGCATTCGCTGCCGAGGCAGACGGTGGCGACGCGCGCACGGGCGCCGAAGACCCCGGTCAGGTGCTCGAAGTCGGTGCCCGAGATCTCGACAGTCTCGCCGACGCGGCGGAAGTCGAGCAGCGTGGTGAAGAAATCGACCGAGCGCTCGAGGTCGGAGACCGTCATCCCCACCGAAACCACCGGCGGCCGCGCCGCGAAGGAGGCGGAACTGAAGAGCGAGAGGATGAGCAGGACGATCAGGCCCAAGCGCGAGCGTCGTCTCTTCCCCGCAGCGAGCGCGAACAGGGTGCAGGGTCCCACGTGCGAGCGAGGAGACGAGACGACGCTCGCGCGCCGGGCCGGGTGCCACGAGATCCAGTTGGCCCCTCTCATTGCAGCCTCTCCAAGAGATGATCGCCGACGCGGAGTGCGTTGGCCATGATGGTCAGCGCCGGATTGACCGCGGCGCTCGACGGAAAGAACGAGCCGTCGACGACGTAGAGGTTGTCGAGCTCCCACGCTCTGCAGCTCGGGTCGAGCGCCGAGCTCGCCGGGTCGGCGCCGAAGCGCACCGTGCCGTTCTGGTGGGCGACGCCAGCCAACGGGATGCGCTGCCCGACGAACAGGTTGCGCGAGATCAGCCGCTCCTCGCAGCCGATCTTGTTGAGCAGCGACTTGAGCTTGGCGATCAACCGCTTGTGCCCCTCCTCGTTGTTCGGCCGGTAGGAGAGGACGATCTTGCCGTCGCGATTCACGCTGACGCGGTTGTCGGGATCGGGAAGGTCTTCGGAGGTGAGCCAGAAGTCGAGCGAATGCTTCGCCATCGCCTCGAGCGACCAGCCGGGCGCGAACGGCGGCGCGCCGGCCGAGAGCGTCACCGCGTCGAGCTTGCCGACGAACGAGATGTGCCCCATCGGATGCGCCCACTCCGCGGAGCCGAGATAGAAGTCGTTGATCGCCAGGGTCTTCTGGAAGACGGTCGGATTCGGCTCCAGCGACAGCGCCATCAGCACCGAGTTGACGTGTCCCATGTAGTGGCGACCGACGACGTCCGAGCCGTTCGCCAGGCCACGCGGATGGCGATCGCTGGCCGAACGCAGGAGAAGAGCCGCCGAGTTGATAGCGCCGCACGCCACCACGACGAGGTGGGCCGAGTAGCGCTCGGGCAGACCACCGCGGACGACGTGGACCGTCGTCACTTCGCGCCCGGAGGAGCTCGTCTCCAGCCGCTCGACGTAGGCGTCGGTCAAAAGCGTCAGGTTGGGATGCGCCAGCGCCGGCGTGACGCAGATCGTCTCGGCGTCCGACTTGGCGCGCACCAGGCAGGGGAAGCCGTCGCAGGTCGCGCAGCGAATGCACGGGCTGGTCCGACGGTCGCTCTCGTCGAGCTGAACGCCGAGCGGCACCGGGAACGGTCGCAGGCCCACCGCTTCGAGGTCGTGGGCCAGCTTGGCGATGCGCGGCTCGTGGGAGACGGCCGGGTAGGTGTACGGCGCCGAGGCCCACGGCTCGGTCGGATCGGTGCCGCGCGTACCGTGAACCTGATAGAGATGTTCGGCTGCGGTGTAGTACGGCTCGAACTCGTCGTAAGAGATCGGCCAGGCGGGCGATACGCCGCCGTGATGCCGCAGCTCGCCGAAGTCTTCGCGGCGCAGCCGGAAGAGCGCCGCGCCGTAGAACTTGGTGTTGCCGCCTACCCAGTAGTTGGTATGCGGGTGGAGATCCTTGCCGTTGCCGTCGAGCCAATGCTCGCGCGTCTGGTAGCGCCCTTCGACGTTCACCGCGCGCGGATCCCAGTTCGCCTTCTCTCGTGGCACGAAGTCGCCGCGCTCGAGAAGCAGGATCCGCTTCCCCGACGGCGCCAGCTTCCAAGCCAGCGTGCCGCCACCGGCGCCGCTGCCGATGATGATGACGTCGTAGTCGGTCGCGCTCATGCCGGGCTTCCCTCCGTTTCGCCTTCGATGCCAGCGCCCTCGGCGCGGTGTCGGCAGAAGCCGCAGCGGAAGAGGCAGTCGTGGCGCTCGGTGTGGTGGAGCTTGGCGCAGAGAACCGCGGCGAGACCCCGGCGTCGAACGTAGAGCTCGGCTGCCGCGAGCATCCCGGCCAGCGGTGCGACGAGATAGATCCAGAAGCCGGTCCAGACCCCGGAGGGGAGCGCCGAGGCGAACGAGCGCGCCGGGTTCAGGCTCATCCCCGAGATCGGCGCCGCGACGACAATGAAGAGCGCCACCAGCGCGCCGGCGGCTAGGCCGGTGAAGCGGCGCCAGCGTTCACGGTTCCCGAGCTGGAGCACTGCGCTCATGAGGACGAAGGCCATCACGAGCTCCGCCGCGAAGGCCGCGCCGAGCCCGCCGTGCCCCGGAACGGTGGCGACAGCGAGGACCGGCGGCGCGCTGAACGACTCGCCGACGAGGAGAGCGACCGCAATGACGCCGGCCAGCCCTCCCAGCGGCTGGGCGATCATGTAGAGGGCGGCGTCCCGCGGCTCGATCTTGCCCAGCCGCAGAAAGGTGAGCGTCAGCGCCGGATTCATGTGCGCCCCCGAGCGCTGCCCGAGCCGCGAGTAAATCAGCGCGACACTGGTGGCGCCCATGGCGAGCCCCATCAAGACGCCGCGCGCGAGCTCCGAGAGCGCAGCGACGGCAGGTGACGCCGGCGCGAAGAGGAGGCTACCGAAGAGTCCCGCCGAGAGCATGAAGAGGCCGAGCAGCAGCCCGTCGATGGCCGCCTCGCGCCAGTGCAACCGGCTCATGCGTGGCCAACGCTTTCGAGCGAGCGGAAGGCGCGCAGCAGCTCGGCGACGCTCCAGGCTTGAGCCACCGCGCCGCGCGGCGCGTGCGGCGGCTCGGCGTCGAAGATCTCCGAAACGGTGCCGACGCAAGCCTCCTCGAGGTGCGGGCCGAACCGTTCGAGGAGCGCGCGCGCCGCCGTTTGGCCGGCCGAGTTGCGAAAGCGCAGCAGCGAGCAGATGTAGACGCCGAGCAGGAACGGCCAGACTGTTCCCTGATGGTAGGCGCCGTCACGCTCCTCGGGTCCGCCCTCGTAGCGCGGCCGGTAGGCGGGATCTCCAGGAGCCAGCGTGCGGAGCCCGCGCGGCGTGAGGAGCTCTCTCTCGACAGTCTCCAGCGCCGCCCGCGCCCGCGGCGGTCCCACCGACGGCCACGGCAGCGCCAGCGCGTAGAGCTGGTTCGGGCGCAGCGACTCGTCGCGCCGCTCGCCCTCGACCACGTCCGCGAGCGCCTTCTGCGACTCGCTCCAGAACAGCTCGTCGACGCGCACCGCGGCGGCGTCGGCGAGCCGCTCGAGGACGCGCGCGCGGCCGCTCCGGCCGAACCGGGCGTGGAGCGCCGCGGCGATGCGCAGAGCGTTGATCCAGAGCGCCTGGATCTCGACCGGCTTGCCGTGCCGCGGGGTGATCACCCGCTCCCCCACTCGCGCGTCCATCCAGGTGAGCTGCACGCCCGGCTCGCCGCCGCGAAGCAGCCCGTCGCGGTCGACGCCGATGCCGTAGCGGGTGCTGCGGCCGTGCCAGGAGAGGATCTCGTCGAGTACTGGCAACAGCTCGTCGCGCACGAACGGCTCGTCGCCGGTCGCCTCGAGGTAGCGCCAAGTCGCGACGAAGAACCAGAGGGTTGCGTCAACGGTGTTGTACTCCGGCGCCTCGCCGCCGTCCGGAAACCGGTTGGGCAGCATGCCCTTGTCGACAGCGCCCGCGAACGTACGCAGGATCTCCTTCGCCTCCTCGAAGCGGCGAGTGGCGAGACAGAGGCCAGGGAGCGCGATCATCGCGTCGCGCCCCCAATCGGAGAACCAGGGATAGCCGGCGATCACAGTCCAGCCGGCACCTCGCCGGACCAGGAACTGATCGGCGGCGAGCACCAGCCGGCGCGCTAGCGGGTCGGCAAAGCCGGCGCGCGCGACGAGCTCCTGTCGCCGCGCCAGCTCACCCGCGAGCAGCACGGCGCCGTCCCGCTCCTCCGGCGCGGTCGAGAGGGTAACCGCTAGCGACGAGCCGGGCGCGAGCTGCACGCGCACGACCCCGGGAGTGAACAGGTCCTCTTCGAAGTCGAAGCCGCGCCGGCGCTCCTCGTCGTAGGTGAAGCTCCGCCACCAGTCGGGGGCCGCCTCGAACTGGCCGCAGGGAACCCGGATCCAGACCGTGGGCTCACCAGATCGCGAGTCGAAGCGGACACCGTCGAGCGTCGGCTCGGCATCCCAGCGCCGGGCATCGCTCGCGCGCCCGAGAGCGTGGATATCGCGCCCGGCGAGAAACGGCCGCAATTCGAGCTCGACCAGCTGCGCCGCATTCACGAGCTCGTAGAGCACGACCGTCGTACTCTCGCCAGCGATCGCGCCGATCGTTTTCCTTAGGTGAAAGCCTTTCGTCTCGTATTCGAAAACCGGAAAGAAGCCCCTCTCGAATCGCTCGAGTAGTCGGTCGCCGCGCGGGTGGATGGCGCCGGGGAAGGAGTTGGCGTCGAGCTCGAACCGCTCGCCGTCCACCACGACGCTCTCCGCGAGCTTCGAAACCAAGAGTCGCCGTCCGACCGGCGGCTGCGTCGCGACCACCACCAGGCCGTGGTAACGCCGGGTATGCGCCCCTGAGAGGGTGCCGCTCGCCCAGCCGCCGAGTCCGTCGGTTTCGAGCCATTCCCGCGACGAAGCGGACTCGAAGTCGCCGAGCGCGGCGCGATCGAGGGAGATCGGAACGAGCGAGCTCTCGAGCTCGAGCCACTCGAGCGGGAAACTGGATGCGGATTTCTGGATTGAGGGGGAGCGCATCGTCGCCCCTCGGATGCCTGGACCGCGCGACCCGTTTCTGCGCGCTCCGCCCCGCGGGTTCGGCCGAGCGAGCGCCGGCCCCGCTCAGCTGGCGAGCCCCTTGCTATAGTAATTTCATTAGATCCGGGTTACCGCCCGGTCACGAACCGGTTAGGAGAAGACGATGTCGATGCGTCGCATGGCAACCCTCTTGTTCGCCCTCCTCGTGCTGCTCGGTGCCGGCAGTGGGTGGGCTCAGCTGCAGACAGGCGACCTCTACGGCACGGTCACCGACCCCGACGGCCAGGCGCTTCCCGGAGTCGCGCTCACGCTCACGGGGATCGGAGCCGCCCGCACCACGACGTCGGACGCGCAAGGCGGCTTCCGCTTTCTGGCGCTCTATCCCGGCAACTATTCGCTGAAGGGCGAGCTGGCCGGCTTCGGAGGTGTCGAACGGACCGGGATCGCGGTCCGCGTCGGCGGCAAGGTCGAGGTCAACATCACGCTGTCGGCCACCATCTCGGAGACGATCACGATCACCTCGGAAGCGCCGCTCCTCAACGCCCGTGACCAGAACCAGGGGCCGGTTCTATCCCAGCAGGAGCTCGACAAGATCCCGACCGCGCGCGACCCCTGGTCGCTCTTGCGGCAAGCGCCGGGCGTGGTAACGGATCGCGTCAACGTCGGCGGCAGCGAGAGCGGCCAGCAGTCGGACTTCTTCGTCAGCGGAGCGACGGTCTCGGACAACACCTTCGCAGTCGACGGCGTCGTCCTGACCGACATGGCGGCGGTCGGCGCCTCGGCCACCTACTACGACTTCGGCGCCTACGAAGAGATCCAGCTGACCACCGCCTCGACCGACGTCACGATTCAAACCGCCGGGGTGACCATCAACCAGGTCACCAAGCGGGGCGGCAACGAGTGGCGCGGCGATGGCCGCTACCTGCGCACCGATGGGAGCCTGCAGTCCGAGCCTAAGGAGGTCGACGGCAACCAGATCGATCAGGTCGAAGAGTACGGCGTGAACTTCGGCGGACCACTGGTCAAGGATCGCCTCTGGGGCTGGGCCTCCTACGGCGAGAGCGACATCGGCATTCTCGCTCAGGGCGGACAGCTCGATCGCACCCAACTCGAGGATTTCAACTCGAAGCTGAACTTCCAGATCGGCGCCAGCTCGGGCGTGGCGCACTTCTGGACCAACGACAAGATCAAGAGCGGACGCAACGCCGGTCCGTTCTTCGCTCCCGAGGCGACCTGGGATCAAACGACCCCTTCGGACATCTGGAAGATCGAAGACACGCACCTCTTCAGCTCCAACTTCTACCTGAACGGCCTCTACTCGGTCGACGACGGGGGATTTACCCTCACCCCCCCTGGAGGCCTCGACGTCGACGCCTTCGTCGACGCGGACGAGGTTCACCGCGGCAGCTGGTGGGACTTCGTGCAGACCGGCGTGATCACTCAGTACAAGGTGGACGGGAACGCTTTCTTCAACACCGGCTCGGTGAGCCACGAGCTCAAGTTCGGAGCCGGCTACCGCGAGCAGGAGAACGATTCGGTGTCCCTCCTCCCTCGGGGCCGCGTCGTATTTGACTGCGATGGCTACGGCTGTGAGCTCTTGGACGACGAAGAGAACCCCGTCGAAAACGCAGAGCTCGTAATGTGGGGCCGCCACAACGTGGCGGTCACGACCGAATACGACTCCGCTTGGGTCCAGGACACGCTGACTCTCGACAAGTGGACGATCATCGGCGGGCTGCGCTACGACAAACAGACCGGGAGGAATCGGGCTCACAGCGACCCCGGCAATCCCGAAGTTCCCAGCGGGCTCTTCCCCGCCATCGACTACCCGGGCGACGACGCCGGCGGGCTCGAATGGAAGTCGATCGTGCCGCGGGTCGGCATTACCTACGCCGCCGGCGAGGAAGGGAAGACGCTCCTGCGCGGCACCTACTCGCAGTACGCCGCCCAGCTCGGACAGTGGGTCGTGACCCGCGTCGACGTCCTGGCCCCCTACAGCTACGTCTACTACTACTTCGTCGACGACAACCAGAACCTGGTCTTCGATCCGGAGGAAGCCGGCTCGCTCCTCTACTACTACCTCTACAACGTCAACGCGGTCGATCCTTCACAGTCACCGAACCACAACGACCCGAATCTCGATCCCTACATGACCGATGAGATCACCTTCGGCGTCCAGCACGCGGTGAGCAATAACTTCGTGATCACCGGGACCCTGGCCTACCGCAATACGACCGATCTCCTCGACCAGCGCCCGCTGATCATCGACGAGAACGGCAACGAGCGCGCCGCGACGGCGGCCGACTACTTCCCCGACGGTGAGATCGAGCGCGTGCTGCCGGACGGGACTGTCGTCTCGGTTCCCGTATTCGGTCTCGATGGGAGGACCGGCGGCTTCCTGCTCACCAACGGCGACCG
>CAZPYU010000107.1:0-3089 GCA_964590905.1 uncultured Thermoanaerobaculia bacterium
GGCGCTCGAGTACCGCCGCCTCGTGGTCCCGGTGATCGCGGGCCAGCCGTCGGACGACGCGATGGACGTGGCCTGTCGCCTCGCGGCGGAGAAGGGCTCGCGAATCGTTGCGCTGAGCGTGATCGAGGTCGCGCTCGACCGCCATCTCGCAGAAAGCCAAAGCGCGCTCGAGGAGCAGGCGAACCGCCAGCTCGACGAAGCGGTCGCGATTGGCGATTCGTACGGTGTACGGGTCGTCGGGCGCCTCGAGCGTGCGCGCTCAGCCGGCCAGGCCATCGTTGCCGAAGCCGAGGCGCGCGACGCCGAGATCATCGTGATCGGGTCACCACGTCGGCGATTGACGAGCTCACAGGCCGCCGTGTTCGGGAAGACCGTCGACTACGTCCTCAAGCACGCGCCGTGCCGGGTTCTCGTGACCGCCTCGGAGGCGTCATGACCTTCTACCGCTGGAGTGTCGTGGTCTTCTCGGCGATCTTCGTCGTGATCGGTATCGCCCTCCTCATCCGTACGGCAGCCGAAGGTGGAGGCGTCGTCGGCTTCCTGCTCGGCGGCCTGTTCATCGCCCTCGGCGTGGGCCGTCTGAGCCTCGAGCGGAAACGTCATGGCTCGTAAGCTCCGCGGCTTCGAGCGTGTGCTCGACGCACCTTCCCTATTCGCAGTCGCCTACGGGGAGATCGCGTCATCGCTGTACATCGCGCTCGGGATCGTCGCCGCGGCAGCTCTCGGCCTCACGCCGCTCGTCCTCCTCTTCACCGGCACGCTCTTCATCGTCGTCGCCCTCTCCTACGCCGAGGGGACGGCGGCGTTACCCGAAACCGGCGGCGCCGCGACATTCGTCAGGCGCGCATTCAACGACCTGGCCGGGTTCATCACGGGGTGGGTGCTCTTCCTCGATTTCCTGATCGTCATGGCGCTCTCGGCGCTCTTTGTTCCCCACTACGTCGCCGAGGCGATCTCCGTTCCGAGTCTTCGCGATCAGCCGTGGGACGCCGTGGTCGGGTGCGCGCTGATCGCGGCGATCGCGGCGATCCGACTTGCACGCCGCACCCAGCTTCGCACCGGGTCACTCGCGGTCGCGCTTCTCGACCTTCTCGTCCAGGGCGTTCTCGTCCTGCTCGGCATCGCCTTTCTGCTGTCGCCGGAGACCCTGACCGACGGTTTCGGCTTCGCCTCGGGCCAAAGCTGGAGCGATCTAGCTTTCGCCTTGCCGCTCGCGATGCTGGCTTACACCGGACTCGAGACCGTTGCCAACCTGGCGGAGGAGACGCGAGAGCCCGGTCGCACGGTGCCGCGCTCGCTCTTCTCCGCGATCGGTCTCGTGGTCGTGGTCACCGTACTCATCGCTGCTATCGGCCTTTCCGCGTATCCCGCCGTGGGAGGCGAGACGGCGCTCGGCGAGGAATGGCTCGAAGCACCGCTCGTCGGCGTCGCGGCCGCATTCGAAGGCGCGGGGTACAGCGTCTTGACTCTGCCGTCGGTGCTCGTCGACGCCCTCCGGATCGTGGTCGCCATCTCCGGCGCCTTGATTCTTGTCGCTGCGGCGACCACGTCCGCGTCAGGCATCACGCGCCTGACCTACTCGCTCGCCGAGCACGGCTCGCTGCCACGCGAGTTCGCGCGGCTGGAGCGCAGGGCGCTCGTGTCGAGCGAGGCGATCCTGATCGCGGCTGGTCTCGCGATCGGTCTCATCGTCCTCACCGAGATCGTCGCGGGCGGGGACCCCACGTTCCTGGCAAGTCTGTACTCGTTCGGCGTTCTCTTCGCATTTACCGCCGCGCAACTCGCAGTGATCCGGCTGCGAGGGAGCGAGCCTGATCTCGACCGACCGTTTAGGGCTCGCCCGAACGTCTCGATCCGGGGAGTCTCCATCCCGCTTCCAGCTCTCGTCGGCGCCCCGTTGACGGCTGTGATCTGGGTGCTGGCGATGGTGACCCACGAAGGAGCTCGCTACGCCGGCCCTCTCTGGCTCGTCGCGGGGCTCGTCATCTTCGTTGCCGTGAGGCGATCGCAGGAGCGCGGTCTGCTCGAACACGTGGAGCCCCTAGAGGAACTTCCGCCCGGAGCAGATTTCGGACGCATCCTCGTCCCCATGAAAATCGGGGACATCGGGGAGGAGATGATCGCGACGGCGATCGCGCTCGCCAAGGAGCGCGGCGCCGAGATCGAGGCGATCACCGTCGTGCGCGTCCCGCGCCGCTACGTTCTCGACGGAGAGCTTCCCCCGGACGTCGCGGCCCGGGTCGACGCATCGCTCGACGAGGCACGCCTGCTGGGCGAGGATCACGGGGTCGAAGTACGCACCGACGTCGTGCGCGCGCGGTCGATCGGCCACGCGATCGTCGACGAGGCGAGAGAGCGAGGCGTCGACCTCATCGTTCTCGGCTCGTCGCCTCGCTGGAGGCGTCAATCGCGCTTCTTTTCGCCGACCGTCGACTTCGTGTTGCGGACGGCGCCGTGCGAGGTACTCGTGGTTGCGTTCCCCGAGGGCGTGTTCGAGGAGTAGTCTGACGCGCCGTGAGGGGAATGGTCGTCGGTTGTGGTCGAGTGGGCTCGGCCGTGGCGAAGGGGCTCGCCGCGGAAGGCTGGGACGTCACGGTGATCGACGAGAACGAGGATGCGCTCGCGCGGCTCGGCACGAGCTGGCGCGGCGGCTTCGTCGTCGGCCACGGGATGGACACGACCGTCCTCGAGAGCGCAGGCGCCGCCGAGGCGGACGCCGCCGTGGTGTCGACCGACGGCGACAACACGAACATCGTCATCGGTCAGGTGCTCCAGAAGCGATACGAGATCGCGACGGTCGTCGTGCGCGTCCTCGACCCCGCAAGAGCCCAGTTCTACGCCGAGCGTGGCATGCGCACGGTCTGCCCCACGCAAACCGCGATCTCAGTTCTGCTCGAGACGGTGCGCGCCACCGCCCCCAAACGGAGCCCGGGGTCCTGATGTACGTGATCGTCGCCGGTGGGGGAAAGGTCGGCTCCAACGTCACCCGCTCGCTCCTCGAGATGGGCCACGAGGTGACCCTCATCGAGCAGCGTCCCGACCGGTTTGCTCGACTCGAGGAGGAGTTCGGACCGGTCGTCATGCGCGGC
>CAZPYU010000108.1:0-12298 GCA_964590905.1 uncultured Thermoanaerobaculia bacterium
CGAGTCGACAGCAGCTACAGCCGCTGCTCGACCTCTGCGCCGAACGCCCGGAGCTCACCGCCGGTCTCGCCGCTCCGGCGGGCGTCGATCGACCCGTCTTCGTCGAGCGGCTGCGCGGCGGCGGGCAACCGGTGCTCGCCGAACGGCTGGCCCACGGCGAGTTCGAGCTGCCAGTCGCCACACCACTCGCCTTCTTGCGCGACCTGTGGAGCGAGCGCAGCGATCTGCGCGCGCGCTTTCCCGATCCGCTCGGCGACGATGCCGACGCTCTCGCCGCCTGGCTCGCCGACGAGGGCCGGCGCGCCTTCGCGCTCCCCGCCGAGATCGCGGCGGCCCTCGCGCGCGTCGCCGGCGGCCGCTACCTCGACCGCATCGCCGCCTGGTGTCGTCGCCACCCGACCGCGGTCGAGGGTTGGCCGCCGCCGAGCGGTGAGGAGGCCGCGGCGTTCGCGCGGCAGCTACTTCTGGCCCGTTCGTCGTCGAGCGAGTACTCGCTCGACGACGTCGTCGCCTACCTTTGGGCGGCGAGCGCTCCCGAGATCGCCACCGGGAACGGCTCGACGCGCCAGATCTCGCGGCAGTAGTCGCGGATCGAGCGGTCGGAGGAGAAGCCGCCGATCCGCGCCACGTTGAGGATCGCGGTTCGCGTCCACGCCTCCGGGTCGCGGTAGAGCTGCTCGACCTCGGCCTGGCAGTCGACGTAGTCGCGGTAGTCAGCGAGCAGGAAGAACGGATCGTGGTCGAGAAGGTTCTCGACCAGCGGCCGGAAGAGCTCGCGGTCGCCCTTCGAGAAGTCGCCCGCGGCGAGCGCGTCGAGCACCGAGCGCAGCTCCGCGTCGCTTTCGTAGAGCTCGCGCGGGCGGTAGCCGGCGACGCGCTTCGCGGCGACCTCCTCGGCGTCGAGGCCGAAGAGGAAGAAGTTCTCGGAACCCACCGCGGCGCGGATTTCGACGTTGGCGCCGTCGAGGGTGCCGATCGTCAGCGCACCGTTCATGGCGAACTTCATGTTGCCGGTCCCCGACGCCTCCATGCCGGCGGTGGAGATCTGCTCGGAGAGATCGGCCGCGGGATAGACGCGTTGCGCATTGCGCACGTTGAAGTCGGGGAGGAAGGCGACGCGCAGCCTGCCGCCCAGCTCGGGGTCGGAGTTGACGACCGCCGCCACAGAGTGGATCAGCTTGATGATCCGCTTGGCCATCGCGTAGCCGGGAGCGGCCTTGCCGGCGAAGATCACCGTGCGCGGCGGAGCGTCGGCACCGCCACCGAGCCGCAAGCGCCGGTAAAGAGTGAGCAGGTGGAGCACGTTCAAGTGCTGGCGCTTGTATTCGTGGATGCGCTTCGCCTGGATGTCGAACAGGCTGGCGGGATCGCAGACGACGTCGGCGCGCTGGCCGATCTCGCCCGCCAGCGCGCGCTTGTTGGCCGACTTGACCTCGCGCCAGGCGGCTCGAAACGCGGCGTCGTCAGCCAACGGCTCGAGCCGGTGGAGCTGGTCGAGGTCGTGGATCCAGGCCTCGCCGATCGCCTCGCAGAGCAGCTTGGCGAGCCCGGGGTTGATCTGCAGGAGGAAGCGCCGCGGCGTCACCCCGTTGGTAACGCTGTGGAACTTCTCCGGCCAGAGGCGATGGAAGTTAGGCAGCACGTTGCGGCGCAAGAGATCGCTGTGCAGCGCCGCCACGCCGTTGATCGCGTGGCTGCCAACGCAGGCGAGGTGGGCCATGCGCAGCGAGCGACTCTCGCCCTCGTCGATCAGCGAGAGGCTGCGCGCCAACGGCTCGTCGCCCGGGAAGCGGCGGCGGACGTCGTCGAGGAATCGGCGGTTGATCTCGAGCACGATCTCCAGGTGGCGCGGCAGGACGGCGCCGAAGAGCGCCAGCGGCCAGCGTTCGAGCGCCTCCGGCAAGAGAGTGTGGTTGGTGTAGGCCAGCGACGCGCGGACGATCTCCCACGCCTCGTTCCATTCGAGAGCGTGCACGTCGACCAGCAGCCGCATCAGCTCGGCGACCGCCACGGCGGGATGGGTGTCGTTCATCTGCACGGCGAACTTGGCGGCGAAGCCGCGCACGTCGGGAGCGGTCTGCAGATGCAGTCGGATCATGTCCTGCAGCGCGCAGCTGACGAAGAAGTGCTGCTGTTCGAGCCGCAGCCGCTTCCCCGCCGCCGCGGCGTCGTTCGGATAGAGCACCTTGCTGATCGTCTCCGACGCCACCTTCTGCTCGACGGCGCGCCAGTAGTCGCCGACGTTGAAGGCCTGGAAATCGAACGACTCCGCCGCTTCGGCCTTGAAGAGGCGCAGCAGATTCGCGTTGCCCACTCGGTGGCCGACGATCGGCGTGTCGTAGGCGACCCCGCGCACCAGGCGGTCGGCGAGCCAGCGGATGCGGAGGCGGCCGCTCTCATCGGCGAACGACTCGGTGCGTCCGCCGAACTGGACGTCGAAAGCGACCTCCGGCCGCGCGATCTCCCACGGATTGCCGAGACGTAACCACTTGTCGGTCATCTCGACCTGCCAGCCGTCGACGATCGCCTGGTCGAAGATGCCGAACTCGTAGCGGATGCCGTAGCCGATCGACGGCACCTGCAGCGTGGCCAACGACTCGAGGAAGCAGGCCGCCAGCCGGCCGAGCCCGCCGTTGCCCAGACCGGGCTCCTCCTCTTGATCGATCAGCGCTTCGAAGTCGATGCCGAGCTCCGACATCGCCCGCCGTGCTTCGGCCTCGATGCCGAGGCTCTGGAGGTTGGCGAGCAGCTGCGGCCCCAAGAGGTACTCGGCCGAGAGGTAGGCGACAGTGCGCACCCGCGATCGGTAGTACGCCGCGCCGGTCTTGACCCAGCGCTCGAGCATCCGATCGCGCACGGTGTAAGCGAGCGCCAGGTAGAGATCGTTCTTCGTCGCGACTTCGGGGAAGCGCGCCAGGGCGCGGAAGAGGTTCTCTTTGAAATCGCGCGCCAGCGCCTCCGCCTCGCGATACTCGGTCATCGTTGCCCCTCTCTGCCGACCGACCAGGCGCGCATCATCGCCGAATCGGGCTCTAGCCGCGAGAGGGCGCCAGCCGGCTTGCCGCCTCGGGATCGAGCAGGAAGAGCCGGCGCCGCGCGAGGCGAGCCGCGAGCGCCAGCGGCAGCGTCGAAGCCGGATCCTCGAGCGCCTCCCGGATCGCCTCGGCTTTGCCCACTCCAAACGCCGCCGCCACGAAGAGGTCGGTGACGGCGAAGAGCGGCAGCGTCAGCGTCAGGCGCCGCGCCGGCGGCTTCGGCGCATCGACGACGGGGACGACCCAGCGCGTCGGCTCGGCCAGCGCGGCGTGGCCGGGGAAGAGCGAGGCGACGTGGCCGTCCTCGCCGACCCCCACCAACGCCAGGGCGAGGCGCGGCGGCGACCCGAGACCGCTGCGCAGTGCCCGCTCGTACTCCGCTGCCGCCGCCTCGAGATCGACCGACTCGGCGCGCATCCGGTGCACGCGCTCGGGCTCGAACCACGCCCGCCCCAGCCAGAGCTCAACTGCCCGCCGAAAGTTCGAATCGGGATGCTGGGGGGGGACGACGCGCTCGTCGCTCCAAAAGAGGTCAACCCCGGACCAGTCCGCGGCAGTCGCCGCGAGCTCGGGGAAGAACGCCTCGGCGACCGAACCGCCCGGCACCACGAACGGGAAGGGCTCGCCGGAAGCAGATGCGTGGCGGATTTCCGCGCCGAGTCGAGCCGCGAAAGCTCGCGCTAGCTCGGAGCGCGGTGCGACTACGATTTCATCGTCCATCGCTGCCATCCGTTCTTGAGCCCGCCGGACGCCAGGCTTGCGCGCTTCCGGTCGCTGGCGGAGGATAGTGGAAACGCCGGATTCGAGGAGGGCGGAGACAATGCACATCGGGATGATCGGCCTCGGTCGGATGGGCGCCAACATGGTGCGGCGCCTGCTCGGCGGCGGCCACGCTTGCGTGGTCTTCGACCGCTCGGAAGCGGCGGTTCGCGCCCTCGCGGAGGCGGGCGCCGAGCCTGCGGCATCGCTCGCCGAGCTGGTGGCGAAGCTCACGCCGCCACGCAACTTGATCGCCATGGTGCCCGCCGCTGTCGTCGAGCCGTTGCTCGCCGAGCTCGAGCCGCTGCTCGCCGCGGGCGACGCGTTCGTCGACGGCGGCAACAGCCACTATCCCGACGACATCGCGCGCGCCGCGCGCTTCGCGGCCAAGGGGCTCCACTATCTCGACATGGGAACCAGCGGCGGCGTGCGTGGGCTCGAGCGCGGCTACTGTCTGATGATCGGCGGCGAAGCCGAGATCGTGGCGCGCCTCGAACCGATCTTCCGCACTCTGGCTCCCGGCCGCGGAGCGATCGCGCCGACGCCCGGCCGGGCCGGGCGCGGCGGCACCGCGGAGGAGGGGTTCCTGTACTGCGGCCCCGCCGGCGCCGGACACTTCGTCAAGATGATCCACAACGGTATCGAGTACGGCCTGATGGCCGCCTACGCCGAGGGCTTCGCCATCCTGCGTCACGCCAATGCCGGCCTCGTGAAGCGCGAGGAGGACGCGGAGACGACACCGCTCGCCCATCCCGAGCTCTATCGCTACGAGTTCGATCTCGCCGAGATCGCCGAGGTCTGGCGCCGCGGCAGCGTGATCCCCTCCTGGCTCCTCGATCTCACCGCCGAGGCCTTGCTTGCCGATCCGCGACTCGACGCGTTCGGCGGCAGCGTCGCCGACTCCGGCGAAGGGAGGTGGACGCTCCAGGCGGCGAACGACGAGGGGGTCCCGGCGCAGGTGCTCGTGACGGCCCTCTTCGAGCGCTTCGCCTCGCGCAACCTCGATCGCTTTCAGAACCAGGTGCTCTCGGCGATGCGCAAGGGGTTCGGTGGCCACATGGAGAAGCAGTGACAGCCGATCCGGCTCCGCAAGCCGACGCGCTCGTCTTCTTTGGCGCCACCGGCGATCTCGCCTATCGCAAGATCTTTCCGGCGCTGCAGCGGCTGGCGGCGCGCGGTCGGCTCACGGTGCCGGTCGTCGGCGTCGCCAAGTCGGGATGGAATCGCGAGCAGTTCGTCGACCGCGCGCGCGCCAGCCTGATGGAGCCGGGCGTCGGTCTCGACGACGCGGCGTTTCCGAAGCTGGAGGCGCTCCTGCGCTATGTCGACGGCGACTACGCCGACCCGGCCACCTTCACGCGCCTGCGCCAGGAGCTGGGCGCCGCCGAGCGGCCGCTCCACTATCTGGCGATCCCGCCCAGCCTCTTTCCCACCGTCGTCGAGCGGCTCTCGGCCGCCGGCTGTACGAACGGAGCGCGCGTCATCGTCGAAAAGCCGTTCGGGCGCGATCTCGCCTCGGCGCTGGCACTCAACGAGACGCTTCACCGCTGCTTTCCCGAGTCGAGCATCTTCCGCATCGACCACTACCTCGGCAAGGAGGCGGTGCAGAACATCCTCTACTTCCGCTTCGCCAACACGCTCCTCGAGCCGATCTGGAGCCGACAGTACGTCGAGAACGTGCAGATCACTTTGGCCGAGAGCTTCGGCGTCGCTGGGCGCGGCAAGTTCTACGAAGAGACCGGCGTTATCCGCGACGTGATCCAGAACCATCTGCTGCAGGTGGTCGGCTTTCTCGCCATGGATCCGCCCTCCTCGATCGCGCCCGATGCGATCCGCGACGAGCAGGCGAAGGTGTTGCGCACCGTGCGGCCGCTCGCCTTTACCGACATAGTGCGCGGCCAGTATCGCGGCTATCGCGACGAGCCGGGGGTGGCGAGCGACTCGTTCATGGGCACCTACGCGGCGCTGCACCTGCGCGTCGACTCGTGGCGCTGGGAGGGGGTGCCGTTCTACGTCCGCGCCGGCAAGGCGCTCGCCAAGAGCGTCGTGGAAGTGACTGTCGAGCTCAAGAACCCGCCGCAGGTCGTCTTCGAGGAGCCGACGCCGTCGATCGGTAATCTAGTCCGCTTTCGCCTCAGCCCGCAGGTGGCCATCTCGATCTCGGCGCGCGCCAAGCGGCCGGGCGGCAAGATGGTCGGTCAGCCGGTGGAGCTCTCGGTCGTCGCGCAGCCCGACACCGGCCGGCTCGATGCGTACGAGCGGCTCCTAGGCGACGCGATGGCCGGCGACGGCACCCTCTTCTCGCGCCAAGACGCCGTCGAAGCGGCGTGGCGCATCGTCGATCCGGTCATCCACGGCGAGAGCGAGCTCTACGAGTACGAGCCCGGCAGCTGGGGTCCGCGGCAAGCCGACCGCCTGGTCGCCGAGGTCGGCGGCTGGAACATGCCGAGCTGAGAGGTGGCGCGCGAAGCGAGGTTCCTCGAATCTCGCAAAGCTGGTGGCTCGAGAACGGACAGGTCAACTTCCAGAAGTATCGAGAGGCGCCACAGAAACGATTCCCTTGGGAATCGCGGAGAACCGCTCCTCCTTCTCGTGCCAAGCGACACCCGACACTGGCCCGCCCTCGTTACATCTGGCGCAACGCAGGCGGCGCTGCTCCTCCCTGAGGTGCCAGCCAACTATCCTGCTGCCTGAGGTGCCAGCCAACTATCCCGGGCGCACTGCGCTAGGACTCTCGTCGAGGGCTCGATCGTAGGTAGGTGGGTGCTAGGTGGGTGCCTGCCTGGGTGCCAGCCAACTATCCTGGCCAACTATCCTGGCCGGGTGGAGCCAACTATCTCGAGCCTGGGTGCAAGATAAGCAGGTCTCTCCCCGTCTCTTGGTCTCGATGCCTCGCCGACTCCGTTTCGTGCCGCCTGGCGGCGCGCTGGTCGAGATCACTTGCCGGACTGTTCAGGGCCGCCTCCTTCTGCGCCCCTCTCCTCTCCTGGGTGAGCTCACTCTCGGCGTGCTCGCCCGTGCCGCGCGCCTCTACGCGATTGAAGTTCATGCCTTCGCGTTTCTCTCGAACCACTATCACCTTCTTCTGACCGTTGCCGATGCGCAGAGGCTCGCTGCCTTCATGAACTATTTCAACTCCAATCTCGCCCGCGAGGCGGGTCGTCTTGTGCGCTGGCGGGAGAAGTTTTGGGGTCGCCGTTACCAGGCGATCCTGGTCTCGGGCGAGGAGGAGGCTCAGGTCGGCAGGCTCGGCTACCTCCTTGCGCACGGAGTCAAGGAAGGGCTGGTCGCCTCGCCCCTTGACTGGCCCGGAGCGCACTGTGCCAGGGCTCTCGTTGAGGGCTCGATCGTTGCCGGCCGGTGGCACGATCGCACACTCGAGTACAAGGCGCGACGCAAGAGCCTTCCGCTCGACCCCACTGCTTTCGTCGAGCGCGAGGAGCTCGCGCTCGCGCCGCTGCCTTGCTGGCGAGCGCTAGAAGGCGCGGCGTATCGCGATCGCATCCGAGGGCTCATCGCGGAGATCGAGAGCTCGGCGCGGCATCGCCAGGAAACCACCGGGAAGCCGCCGCTCGGCCGCGATGTCGTCTGCCGCCAGGATCCGCATCTCGAGCCGAATCGCATGAAGAAGAGACCGGCACCGCTGGTCCACGCCGCCACTCCGGCGGTGCGACGAGCCGTCCAAAGGGCCTACTCGAACTTTCTCGACGCCTACCAGCGCGCTGCTAGCCGACTCCGGGCGGGCGCCCTCGAAGTTGTATTTCCCGAGGGCGCGTTTCCACCGGCCCTCCGGTTTCGAGTCGCCGCGAGATCTGGATAAGACCAGCGATTCGGACAGAGAGCTCGAGCCGAAGAGTCGACAAGTAACAACATCCCCTTCGAGGGAGAGCAGCAGTTCTTCAGAGGTCCACCCTGCGACGAGCGCGGCGGTCGCCGTGCCCGGTCCGCAGCCAAGCGGAGGCTCACGAACGCCCGATTTCGGAATCCACGATGTCGTGTCACCAGAGCGTCGAGTCACTTCGGGGCGCCTCGAAAGGCGTCGCAGACGCGATGTCTTTGAGAAGTGGCTGGCACCTCTCTCTGCAGCACCTCTCTCTGCACCTCTCTCTCCAGAGTGCGCTACTGCTCCGCCGCCGCGATTCGCCCCGAGAGGCGGCGCAGGCGGTGGGTGAGGGTGAGCAGCAGCGACTGACCGACGCGCTCGCGGTGGAGAAGCCGGGCGCGAAAAGCCGGCCCCGGGATGCGTAGCAGCCGCAGCGGTCCGCCCTTCGGTCGCACCGTGGCACTGCGCGGGCTGCCGTCGAGAAGCGAGAGCTCGCCGACCACCTCGTTCGCTCCCAGCTCGGCGACCTCGCGCTCGCTCGCTGGGTCGTCGGTGCGCCAGCGCACCGTCACCGCGGCGCTTCCTTCGAGCAACACGAAAAGGTCTCCGGCGTCGGGCACCCCCTGCTCGCAGAGCGTTCCCGTTGGTGCCACGCTCTCCTCGCGCACCAAAGCGGAGAGGTCGTCGAGGTCTTCGGGCTCCAGCTCGGCGAAGATCGGCACCTGCCGCAAGAACTGCATCTTCTCGACCGCGCTGCGCTCGGCGTAGCGCGCCGCGCTGGGGCGCGCGCTCGCCAGCGTGGCCGCCAGCCAAGCGGCGCCGTCGCGCAAGTACGGATCGCCGGCGGCGGTGAGCCGCTCGAGCGTGGAGCCGATCGGCTCGCGCTCATCGGCCGCCGCCGCGGCGCGCTCGACGATCAGCGGCTCGAGCTCGGCGACCAACGCCTCCGCCCCCGGACAGGCCTCGGCGAGCTGAGCGAGCGCGCGTCGCCGGGCGTCGCGATCGGCGCCGACGAGCGTCGCTCGCAATGGCGCGATTCGCTCGGCGTCGCCGACCGTCTCGAGTACATCGAAGAGGCGACCGAGCGTCGACTCCTCGCTCTTGCGCAACAGGTAGGCGACGAAATCGCGCCCTTCCGACGCTGGCGTGGCCTCGATCGCAGCGCGGTCGGAGCGCAGGGCGACGACCTCCGCGTGATGTCGCCGCGCGCGTGCTACCAGCGGCCCTGCACCGCCGCGCATCCGCTCGCGGAGCGCCGCGTGCGCCGCCGGAGTCACTCCGAAGGCACGGCGCAGCTCGTCGATCTCGCGCTCCGGCGCCGAGCGCAGCAGCGCCTCGGTCAGGGCCGCCTGGTAGCCCTCGAGCTGGACCCGATTCTCGACGCTCGAGGCACCGCCGGCCAGCAGCTCGCGCTCCTCTTCGGCGAGGCGGGAGACGACCCCCTCGTGCTCGCGCGGCGTGATGCCGAACTGCTTGCGCAGCTCTTCGAACAGTCGCAGCTCGCCTTCGCGGACGATCCCTTCGGCGAGGATCTCGCGCATCGTTTGGGTGTAGCCGGCGAGCACGCGCTCTCGCGCCTGCTCGGTGGCCTTGAAGAGGGCGTATGCCTCGGTGGGGTCGGCAGGCGGCGGGCCCGGGAGAGGCCAGTTGCGGAGCAGTTTGGCGGCGGCCTTCTCGCGGACGTAGCTCTCCCGGCTGCGGCGCCAGCGCCGGGCGAGCACCACGGTTGCAACGATCGGCGTCGCGAAGGCGAAGGTGTGGGTGCCGCCGGGGATCTTGCGCAGGGTGGGCGCCCCGGCGAAGAAGTAGAAGAGGCTGAAAGCGGTGAACGCGGCGAGCGAGAGGACGAGATGGCGCCGCCGCTCCTCGTCGCGCACGACGCCAGTTAGCGCCGCTTCGACTCCGCTCCAGAGCGCGTAGCTCGCCGCCGAGAGCCCCATCAACGTCATTGCCGCCGCGACCAGCGCCGGCACCTCGGGCGCGAAGAAGAAGCCGGGACCGAAGGCGAGGGCGACGTCGGCGGCGTGGCGCGTCCAGCGGCCGTCGAAGTACGCCTCCCAGTCGCCGGCACGCAACCAGAAGTAGCCGTAGAAGGCGAGCACCAGCCCGGGGAAGGCGAACGTCGCCAGGCGGCGGCCGCCGTCCCGGAGCTCGCGCCAGTAGCTGTTCTCCTGATCGATGTCGGGGCACGAGCGCTTGCACGCCGTGCAGCGCGCGCACTGCGAGTTGCCCGAGCGCGACGGCGAGCTGGGGTCGGTGTAGATCCGCTCGACCACTCCGACCGGGCAGAAGAAGTTGCACCAGCTCTTGCCAGTGAAGCGCCAGTTGGTCGCGAACGCGGCGGCGGCGAGCCCGACGAGAAGCGCGGAGAGCCAGCGGCCGTCGCCGTTGGTCGCCACCAGCCGCAACAGCAGCATGACGAGGAGAAAGCAAAACGGGACAACGAGATAGAAACGTTCGAGTCGCTCGGGAACCTTGCGTTGCACACCGCGATTCAGCTTGCGGCCGAGCTCGCCGAAGAAGGCGAGCGGACAGACGGAGCGCCAGCGGTGGAAGCCGCCGAGCACGATCGCGAGAACGAGGAGCGGCAGGACGACTGTCCAGAAAGCGCGCGGCTGCCACGGCGCCAGTGGCCCGAGGACGACGAAGGCGAGATAGCCCAGGACGAGAACGGCGCGGGTCGCCCGCCGCGCGCGGGAGGAGCCCTCTACATTCGCCGTCATCCTCGAGGTTCGACCAGCTCCTCGCCCTTCTCGGAGTGCCTGCACGTTTGCGTTGCACGCACATCGAGATCCTTCGCTTTGCTCAGGATGACAACTTGGACGTTGTCGTCCTGAGCGTTAGCGAAGGACCTCGACTGGGGAAAGATCGAAGGGCGCACCGCCTCCTCAGTCCTCGGGTGAGAAGTTCACCAGGCTCTTGAGAAAAGTGACCACCTCGACCTGCTCGTCCGCCGACAGCGTCAGGAAGGCGTCTCGCGCCTCCTGGGCCTCGCTGCGATCCGGGTCGCCCACCGGCGGCGGCGCGGCTTCGCCGTGCAGCGCGATCGCCTCCGCGAGGCTCCCGGCGCGATCGTCGTGGAGATAGAGAGCGGTCGAGCCGACGCCCCAGAGCTCGGCGGTCAGGAACTCGTCGACGGGAATGACACGCACCTCTTCGCCGATCTTGAGCGGCGAGAGGGTGGAGTCGAAGACGACCTGCGGTCCGGCCGGATCGGCGAGCTGCCGCCCCATTCGATGGCGCTTCAGGTCGCCGTAAAGGCGCACCCGGGCGCCGCCCGCCGGATCGCTCTCGACGCGCGGCGGCTGCGCCTCGGTGAGCAGGTCGAAGCGCACCGGACGATCGGGATCGTAGTCGACCCCCTTGGCGACCAGGAAGTGGTCGAGATAGGCGCCGTTGCCGCGCCGAGTCGGCTCCTCGAAGACGGCGTTGCCGAGTCGCATCTCGCTCTGGTGGCAGCTCGCGCAGCCGATGCGGGCGAACTGCGTCTGACCGCGCTCGACCCGCGCCGCGTCGGCCTCGTCCAACTTCGCCACCATGCCGAGCGCGGCCAAGTGCGCGGCCGAGTGCGGCGTCTCCTGGGCGGCGTTGTAGATCGTCATCGCGGTGATGTCGCCGACCGAGAGCTCGCGGGCGACGCCGTCCTCGTCGGCGTCCGGCTGGCGCTCGGGCGGCAGGCGCCAGGCGAACTCCTCGCCCTGCATCCCCATCCCCGCGTTCGCGGCCGCGAGCACGAAGTTGCGCAGGTTGGCGACGAACCCCTTCCATCCGAACGGCCGCACCACCAGATCGGGATCGACGCCGACCACGCCGCCGAGATCGTAGGCGACGTTGCCGCTCGCGTCGGCGGTCGCGACGAGCGCACCGAAGTCGACGCCCTTGGCCGCCAGCGCGCGCCGCATCGGCTCGCCCGGATGTTTCTTCGCCGCCGTCGCCGCCGCGTCGCGGGTCGCCTGCAGCTCTTCGGTCATCTCCTGGGCGAGCAGCTGCAACAGCCCGTTGCCGTGCAGCGACGTGGTGCCTCGCGCGTTGAACGGCGAGATGCCGTCGGCGTTCGGATCGGCGAAGACGCGGGTGTGGGCGAGCCCAGCGCCGGCCGCGAACGGCACGCCGTGACAGCTGCCGCACGACTGCGCGCCGACGGTGATCGGCTGGCCGCCGCCCGACGGCCCGTTCGAGAAGCGGTGCAGCGTTGCGCCACCGGCGGTGCGCATCGCGCCGACGCCGTCGAAACCGTTGTAACGGGCGTGGAAGAGATCGCCTCCCGCCTCGAGGAGTTTGTTGTTCGGAACGATGCCGGCGGCGATGTCGCGCTGCTCGAGATGCGCCGGCAGCGGGAACGCCCCCTTCTCGACCAGCTCGATCTTGGGCAGCGGCTTCGCAGCGCCCTCTTTGGGTGGTTCGACAGCCTCGGCGGCGAGCCCGCTGCGCGCCGCAAGAAGAGCCAGGAGTGGAAGTGCCACGAGCGGAGCTCGGAGCAGGGTGCAACGGAACCGGAGAAACATGGGCGCCTCCTGTTTTCAGGTTTCTCGAGCAGGATACTACGCGCCAGCGAAGGATTGGCCGCGTTCAAGCATCCAAGACAACGAGCCCGGTGGGGTGGTCCCTCCGCGCCAGCCATCAGGAGGATGCTCGTGACTACCGCCAGAATGAAGTCCGGATCCCAGGGAGCGCGCCGGTG
>CAZPYU010000109.1:0-8706 GCA_964590905.1 uncultured Thermoanaerobaculia bacterium
CGCCGACTGCGCCAGATCGCAGACTGCTACCGCGAGCTGCTCGATCTCCTCGCGGATGCGAATCAGAAGACGAAGGTCTTCGCGAACTCCTACGACTACGTGATCCCGTCGGACCGCCCGGTAGAGATCTTCTTCGGCAAGCTCAAGCTCGCCGGCCCCTGGATGTTCCCTTACTTCGAGGAGCGCGGCGTGCCCGAGGCGATGCGAGCGCCGGTGATCCAGCTCCTGATCGACGCCTTCTGCACCACGGTCGACCAAGTGGCCGCCGAGCCCCGCGGTGTCGGGCGCCTCATCCGCGTCGAGACCCGCGGCGTGGTCAGAAAGGACTTCAAGGACGAGATCCACCCCAACCGCGACGGCGCGATCCGGGTGGCGAAGGAGTTCGAGCGGAGCTTGAGAGGCGCTGGAGTTATCTAGGGCGAGAGTTGAACGGCACAGTCGCGAGTCAGCGATAACGCGCAGAATTCGCGCTACCTCCAGTAGATCCGCCCGCCCTAGAGCTTCCCTATCGCAGCCTCTGCGTCAGCCACGACCCGATCCTAAACGAGTCGGAGTGACCGAACCGAGCACCAGGGTACGTCTGGCGCTACGTCGCTCCGAGCTGAGCGAGGTGGGCATCGATCCGCTGCGCGAAGTCGCGGAAGCCGTCGAGGCGAGATGGGTGGCGACGTCGAGCGCGTTCTGGGCGCAGAGCTGCAGGCCGCGCTCGACGATCCAAAGTCGCTCGCGGTCGGCGGCGAGCTCGGCCGCGGTGAGCCCGCGGCTCTTGCCGAGGATCGCGAGCGCCGCGTCGAGCGCCAGCAGATGCCGCCGCACGACGACTGCGTCGATCCCGCCGGGGCTCATCGCCCGAACTCTCCCGCGGCGATCCTGCGGTGATGCGCGGCTTCGATCTTTTCGAGCTGCGGCAGGCAGTCGCAATAGCGCGACAGGGCCGAGCCGGCGCGGCGAGTGGTCGCCGGGAGGTCGCGGGAGAGGAGTCGGGCGCCGTCGCGGAGCACGCGGTGGTAGAGGAGTGGTGGCACCGCGTTGAGCACCACGATCTCGATCGCGTTGGTGCCGAGGGCGGCGCCCAGCTCGGCGCCGATCTCGGCCACCCGAGCGAGAAGAGACGGGCCGTCGAGGTCGGGGTCGAGCGCCGCGTGGAAGATGGAGCAGCTCGCGCTGCGCCGCCGATCGTTCGCCACCCGGCTACAATCGCGCCTTTCCGGGCTCGACTTCATAGCCCGAGCGAGCAAGTCGGATAAAGATTGCGAGAGGGTGGATCGCAGGAGAGGTGCGATGACGAGCGCGAAGTTGCGAGGTGTGATGCTGGCGGGGCTCTCGAGCTTCGGTCTGCTGGCCTGTAGCGGCAGCCCGAAGCCGAAGGCTTCACCGCCGATCGCGGCGTCCGCGCGTACCGGCGGTCAGGCTGCAGCGCCGGCCGTCGCGGCCGCGCCTTCGGCACCCCCGGGTCCAGCGGCAGTGCAGCCGAGCGAGAGTGTCGAAGAGCCGGGCTCGCGCGAGCTGCGGCCGGGAGACGAGGCGAACGGCGCCGCTGCGCTCGACGAGCCGGCCCTGCCGGCCTCGGATCCGTCGGCGCTCCTCCACGACGCGCTCGAGGCCTACAACTCGGCCGACACGCTCTGGGAGCAGGGGGCCGCCGATGACGCCTTCGCGGCCCTCGATCACGCCTACGAGCGGATGTCTCAACTGCAAGCCGACGGCGACGCGATCCTCGCTCAGGAGAAGGAGAACTTGCGTCACCTCATCTCGCGGCGGATCGTCGAGATCTACGCCTCGCGCCAGACTGCGGTAGGCAATCCCGACGCCTCGATCCCGCGGGTCTCGAACGCCGAAGTGCAACAGGAGATCGCCAGCTTCCAAGGCCGCGAGCGCGACTTCTTCGTCGAGGCCTACCAGCGGTCGGGCCTCTATCGACCGATGATCGTCGAGCGACTCCGGGAGGCGGGTCTGCCCGAACAGCTGAGCTGGCTGCCGCTGGTCGAGAGCGGCTTCAAGGAGCGCGCGCTGTCGCGAGCCCGCGCCCTCGGCATGTGGCAGTTCATCTCCTCCACCGGCTATCGCTACGGGCTCGACCGCTCGAGTTGGATCGACGAGCGGATGGACCCGGAGAAGTCGACCGCGTCGGCGCTCGCCTACTTGACCGCCCTCCACGATCTGTTCGGAGACTGGCTGACGGCGTTGGCCGCCTACAACTGCGGCGAGCACGCCGTGCTGCGCGAGATCAGCCACCAGAAGCTGAGCTACTTCGATCAGTTCTGGGACCTCTACGCGCGACTGCCGCGCGAGACGCGGCGCTACGTTCCGCGCTTCCTGGCTACGCTCGCCATCGTCGAGAATCCGGCGAACTACGGCTTCGATCTCCCCGCCCCGCTCCCGCGGGTCGAGTACGAACCGTTCGAGATCGCCCGCGCCACCCAGCTCGAAGCGCTCGACCGCGCCCTCGCTCTGCCTCCGGGCACGCTGGCCAAGCTCAATCCGGAGTTGCGCGGCAACGCCAGCCCGGACGCCGCCTACCGGCTGAAGATCCCGCCAGGCAGCTCCTCACTCCTGCAGACCCGGTTGGCCGAGCTGCCGAAGTGGAGCCCGCCGGCCGGCGGGCCGACGGGCGACATCGGGGTCCACCGGGTGCGCTCCGGCGAGACCCTCTCCGGGATCGCCGAGCGCTACCGGACCTCGGTGCCCCAGCTGATGGCGCTCAACCGGCTGCGCAGCGCCGATCAACTCTCGCTCGGCCAGCAGCTGCGGGTGCCCGGCGGCGGCGCCAGCAGCGGCGCCAGCGCGAGCGGGGGGAGCGGGACCAGCGGAGGCGGAGCGGGGATCTACGTCGTCCGCCGCGGTGACACCCTCGGTTCGATCGCCCAGGGGGAGCGCGTGGCGCTCTCGCGACTCCTCGCCGCGAATCAGTTGAGCGAACGAAGCACGATCTACCCCGGCCAGCAGCTCACGATCCCCGACTAGCCAGAAGCTCCCCCTTCGCCACCCGGTTGGTCGCTGTGCGCGGCAGCGCGTCCACGAAGCGCCATTCGGCTGGCACCTTGAAGCGCGCCAGGCGTTCCGCGCACCAGCGCTCGAGATCCTCCCGGCTCAGCGTGCCGCTCGCCTGCTGTACTACGAAGGCGGCGATCTCCTCCTCGCCGAGCGGCGACGGCACGCCGATCACCGCCGCCTCGCGCACCCCCGGATGGGCCAACAGCACCTCTTCGATCTCGAGTGGGGAGACGTTCTCGCCACGGCGGCGGATCATCTCCTTGATCCGGCCGACGAAGGTCCAGTCGTCGTGCGCGTCGCGGGTGGCGAGGTCGCCGGTGCGGAGCCAACCGTCGGGAGTGAGAACGCTCCGGGTCGCCTCCTCGTTTTCGAAGTAGCCGGCGAAGAGTGTCGGTCCCTTTAACCAGATCTCGCCGACGGGCGGAGGCGAGGCCGAGGCGCTTGCGGGTGGAGCCGCGTCGAGCCCGGTGACCGGATCGACGAGTCGCCAGCCGCACTCCCAGCGGACGTCGGGATGGCGGCGCGGGCGGCCTAGCGCGGCGAGGTTGCGCGTCGGGTCGTCGAGCGCCACGTCCACCGGTTGAATGAAGCCGAAGGTGCATTCGGTCGAGCCGTAGCCGACCACCAGCCGTACGCCGAAGCGCCGTTCGAAGGCGCCGTGGAGCTCGGCGCCGAGCGCCGGGGCGGTGTAGACGAGGCGCAGCCGGTGGGCGCGGTCGAGCTCGGAAGGAGGTGCTTGGAGGAGGATGCGCAGCATGGCGCCGATGGTGTTGACCTGGGTCGCACCGCTCTCGGCCATCCAGCTCCAGAAGCGCGAGGCGCTGAAGCGCTCCTCGAGAACGAGCGTCGCCCCGGCGGCGAGAGCGCCCATCGTCGAGTAGCAGCGAGCGTTGATGTGGGCGAGCGGCAGACAGGTGAAGAGCCGGTCTTCGGGGCCGAGCCCGAGCCAAGTGGCGAACGCCTCGCCGGTCAAGAGCAGAGTGCGAAAGCTCTGCACCGCCGCCTTGGGGAGGCCGGTTGTGCCCGACGTGAAGAGCAGCTCAGCCGGCGCCTCTGCAGGTGTCTCCTCGACCTCCGGAATTGGTGCCGCGCCTGCTTCGGCGAGCCGACCAAACTCGTCGCGGCCGAGCGTGGGGACGCCCGAGAGTGCGCTCGCCGGCTCGAGATCGCCGACGATCATTTTCGGCCGCAACTGCGCCAGCGCGCGCCTGACCTCGTCGGCGGCCCACTGCGCGTGGAGCGGCGCCACCACGGCGCCGAGCTTGGCGGCGCCGAGCCAGGCGAAGAGATGCTCGGGGCCGTTGGGCAGAGTCAGTACCACGCGATCGCCGGCGACGACGCCGCGAGCATGGAGCTCGGCAGCGACACCGTTGGTGATCCGGCCGAGCTCGCCGTAGCTCCAGCGCCCGCCGCGAAACTCGAGGAAGCTCTTGTCTGGCGCTGCTGCACAGCGCGTGTCGAGCCAGCGGCGGAATGAGGGGAGTGGGGGGCTCAGACGAGCGCGTCTTCGGCGTGGAGACGGAGCAGCGTGGCCACGACCGCCGGGTCGAACTGCGTGCCCGAGCCGCCCTTCAGCCGCAGGAATGCCTCGTCGATCGAGACCGGAGGCTTGTAGCTGCGCAGCGCGGTCATGGCGTCGAACGCCTCCGCGACGGCGATGATGCGCGACTCGAGCGGAATCTCTTCGCCCTTCAGATGGTCCGGGTAGCCGCTGCCGTCGAACCACTCTTGGTGGTGGCGAACGAACGGAGCGAGATCCTCCCAAAGGCGGATCGGGCGCAGCATTTCGTCGCCGAGCACTGGGTGACGGCGGATCTCGTCGCGATCGTTGACGTTGTCGCGGGCGATGCGCAGCATCCCGATGTCGTGCAGAAGCGCGGCGAAGTGCAGCCGCTCGAGCCTCGATTCGGGGAGCTCGAGGGCGCGTCCGAGCCGATTGGCGAGCGCCGCGACGCGGCGGGCGTGGTCGGGCCGGTCGTCGAGGTAGCGATCGAGGGTAGCGACCAGGAGGCTGGTGGCGTGGGTGAAGAAGTTGCGCTCCGCTTCGCGCAGGTCGTCGTTCCTGAGCGCGACGGTGACGAAAGAGGAGAGCGTCGCCAAGACCGGGATGGCGCGCGAATCGTGCGGTCGGCCGTCGTCGTGGAAGACGACGAGCGCTCCGGCCAGCCGCATCCCGGCACCGCACGGCACCGCCACCGCGAGCTCGCCGGAGGCAGAGTCGGCGCCGGCCACGGCGGGCCGCAGAGCGTCGAGCGCCTCGCGGGCGGCGGCGAGGACGAGCTCGAGTGCGCCGGGCGAGGCGTTGCCGCTGGATTCGAGGACCTTGAGCTCGTCGGCTTCGCCGTCGCGCGCGACGACGAACCCGCTCCGGCTCGCCGCGATCTCCCTCGCCGACTGCGCCGCGAGATGGAAGACCTCCTGCTCGTCGCCCGCGACAGCGAGGGCGTGCGACGCTTCGAGCAGGCTCCCGAGCCGACGGTTCTCGGCGTCGAGGCGAGCCACGGCGCCGTGCGCCGTGCGGCGCAGCGCCAGGAAAGAGCCGAGAGAGAGGAGGCCGATCGAGACCAGCGCAACGAGGACGATCCAGCGCGTCTCGCTGGTGTCGAGCACTGGCTGCACCCAGCGCTGAACCACCCAAGCGAGCGCCGCGAGCGGCACCACGGCGCCCAGAAAGTAGGCGACGAAGGCCGCCCGGTCGAGCGGCTGCGCGAAGAGCGAGAGGGGGTGCGGTTTGCGACTCACGAGTAAAGGAGGCGGGAGTCTAGCAGCCCGGTTAGACTCGGGTTTGCCACCATGCTTCCCGACACTCTTGTCGAGCCAGGTCGATCCTCGTTCCTCGACGGCGCGCTGCGGCGCCTGGCGAAACAGGCGGCGCTCTTCGCTCGCGACACGATCGCGCCGCGGCCGGTGCCGAAAGACGACGTTGCGGCCCGGCGCGAGGCGCGCGAACTGCTGGCGCTGCTCGGCGAGGGGGGCTGGACTCGGCATGCGGTCACGCTCGAGTTCGGCGGGGTCTTCGACCAGCCGTCGGTGCGCGCGCTCTGCCTGATCCGCGAGGCGCTCGCCTTCGGTTCGCCCTTGGCCGACGCGGTCTTCGCGCTCCAGGGGCTCGGTTCGATGCCGATCTCGCTCTCGAACAACGAATCGATGCGCAAGCGCTGGCTGCCGGAGGTCGCGGCGGGCCGCGCGATGGCGGCGTTCGCGATGACCGAGCCGGAGGCCGGTTCGGATGTCGGTGCCATGACCACGCGGGCGCGACGCGACGGCGACAGCTATGTCCTCGACGGGCGGAAATGGCTGATCTCGAACGCCGGCATCGCCGACTTCTACACCCTCTTCGCCTCGACCGACCCGATGGCCGGACGCAAGGGGATCTCCTGCTTCGTGGTGCCGGCCGACGCGCCGGGACTCTCCTTTCTCGGCGCGCAGGTTCTCTCGGAGCCGCATCCGTTGGGGGAGATCGTCTTTGAAGAGTGCCGCGTCGCGGCCGAATGCCGGCTGGGCGAAGAAGGCACGGGATTCAAGCTCGGGATGAAGTCGCTCGACCGGCTGCGTCCGACCGTTGCCGCCGCCGCCTGCGGCATGGCGGCGCGCGCATTCGATGAGGCGTTCACTCACGCGCGCATTCGTCGACAGTTCCATGCCACCTTGAGCGAGCAGCCGCTCATTCAGCAGAAGCTCGCCCGCATGGCGACCGATCTCGCGGCGGCACGGCTCTTGACCCTCCGCGCCGCGTCCGCCGCCGACGGCGGCGCCAAGCGCTTCACTCTCGAGGCGGCGCAGGCCAAGCTGTTCGCCACCGAAGCGGCGCAGCGAATCGTCGACGACGCGGTGCAGATTCTCGGCGGCCGCGGAGTGCTCGCCGAGAGCGTGGTCGATCGCCTCTACCGCTCGGTGCGTGCGCTGCGCATCTACGAGGGGACCTCCGAGATCCAGCATCTCGTCATCGCGCGCGAGCTGTTGCGGGCGTCGGAGTGAGGGGCTTGCGGGCCTCGACGGCTTGAATCGGAAACCAGAGAGGGAGCGATCGACATGAACGGGTCGGTGAGGGGGGCTGTGGCCGGATTCGCGGCCCTGGGGCTCTTGGGGTGGACCGCCGGTGCGCAGGCGGTTCCGGCGCAGCGGAGCTTGCGCGTCGACGATCTGTACGCGCTGCGCGACGTCGACGAGCCGCGGATCAGTCCAGACGGAGCCTGGGTCGTCTACACCGTGAGCACCCTGCGTTCCGACGCCGACGCCGTGGAGAGCGATCTCTGGACGGTGCCTCTGGCGGGCGGCGAGCCGCTGCAGCTGACCAACGATCCGAAGACGAGCGACTGGGCGCCACACTTCAGCCCCGACGGGCGCTGGCTCGCCTTCCTCTCCGATCGCGCGGGCGGCGGCGAGGCGCCGGCCCAGGTCTGGCTGCTCGACCGTCGCGGCGGCGAACCGGCGAAAATGACCGATCTCCCGGGCGCCGTGTCGGAGCTCGCCTGGTCGCCCGACTCGTCGCGTCTGGTGCTCGTCGCACACGATCGCGACCCGCGCCCGTCGAGCGCGGCAGCGAAGCCGCCGCGACCGCAGCCGATCGTAGTGAACCGGCGGCAGTTCAAGCTCGACGAGATCGGCTTCCTCTCCGAGCGCCGCGACCATCTCCACCTCTTCGATTTGCGCTCGCGCACGGCGGTTCAACTGACCAGCGGGCCGTACGACGACAGCGAGGCGGTCTGGTCGCCCGACGGGGCGCGGATCGCCTTTACTAGCAACCGCACTGCCGAGCCCGATTCCAACTTCGACTCCGACATCTTCGTTGTCGAGGCGCGCCCGGGCGCGGTCCCGCGCCGCGTCTCGGCGCCGGAGCTGACCGACTTGTCGCCGACCTGGAGCCCAGACGGCCGCTGGCTGGCGTGGGTCGAGGGGGGCGAGCCGCGCGATATTTACTACGCGACCTCGCACGTGGCGATCGCTTCAGCCGACGGCGGCGACGCGCGCGCGCTGACCCGTGAGCTCGACCGCAACGTCTATTCGCCGCGCTTCACGCCCGACGGCGCGCGGATCCTCTTCTACTACGAAGATCGTGGCAATCAGCCGCTCGGCGCGGTGACGCTGGCCGGCGGCGTCGTCGAGGACATCGTCGCCGGGGAGCGCTTCGTCGCCGCCTTCGATGTCGGCGGCGAACGCGCTAATGGCGCGATCGCAATCCTCGAATCGCAGGTCGACCGCCCCGCCGAGGTCTCGATCGTCGAGAGCGAGGCGCTGCGGCGATTGACCCGCGTCAACGACGACGTCTTGGCCAAGATCCGGCTCGCCCC
The DNA here is from genome assembly GCA_964590905.1 of uncultured Thermoanaerobaculia bacterium. Lineage (GTDB taxonomy): Bacteria > Acidobacteriota > Thermoanaerobaculia > Multivoradales > JAGPDF01 > JACTMI01. The sequence continues at coordinate 8,286 of CAZPYU010000109.1, forward strand.
CGTGGAGCGTTTCTCGGTCACCAACGCCGAAGGGATCGCGATCGAGGGCTTCTTCTACCGGCCGCCCGACGCGGCGGCGGGAAAGCCGCTGCCGGCGGTGCTTCGCATACACGGCGGCCCGGTCGATCAGTTCGCGACCGAGTTCAGCTTCGAGCGCCAGCTCCTCGCTGCGCACGGCTATCTCGTGATCGCCGCCAATCCGCGCGGCTCGTCGGGGCGCGGGACCGATTTCGCGCGGGCGATCTTCGCCGATTGGGGGAACCGCGACTACGACGACCTGATGACGGCGGTCGATCACGCCGTCTCGATCGGCGCCGCCGACGCCGACCGGCTCGGCGTTTTCGGCTGGAGCTACGGCGGCATCTTGACCAACTACGTCATCACCAAGACGAGCCGCTTTCGCGCCGCCATCTCGGGTGCG
>CAZPYU010000110.1:0-13478 GCA_964590905.1 uncultured Thermoanaerobaculia bacterium
GTTTCCCTGCGGGTCGGAGTCGACGAGGAGGACGCGGCGTTCGAGCGCCGCCAGCGCAGCGCCGAGGTTGATCGCGGTGGTGGTCTTGCCGACCCCACCTTTCTGGTTGGCGACCGCCCAGACGCGGCTCATCGCGCTGCCTCCGCGACGCGGTAGCTGCGCAGATAGCGGCCTCGGCTCCTGGGGAGGAGACGCTTCTCGAGCAGCTCGAGCTCCGACGGCAGCTCTGGCGCTACTAGACCGCTCCAGAGCAGCAGGCGGGCCTCGGGCGCGAGGTGCTTGAGGAGCGCGCGCCAGGCGCTGGGAGCGAGGCGCAGGGCGCGGGAGGTGACGATCGCGATCTCCGAAGGAAGCGGCAACGGCGCTGCGGCGTCGACTCTAGCAGCCACGATGTGGAGGCGCGCCGCGAGCCCGCTCTTGCGCACCACCGCAGAGAGAAACGTGGCGCGCTTGGCACGCGCCTCGACGAGCCAGCAGTCGGCTTCCCGGCACGCGGCTGCCAGCACAAAGCCGGGGAAGCCGGCGCCAGAGCCGAGATCGAGCAGCCGAAAGGGGTGCAGGGGGAGCAGCGGCAGCGCGGCGAGCGACTCGGCGTAGTGGCGTTCGAACAGCTCCTGTTCGGCACCGGGGCCGATCAGATCGACAGTAGGAGTCCAGCGCACTAGCTCCTGATAGTGGTGGTGGAGCGCAACAACGGCGTCCGGATCACAGTCATCGGTAGCGCAGGCGACCGCGAGTCGGCGTTCGAACTCGATCAGAGAAAGCGAGGGAAGCACCTGCGCGGCTCCTCGGGATCATATTCCGCGCCGAACCTCCGGTTTCACGTGCAACTTGACGGTGAAACAGGGAGGCGCTAGGTTTCACGTCGAACATGACGGTGAAACAACAGGATCCTGCCTCCGAATTCGAGCTCGGGCTGCTAGTTGGCCTGCTGATCGGCGAGGGACACTTCGGCGGCGACGGCAAGCAGGCACAAATCACGCTTCGCATGCACACCGACCACGAGGCGCTTTTTCGCTGGCTCGTCGCGCGCTTTCCGGGCGGGCGACTCTACGGGCCGTACCACCATGGCGGTCGCTCCTACTTTCAGTGGATGGCGCGCGGCGACTTCTTGCGCGAGACGCTGGTGCCTCTCCTCGACGCGCGCCTGCGGCCCGAGATCGACGGCAAGAGCTGGCGCCGCTTTGCCGCCATGAAGGAGCGCTATCGACTGGTCGGCAGCAGCAGCGGCTAGCTCACGCGCTGATCCGTGCTACGGGGTGGTCGCAGCGTCGGTTCGGAAGATCCGGACCGACTTCAGCTCGCCGTCGCCACGGCTCTCGGTCGCCAGCTCGGGGTCGCCCGCGAGCGCCAGGTGGATGAGCCGCCGCGCGGCCGCGGCCATCGGCGGCGTGCTCTCCTCCGCGCCGCTCCGGCGCACGCGCTCGGCAGCCTCCCGCGCCCAGACACCGAGAGTCGCCTCGTGCGCCGCGCGCACTCCGTTCACGTCGACCCGGCAGCGCACCCGGCGCCCCGAAAGCCCCGCGACCGCGCTTTGCAGTAGCTGTTCGATCTCTTCGACGAGCTCGATGGTGAGCGACGTCGTGGAGCTTGTCGTCACGTCGATCTCGATTCTGCCTTCGCCGCGGCGCACGCCCGGCTCCGCTTCTAGGCCCGAAAAGCGCAGCAGCCGAAGCATCGCCTCGCGTGCCGCGAGCTCGCTGTCGTCGTCGGGGCTCACCCACGGCTCGTGACGACGAGCGCTGGGGAGCTGCGGGGGAGCCGCCGCCCGGGCGGGTGGCACCGCTGGGGCAGCCGTCGCCGCGAGTGGCGCCGGGATCGCCTGCTCGGGCGCCAGCGGATCGACCTCGATCAGCACCGCGCGAGGTTGCCGCACGAAGCCGCGCCGCTTCTCGTGGATCCGATAGGCGAGCCGTTCGAGCGGGATCTGGTGGTGAAGGGCGGCGCGCGCCAACGCTTGCGGCAGGCTCTGCCCCCAGAAGATTCGACGCGCGCCAGCGCTCATCTCTTGCCTCGCTTGCCGCGCGGGGCAACGACCTCGGCGGGATGCTCCGCCCGCTCTTGGATCCGGTTGTACAGCCCCTGCTGGGCAATCGAAAGGACATTATTGGTCAGCCAGTAGAGCACCAGCCCAGAGGGGAAGCCGAGCGAGAAGACAGTGAAGACGATCGGCAAGATCTGCAGCATCCGTTTCTGCATCGGATCGGGCGGCGGCGGCGTCATCCGCTGCTGCACGATCTGCGTCAGACCCATCACGATCGGAAGCACGAAATACGGATCGGGTGCCGTCAGGTTGCGAACCCAGAGGATCCACGGCGACTGCCAGAGCTCGACCGCCGTCGACAGTAGCTGGTAGAAGGCGAAGAAGATCGGCAGCTGAACGAGAATCGGCAAGCAGCCGCCGGCAGGATTCACGCCCTCCGCTCGGTAGAGACCCATCACCTCTTCGTTCATCTGGCGCTGCATGTCGGGATTGAACCGCCCCTGCTTGTCGCGCAGCTTGGGCCGATAGCGCTCGCGAATCGCCTGCATCTTCGGATTCAGCTTCTGCATCTTGCGCATCGACTTGAACGCGGCGAGAGAGAGAGGCAAGAGCACGATCTTGAGCGCCGCGGTCAAGAGCACGATCGCCCAGCCGTAGTTCGGCGTCAGGTGGGCGTGAATCCACTGCAGCGCGCGCAACAGCGGTTTCGCCAGGAAGCTGAGCCAGCCCAGGCGCACCGTCTCTTGAAGGCCGCGCCCGAGCTCCGCCAGCCGATCGAACTGCTTGGCACCCCAAAACGAGGTGCCCGTGAGTTCGTCTCCGCTGGGTACGAGCACCAGTCGCAGATCGCGCGGTAGCCGCTTCTGATCCGCCGAGAGAGCCTCCTCGGCGCCGAATGGAGCGCCGTCGAAGCGATCGCTTTCGCCGTCCGCCGGCGTGAGCACGACGGGCTCGAGCCGCGCCTCGGCGAGTCCGCTCTCCGGTAAGACAGCAGCGAGGAAGTAGGTGTCTTCGAGGCCAACCCAGTCGAGCGCCGCTGCCGACAGGCGGAGGAGTTCGTCGGCGCCGCGCGCTTCCGCCACCTCGACTGCGCCGGCGCTCCGCCAGACGGCCGCTCGGCCCTGCATCCGGTCGTCGAGCGCTTTGGCCGTGCGCACGCCGATTCCGGGCCCGAGAAGAACGCCGCCGCCGGCAAACCCGCCCTCCATCCGGAGCGTGAAGCCGATTCTCCCGTCGGCAAGGAGCTGGAAGCGCTTCTCAGCCCCCCCCTCCTGGCCTCGGAAGCGGAAGACGAGCTCGCCTGGCTCCGATGACTCCGGCGAATCGCTCGCTTCGACAGCGAAGAGTGCGTTGTTGACGGGGAGCGCAGTGCCGTCCTTGGCGAGTAAGGCGAACGGATGCGGGCTCTTGCCGCGCCGCTGCACCAGCTCGACCGGCTTCCCGTCCTCCGTCACCTTCTCCTTGAGCTGAACCGAGAGGAGCTGCGCGCCGCGATTGGTGAACTCGGCGCGTAGGTGCGCGTTCTCGAGCACCAGCCGGCGCTCGGAGCTCTCGCCGAGCGGAGGGAGCGGCGCGGCTGAAGGGAGGGCGCTGGGCGCCGTCGCCGGTAGGCTCTCCGGCGAACTACTCGCCGCCGCGGTGGCTTCCGGCGCCACGGCGAGAGGAGCCGCAGGGGCCGCTCGCCGCGGCGGCTCCGGCGGGGGAAAGAGAAGCTGCCAGGCGAAGAGCACCGCGACCGAGAGAAGGGCCGCAATTAGGAGTCGACGATTGTCCACCAGAGGTCGCCTTCCGAGGTCGGGTTCAGGGGAGATCGATGCCGCCCAGGGCCAGCGGCTGGCAGCGGGCGAGCCGGCCCAAGGACTTCACTCCGCCACGCACGACCCCGTGGCGCTCGATCGCGAGTCGCGCGTACTCTGAGCAGGTCGGTGCAAAGCGGCAGGCATCGGGCAGGAGCGGCGAAACGAGCCGCTTGTAGCCGGCGAGGAGAGCGAGGAGGAGCCGCTTCATCGTGTCCGCAGCGCCCCCCCGAGGCTCGCTAGGAGTCGCTCGAGCTCGCTCTTCAAGGCAGCGAAGTCGCACTCCTTGGCCGGCGGCTTGAAGTGGACTACGACGTCGAGAGGTGGCAGCTCGGCGCGCCGCGGCGAGCGACGGTAGCACTCGCGTGTCCACCGCTTCAGCCGGTTCCGGACCGTGGCGGCGCCGACCCGGCGCGCGACGGTAGCGCCCAGGCGGGCGTGGGCGAGCCCGTTGGGGCGGAAGTGAACCGTCACGTAGGCCCCCTGACGGCGCCCACCGTCGCGATAGCAACTCTGGTACTCGGTCGTCTTGCGGAGGGTCTCGGTGCGTGGGAGCCGTTCGCTCGCGGCAGCCGCGGGCGACACGGCGTCAGACCGTCAGACGCTTGCGCCCTTTGGCGCGGCGGCGAGAGAGTACTTTTCTCCCGTTCTTCGTGCTCATCCGCTCGCGAAAACCGTGGGTCTTCTTGCGCCGGCGATTGTTGGGCTGAAACGTGCGCTTCACGGCGACCGCCTTTCATGCTGCGCTCTGCTGCTGCAGATCTCGAGGCCCGAGATCTTCCGGCCCGACGACGGGCGCGGAGCCGCTGATTCTAGCCGCGGCAGAGTCATGGGGTCAAAGCTGGCTGGCGGAGAGGGTGGGATTCGAACCCACGGTACCCTTGCAGGCACAACGGTTTTCGAGACCGCCCCGATCGACCACTCTGGCACCTCTCCGATCGTTTCGACTGCCATTCCATCGCCTTGCTGGCGGAGAGGGTGGGATTCGAACCCACGGTAGAGTTTCCCCTACACACGCTTTCCAAGCGTGCTCCTTAAGCCACTCGGACACCTCTCCGGTTCATCGTTCGTTCAAAGAGCTGCTCGCTCCGCCCCCCGCAGCTGGGCGAAGAAGTTGCGCAGAAGCACCGCCGACTCGTCGGCCAAGAGCCCGCCGACGACCTCCAGCCGGTGGTTGAGCCGCGGATCGCGCACTAGATCGCCCAGCGAGCCGCAGAACCCCGCCTTCGTGTCGGCGGCTCCGTAGACGAGCCGGGCGACACGCGCTAGAACCAGCGCCCCGGCGCACATCGCGCACGGCTCGAGGGTCACGTAGAGCGTGGCGCCTTCCAGGCGCCAACTTCCGCTCCGTAGCGCCGCGGCGCGCAGGGCGAGCAGCTCGGCGTGCGCCAGCGGATCGTTGTCGCTCTCCCGCCGATTGTGGGCGCGGGCGACAATCTCCCCATCCGCAGCGACCACCACCGCGCCAACCGGTACCTCGTTGGTTTCTGCCGCTTGGCGTGCTTCAGCTAGCGCTGCCCGCATCCCCGAGAGATCGGTGGTCACGATCTCCGGCTCGCCGCTCAAACGAGCTCATTCTAGACCAGGCCGCCGGCTTCTTTACAGAAGTCGCTCGTGGCGCGTACGATGGCGCCGCGCGCGGGTGCGTCGCGAAGGGTTCGGGTCCTGTGCATCGAAGCGGTTCCGAATCTCGTCAGGCCCGGAAGGGAGCAGCGATAAGGCTCTCGCTTCGGGTGCCGCAGGGGTGCCGGAGCCCTTCGCCACGCGCCCGCGTCGATCCCCGATGACCTACCAGGTGCTCGCCCGCAAGTGGCGGCCGCGAGAGTTCGGCGCGCTGATCGGCCAACAGCCGGTGGTGACCGCGCTGACCAATGCCCTCGCGGAGGGGCGCGTCGCCCAGGCCTATCTCTTCTCCGGGATCCGCGGCGTCGGCAAGACGACCGCCGCCCGCCTCTTCGCCAAAGCGCTCAACTGCGAGCGCGGGCCTGAGCGCGGCCCATGCAACGCCTGCGGAACCTGCGCCGAGATTACCTCCGGCGCCGACCTCGACGTGCTCGAGATCGACGCGGCCACCTACTCCAAGGTCGAGCAGGTCCGCGAGCTTTCCGAGAGCCTCAAGTACGGACCGGCGCGCGACCGCTACAAAGTGGTGATCCTCGATGAAGTCCACCGCTTGTCACGACAAGCGTTCGACGCCCTGCTCAAGATCGTCGAGGAGCCGCCGCCCCGGTTGGTTTTTATCTTCGCGACCACCGAGGTCGACGCGGTTCCAGCGACCATCCTGTCGCGCTGCCAGGAGTTCCACTTCCGCCGTGTCGGCGCGTCGGAGGTCGCGGCGCACCTCGCCGAGATCTCGACCGCGGAAGGAATTCGCGCCAGCCCGCGCGCCCTGCAATTTGTCGCTCGGGCCGGGGAGGGGAGCGTGCGCGACGCGGTGGCGCTCCTCGACCAGCTCGCCACCTTCGGTAGCGGGGAGGTGCGCGAGGAGGACGCCGCACGCCTGGTGAGCGGTCTCGATCTGGCGCTCTTCTGTCGGCTGCTCGCCGCCATCCTCAACGGCGATTCGGCGCTCGTCGCCGAGCTCGCCCGAGAGGTCGATCAGCAGGGCTGGGACCCGCGCAAGGTCCACGCGCACTTTCTCGGCTACTGCAGAGACGCCCTTCATCTCGCCTTGGGCGGTGACAACGCGCCGGTCGAACTGCCGGCCGAAGAGCGCGTCGCGCTCGCCCGGCTCGCGCGCCAGAGCGGCTACGAGAATCTACTCCGGCTCGTCCACCACCTGCTGGCCAGCGAAGCGGCCGTGCGGCGAAGCGACGCCGCGCTCTTGGCGCTCGAGCTCGCCTGGCTGCGCGCCGCCGAGCTGCCGAAGCTGGTGCGGATCGAGGAACTGCTCTCGGGTGCCGAGCGGAGGCCAGTAGCAGTAGCCCCGGTCGTCGTCGCCCCAAGAGCTGCCGCCATTCCCGCTGCGGCTCCGCCGCTTGCTGCCGCCTCGACTTCGAGGTCGGCCTCCAGTAGCTCGAGCAGCAAGCAGCAAAGCGACGCAGGCGCTGCCATCGCCGCGCCGGGCGATCCCTTCACCCGCTTCAAGGAGGAGCTCTCGGCTCGCCGCCCGACCTTGGCTGCGCAGCTCGACGGGGCGCAGCTCGACTTCCGCGACGGGCTGCTCGAGATCGCCGTCGCCGGCGAGCGCTCGTTGGTCGCCTCGCAGCTGGCGCGCTCGTCGAACCGCGAGCTTCTCGACGCCGCCGCCGTCGCCGCGTTTGGCGCCGGCGCCCGCTGGCGCCTGCTCGATGCGCCGCGCTCAGAGGCGCCGGGCGAGCGCTCCGCCGACCCGGTGGCGCCGTTTGCAGCTCCTCTAGTGCGCTCGGGCATCGCGGGCGATCCGCGCGTCCAGACCGTTCTCGATATCTTCGGCGGCAGCGTCGTCCTGGTGAGCGAGCCGAGAGCTGTAGAAGAGGAGTCCGAGTGAATATCCAGAAGCTGATGCGGCAAGCGCGCGAGATGCAGGAGCAGATGCAGCGCGAGCTGGGAGAGCTCCAGGTCGAGGCTGCCGCCGGCGGCGGCATGGTCGAGGTGCGGATGTCGGGGCACAAGCAATTGCTCACCGTGACGATCGATCCCGAGATCGTTGCAGCCAATGACCCGGCGATGCTCGCCGATCTCGTCCTGGTCGCCGTCAACGAAGCGGCGCGCAAGGTCGACGAAGCGATGCAGGCTAGATTGGGTAATCTGGCCGGCGGCATCCCCGGCCTCGGTTGATCGTCGTACCGTGATGCCGGCACCGCTCCGCCAGTTGATCGCCGAGCTCGCGCGCCTACCGGGAATCGGTCCCAAGAGCGCCGCTCGACTCGCGCACCATCTCCTGCGCGTCTCCCGCGAGCAAGCGCAGGCGTTGGCGCGGGCGATCGTCGAGGTCAAGGAGAAGCTTTTTCACTGCTCGATCTGCAACGCGATCACCGCCTGCGAGCCGTGCGAGACCTGCTCGGACCCGGGTCGCGACCGTACGCGCATCTGCGTCGTCGAAGAGCCGTACAACCTGGCGCCGATCGAGCGCACGCGCGAATTCCACGGGCTCTATCACGTACTCCTGGGAACTCTCGCGCCGCAGCGCGGAATCGGACCCGACGAGCTCGCGATCGCCGGCCTCTTGACGCGTCTGGAGGGCGTCGAAGAGGTCGTGCTTGCCACCAATCCGAGCGTCGAAGGGGAGGCGACCGCCCTCTACCTGGCGCGGCTCCTGCGCGGGCGGGTGCCGCGGATCACCCGGCTCGCTTTCGGTCTGCCCGTCGGCGGCGACATCGAGTACGCCGACGAGGTGACTCTCGGGCGCTCGCTCGCCGGCCGCCGCGAGATCGCCTGAAGCGCTCCCGTGAGCCGACTCGAGCGCGGAGATCTGCTCGCGGAGATCGTCGTTCCACCGCCTGGTCCGATCAGTTGCGCGCTCTCGGCGCGCTTGGCGCGCTTCGAGGCTCCGGGAACCAATACGCTCGGCGACGACGACGCGCCGACGATCGTCTGGCACGAGGCCGCGGGCGCCAACGTCCGCGACGTGGATGGCAACCGCTACGTCGATCTGACCTCCGGTTTCGGCGTCGCCGCGATCGGGCATCGACATCCCAAGGTCGTCGCGGCGTTGACCGCGCAAGCCTCCCGCCTCGTGCACGGTCTGGGCGACGTCGCCGCGCATCCGGCCCGCGTCGCGCTCGCCGAACGACTCGCTCTTTTGGCCCCGGTCGACGAGCCGCGCGTCCAGTTCGCCGTTTCGGGAGCCGACGCGGTCGAGATCGCGATCAAGAGCGCGATCCTCCATACCGGCCGCCCCAAGATCGTCGCCTTCGAACCCGCTTATCACGGCACCACTTTGGGCGCGCTGGCCGCCTCCTCGCGGCGCGAGTTCCGCGCCCCCTTCGCCGCCCACTTGCATCGTCACGTCGTGCGCCGACAGTTCGCGGCGCCACTGGCGCCGCTGGCGCGAAGGCTCGCCAAGGGCGACGTCGCCGCAGTCGTGGTCGAGCCGGTCGTCGGCCGCGAAGGAGTTCTGGTGCCGCCACCGGGCTGGCTCGCCGAGCTCGCCCTAATCGCCCGACGACACGGCGCGCTCTTCGTCGCCGACGAGATCTTCACCGGCTGCGGGCGCACCGGTCGCTTCTTCGCCGTCGAGCACGACGGCGTGCGCCCCGACCTCCTCTGCTGCGGCAAGGCGCTCGGCGGCGGCCTGCCGATCGCGGCGGTCCTCGGCTCGGCTGAGGTCATGGCCTCCTGGCGCTCTGGCGGAGAGGCGCTCCACACCGCCACCTTCGTCGCCCATCCGCTCGCTTGCGCCGCGGCGCTCGCGGCGCTCGACGTCATCCACGAAGAGCGGCTCGTCGAGCGTGCCGCCCTCTTCGGACCTCGGCTCGGCAGCCTGCTCGAAGCGCTTGCACGGCGCGCTCTGCGGCCGCCCGTGGTGCGCGGCATCGGTCTTCTCTACGGGCTCGAATTCGAGAGCGCAGCCGAAGCGCGCGCCGTTGTGCTCGCTTGCCGTGGGCGCGGCCTCCTACTGCTTGCGGGCGGACCTGAAGGGCGCATCGTGCAGCTCGTACCTCCGCTTTCGATCGCGCGCCGCCAGCTCGAGTTCGCCCTCGCCGTGCTGGCCGAAGTGCTCGCCGCTCCGGAGGTCGAGGCCCGTGGCTGACGGCCGCCTCAAGGTGGCCTTCATCGGCAGCCACGGCGTCGGCAAGACGACTCTCTGCTATGGGCTCGCCGCGCGCCTCAAGCGGCGCGATCTGGCGCTCGAGATCGTGCACGAGGTAGCGCGCCGCTCGCCGTTGCCGATCAATCAGCAGACGACAGTGCCGGCGCAGCGCTGGATCGTGCTCGCGCAGCTCGCCGAAGAGTTGGTGGCGGCAGCCCGCTATCCGATCGTTGTCTGCGACCGGAGCGTGCTCGACAACTACGTCTACCTCCTCTTCGCGTGCGGACCCGACCCGCTCCTCGAGCCGCTCGTCGAACAGTGGCTGCCGAGCTACGATCTCCTCGTCCACGTGCCGATCGTCGCGGCGCCGTCGACGGACGGAATCCGCGCCGCCGATCCGGCCTTCCAGAGCGCCATCGACCACCGGCTCGCGGGCGAAATCGAGCGCCGTCGCCTCGCGGTCGTGGCGCTCGATCCGGCGGCCAGCGACAACTGGCTCGATCGCGTCGAAGAGCGCTGCCTGGCGCTCCTCGCCTCGCCGCAGCTCGAGCTCGGGATCTAGCCCGCGCGGCGAGCCGGCACCGGGACCGCCGAGCGGAGAGGCGCCAGCGGCGGATCGCCGGCGTAGACGACGCGCTCGAGAAAGAGGCCCGACGGGGGCGCCGTGTGCTCGGCGGGGCGGAACTTGCCCGCGCCGCCCGTCTCGCCCTCGAGAAGCTTCGCCAGCTCGCTGCTCTCGAGCTCGCCGGCGCCCACGGCAACCAGGGCACCGATCAATCTGCGCACCATCTTCCAGAGAAAGTGCGAGGCCGCGATTCTGAACAGCGCGAGCTCTCCCTCGCGCACGATCTCGGCGCGCTCGACCACCACCAACGTGCTCGTCGCTTCAGCGGGCCTCTCACAAAAGCGACAGAAATCGTGCCGCCCCACGAGCAGCGTTGCGGCGCGCTCCATCGCGCTCAAGTCGAGTGGGCTCCTCACCCACCAGACGAAGCGCTTGGCGAGCGCCGTGCGCCGCAGCGCGACTTGGTAGACGTAGCTGCGCAGCAGGGCGTCGTGGCGGGCGTGAAAGCGGCTCCCGACAGCGCGAACGTCGAGTAGATGAATGTCGGCCGGTAGCCGCTCGTTCACTTTCTCGGCGAAGCTGCGCAGCTCGAAACGCTCGCGACTCGTGACATGCGCAATCTGTTCCATGGCGTGCACGCCGGCGTCGGTCCGGCCGGCACCCGAGACCTCGATCTCGGCGCCGACGACCTCTTCGAGCGCGCGCCTCAATTCCCCCGCCACGGTACGCGCGTTTTTCTGCTCTTGCCAGCCGCGGTAGCGCGTCCCTTCGTACTCGATCGCCAGACGATAGCGGTGCGTCATCAGCGGCGATCTTCGCACGCCCGGCACGAGCCGGGCTGCTACACTCTCGCCGCTTTGGGAGTCGCCGATCGCCTCGCGCGCAACGAGCTCTTCGCGCACTTCACCGCCGCCAACCTGGCGCGGCTCGCCGACTGCTCGGAAGAGCTTCGCATTCCAGGCGGGAGCTATGTCTTGCGCCAGGGCGAAGGGGGAAACGACGCCTTCCTCATCGAACGGGGGGGCATCCGGATCCAGCGCGCCACACCCTACGGACAGTATGCGATCGCTATCCTCACCCGCGGCGAGCTCTTCGGCGAAGCGAGTTTCGTCGACGCCGTGACCCGCTCTGGCGACGCCTGGACTACGAACGAGTGCGACCTGCTCGTCTTTCGCGCCGCCTCGCTCGCCGCGATCCTCGACGACGACCCGATGTTCGCGACCGCGCTCTACTGGACCCTCTGGCGCAGCCTCTCGGCCAAGCTGCGGCGAACCAACGAGAAGATCGCGCGCTTCTTCGCCGCGGGCGTAGCGCCGAAACGCGGCCAACTCGATCCCTCGCGTCCGCAGTCCGGCAGTTTTCGCATCGACCTGCGCACCAAACAGGCACTCTTCTCCGAGCAGAAGCTCTCCGCGCTGGAGATCAACCTGCTCTCGTCGCTATCGCGCGAGCGCAAGATCCCTCCCGGCGAAACGCTCTTCCGCGAGGGCGATCCCGGCGACGCGATGTACGTCGTCCTCGAGGGGCGAGTGCGGATCAGCAAGCTGATCCCCGGCGCCGGCGAAGAGGCGTTGGCGATTCTCGAACGCGGCGACTACTTCGGCGAAATGGCACTGATCGACCACCAGCCGCGCTCGGCCGACGCCAAGGCCCACGATGCCAGCGGCGCCGTGGTGCTCTCGATTCCGAAAGACGTCGTCGAAGGGCTGCTCGACATCCGCAAGGTCTCCTCGGTGCGCCTGCTGCGGATCCTCTGCGGCCTGGTCTCCAAGCGCCTGCGCGAGATCGACGACAAGCTGGTCACCTGGTACATCCTGGCCGGCGGCGACGTGCCCGAGGTCCACTAGTCGACGGCGAGCCGGCGCAACAGCTTTCTCGCCGTGCCGGTGAGCGGCAGGCGCGCGGCCTCCGCGGGCGTGAACCATTCCATCGCCGAGCGCTCGCTCACCCCGGCGGGCGACCAGCGCGCGTCGACCGCGGTCACTGCAAAGTTGCGAAAGGTCACCGCGTGGCGGAACCGCACCAGTGGTCGCCCGAGATTCCACTCGCCTCCGTAGGCGCTCGCGAAGAGCGCCGGTTCGGGCTCGGCGCCGCGCTGCGCTGGAAAGTCCCAGAGACCCGGCATCAGCGTCTCGTTGTCGCCGCGGCGCACCAGGAGATAGCTGCCGCGCGCTCTCGCCACCGCCACAATGAGGGCAACGCGTTCGAGCGGCCGGCGCTTGCGCGGCGCCGGAAAGCGCTCGGGCTCTCCGCTGGCGTAGCCGCGACAACGAGAAGCGAGTGGACAGACGCCGCAGGCTGGCCGCCGGGGTGTGCAGAGCGTCGCTCCCAGCTCCATCAGCGCCTGGTTCGAATCGCCTGGCCGCTGGGGCGACAGCAGCTCGAAGGCCGCGCTCTGGAACCGCCGCCGTACGGCTGCTCGCGCCGGGTCGTCTGCGAGCGCCAGAAGTCGCGCCATCACGCGCGCGACGTTGCCGTCGACAACCGGCACGACAACACCGAAACAGATCGAGGCGATCGCCGCTGCCGTGTACGGCCCCACTCCCGGAAGCGCCGACAGCTCCTCGACGCTCTCCGGGATCCCGCCGCGCCGTTCGACCTCGGCGGTAGCGCACCAGAGGGAGCGGGCGCGGCGGTAGTAGCCGAGCCCCGACCAGAGGGCCAAGACCTCCTCGACGGGAGAGCTAGCCACTGACTTCGGACTCGGAAAGCGGGCCAGAAAGCGCCCGAAGTACGGCACCACGGTTTCGGCCCTGGTCTGCTGGAGCATCACCTCCGAGACCCAGACCGGCCACGGCTCGCGGTTCCGGCGCCAGGGAAGGTCGCGCCGGGAGTGCTCGAACCAGGCGAGGAGGCTTTCGGAGGGAGTCGAGGGCGCCAAGGAGCGCGAGGGAGAGGGAGAGGGAGGTCAGTTTGGCACCGGCTCCCCCCAAAAGGCGACGACCCCGGCTTCGCCGGGGTCGTGCAGGAAGCGAACCGTCGAGGGGGTTCCGGGTCGGGTGGGATCTTCTGGCTCTACCCCTGTGAAATCAAAGGGGATTATGGAGGGAGTCTAGAAGGAGTGAGGCCGCGTAGAGGGCCTCGGTTGGGGTGGGGTTTTAGTGGGATTGGCGGAACCTCCCTGGGACGGCTGATTTCGACCTTGCTCCACGTTTAAGCAAGGTTCGTGCCGACTCCAGGCCCAACTCCAGCGCACTGCCGCAGAGCCCGCCGCGATATCCTTTTAAAGGGTTGGACCATCGTGCGTAGACTCCTCTCCATCCTTCTGGTTCTCGTCGCGCTGGGAACCGCCATCGCCGTGCTCGGCCTCGTTCTGACCCGCGGCAGCGCGGAGCGAGTGTTCGGCCACCAGCGCATCCTGACCCTCACTCTCGGCGCCGAGCTCGACGACTATCGCGCCGGGCCTAGTCTGGCGTTCTTCGGCCGCCAAGAGAGCCTTCACTTAGCTGGGCTCTGGCA
>CAZPYU010000111.1:0-11471 GCA_964590905.1 uncultured Thermoanaerobaculia bacterium
TCGCGGCGTCGAGGTCGAGGCGGCGTAGGTCGACACCGTCGGGATCGAGCGCGAGAAAAAAGAGGGCGCGGCTATCGGCGGTCGGCGCCGGAGCCATCGCCACGCCGAAGCTCCGCGTGACCTGATGCGGAAGCGCACCGCCCGCGATCGGCAGCGCCTCGATGTCGATCTGTTCTCCACGGGAGACCGAGGCGTAGAGGTGGGAGCCGTCGAATCGCCAGGCGATATGGGTCGCCTCGCCACCGTCGAGCGACTCGAGAGTGCGCGTCTCTTCGAGCGCCGCCGGCGCGGTGAGCGCAGCGAGATGGATCCGCCAGTGGCCGTCGCCATGTTCGAGCCAGGCCAGCTTCCGGCCGTCGGGCGCGACGCGCGGCTGGTCGTGGATCGCCGCGACCGAGGGCAGCGTGAGCGCGACGACCTCGCCGGTGACGAGCTCGACGCGAACCAGCTGAGAGGCGCCAGCGCGCCAACGCACCGCCACCGCCGCCGTCGTGCCCGGAATCGGATCGGCTTCGAAGAGGTCGGCGGCGCGCGTCCGGCGCAGCAGCTCTCCACCGAGCTGCCAGCTGAACAGATCGGAGCGCAGGCGGCCATCGCGAGCGGGGGCGCGCAGAGTGAGGAGCAGCCCCGATCCGTCGGTGAGAAAGCGAACGCTGCCGAAGCGATAGCGGGGCGGGAGCTCGAGCGCGGCAACCTCGGGTCGCTGGCGCGGCGGCAGCGGCGCCGCCGGCGGATCGTCGGGGTCGAGCGCTGCGCTGCGCGGGGCGTCAACCTCGGGCGGCTCCTGGTCGAGCGCCCAGACGACGAGCCGCTCTGGGCGCTCGTGCTCGCCGACCACCGCCGCGAGCCGGCTGCCGTCGGGCGAAACCGCCGGCTCGCGGGTCGTCCAGCGGCGATCCAGCCAGAGCTCGCCGTCCCAGGTCGAGGTCGCGAGCTGGCGCTCGGCGGCGAGCGCCGCGGCGGTGGTCTCGGCGCTGAAGCGGGCGTACGCGTCCTTCGGCAGCTCGCCGAAGACCCGCTCCCAGGCGGCATCGAAGCCGCGCCTCTCCCGCGCGGTCGCGGCGGCCCAGAGCTTGGCGAGGGCGGCGCGATCGCCGCTCCGCTCCTCGGCCCACTCGAGGAAGGCCGAACCGACCAAGTAGGCCATGGTACCGCCGAGAAAGCTGTCGCGATCGTCGGCGAGCCGGCCGTAGCTCGGCAGCCGACCGGCGCGACCCCAGAGCCGCAACAGAGCGGCGCGCAGCGCCGAGTGCGGCCGGCCGCTGCCGGTGAGCCGGCCCTCGACGAGCGTCGCGTAGCCCTCGGTGGCCCAGCGCGGGGCGCCGAGCGCCAACGGCCCGAGCGGCAGGAGCAGGCGCTCCACCAAGGCTCGCGCAGGATTGCGCGACGGCCGCAACAGATGCGCGAGGTGGGCATACTCGTGCACGGCCAGGAGCTCGCCCCAATCCGACAGGTGCGCGAGCCCTGAGCCGGCCGCGGGCGGGGTGGTGAAGAAAACGATGCTCGGCGAGCCGAGGAGCGGCCAGGCCGAGCCGTTCGCCGTGGCGGCAGGGTCGGCGACGACGATGTCGACCTTCTCTCTCGGTGTGAAGCCGACTTCGCTCGCGACCGCGGCGCGGATCGCTTCGAGGCGTGCCGCGAGTCGCTGCGTCCACGCTTCGGCGCCGGCCGTGCAGTGAATCCGGAAGCTCTGCGTCTCGAGCGTCCGCCACGCTTCGTGCGGACCCTGAGCGGGCGTTGGTGAAGCGACCGAGGCGAGAGCGATCGCCAGCGCGAGCGCTCGCGCGCCGCTCATTCGCCGCGGTTCAAGCCGCACGCAGCCGTGCCAGCTGGCGATCGTGTAGCTTGGCGAGGAGAAGTTGGGCTGCGAGTGCGCCGAGCCCGGCCAGGAACATGTCCCATTGGGTGTCCCAAACATCGCCTTGCGTGCCGAGGAAGGCCGCCGAGGCCTCCTCCGAAGCGAGCGCCGCCGCCCATTCGACGAACTCGTAGAGCGCCGAGATCGCCAGACAGACCGAGAAGACGAGGAAGAAGAGCCAACCGCCACGCCGCAGCGGCGAGGTACGCAACAGCAGCTCGCGCGCCGCGATCGCCGGCACGAAACCTTGCGCGAGATGCCCGATGCGGTCGTAGTGATTGCGCGCCAGGTCGAAGACCTCTTGCATCCAGAATCCGATCGGCACGCGCGCGTAGGTGTAGTGGCCGCCCACGGCGAGGATCGCGGCGTGGATGGCGATCAGCACGTAGAGCAGCGGCGTCAACGGGAAGCGGCGCGCGGTCACGACGAGGAGCGGCACGACGACGAGGATCGGGAAGACCTCGAGCCACCAGGTCAGGCGGTCGTGCGGGGAGATCCCCGACCAGAGGGTGATCGCGGCGACAAGGGCGAGCAGCGCCAGCGGTAGGCGCTCCACGGCGAACGTCGGCGAGCCGAGAGATCGGGTCGAAGCCAAGGGCGAGACCTCGAGCGCGCTCGTCTCGACCAGAACGGGTTCAGGGCTGCGGCGTCTTGAGCGCGTCGATCGCGGCGTCGATCGCCTTGGCCGCCTCTTCGTTGCCCATCGCGCGCAGCACCTGCGCTTTGCGCTCGAGGGCCTTGAAGTTGCGAGGATTGAGCGCGATGGCGCTGTCGAGCGAAGCCACCGCGTCGGCGTAGCGCTTCTCGCGCACCGCGATCTCGGCGAAGGCGATGTGCGCCTGCCAGAGGTTGGGGATGCGCGCCAGCGCCTCGCCGAGGCGGCGGCGGGCGTGCTCGGAGTTGCCCTGGTTGGCGGCCTCGGCGCCGGCGTTGAAGAGCAGATGAGCGACCTCGGGAGCGCTGTCCTTCTCGGCCAAGGTGGTCAGCGCGAGATCGGCCTCGGCGGCGCGGTTCAGGCTCAAGAGCGCATCGTAGCGAGTGCGTAGCGCCGGAATGTCGGCGGCGTCGCTCGCTAGCGCGCGGTCGGCGTCGGCGAGAGCGACGGCGAACTCCTTGCGCTCCAGGGCGAGCATGCCGAGGACGCCCCAAGCCTTTCCGAACGCAGGGTCGAGCTCGACCGCCTTGGCGAAATCTGCCTCCGCAGCGGCGAGGTCGTTGGCCTGCAGCGCTCGTACGCCCTCGTTGTACCACTCGGTCGGACCGAATGGCGCCAGCGAGACGTTGACACCCAAGGGCTGGCCGCGCTGCACCGGCTGCTCCTTGAGATTCACCAACTGCTCGAACGGATGAAAGGCAGCCCTCGCAGCGCGCAACCGATAGCTGCCCTTGGCGTCGGGCACCTCGACAGCCCAAAGTCCGGCCGCGTCGGTCGTGCCCTGGGCGCTCCAGGTCGTGCCGCCTTCGGCAGCGAGTGAGACCGCGACTCCGGCCAGGGCTGTGCCGTCGACGCCGCGGATCTTGATTTCGATCGGCTGCCCTTTCTTCGCCGCGGCCGACGAGGCAACGACCAGGAGCGCAGCGAGCGTGAGGACGAGCGGGCGACGGGGCGTGGGCACGGTAGCTCCTCCGTTGGGCTAACGACGAGCGGCGGCTAGTATACGAAGCAGCGAGCAAAATCCAATGCGCGGGCGCCTCCTCCTCTCGATCGCCCTCCTCGTCGCCGGCTCGGAGCGTGCCGCGGCGGCGGGTGAGCTGTTCTGGCGCTCGATCGACGTCGTCGCGACTCTCGAGAGCGCCGGGTCGTTGCGCGTCGACGAGACGCAGGCGCTGGTCATGAGCGGGGATTGGAACGGCGGCGAGCGGATCTTCCGGCTCGAACCGGGGCAGCGGCTGCGGGTGCTGCGCATCGTACGGATCGATCCGGAAAGCGGCAGCGAGCGCGTCCTCGAGCGCGGCGATCTCGGAGTCGTCGACCAGTGGAACTGGACGGACTCCACGACCGTGCGCTGGAGGAGCCGTGCGCCCGCCGCGCCGCCGTTCGACGCTACGCTTCTCGTCTACCGTCTCGAGCTCGTCTACGAACAGATCTTGAGGCGCGATGGGGAGAATCTCTATCGGCTGGCCCACGACTTCGCGTTCGAGGAGCGCGCCGGAGCGATCGAACGCTTCACCGTCTCGTTCGATGCCACGGCGGAGTGGGAGATCGTCGAACCAGTTTCGGGTGCTGGTCGCAGCGCGGATCTCGAGCGGCGGACGCTGCGCTTCGAAGCCGGCCCGCTGGCTCCGGGGGTGGGCTTCGTGCTGCAGGCGGGGCTCCGATATCTCGGGTCGGGAACTCCCACCCTCGCGGCGCCCAGCCAGCTGGCGGGGAGGCTGCGCGGGTCGGCTGCCGCAGCGCTTCTCGTTGCCTCGACCCTCTTCGCGACAGGCTGGTGGCGGCGCGATCGCGCCCTCGGCCGCTTCCTCCCGCTGGTCGAGAGCACGCGGATCGACCGCGCCTGGCTCGACGAGAGGGTGTTCTCGCTCCGCCCGGAGGTCGTGGGGGCGGCGTGGGACCGTAGCGTCGGCGCCTCGGAGGTCGCCGCGATCCTCGCCCGGCTGGTGGCGGAAGGGAAGATCTCCTCGCGCGTGGACCGCGCTGGCTGGGGGCCGTGGCGGCGAGAGGTGCTCCATCTCGCGCTCGAGGTGCCGAAGGCGAGCTTCGAAGACGAGGAGAAGCGCCTCATTTCCGGCCTCTTTCCGTTGGGAGACGAGATCGACTCCGAGCGCCTGCGCCAGCACTACCGGCTCTCCGGTTTCGATCCGGTGGCCAAGATTCGCGCCGGGCTAGAGAGCCGCGTCAAGCGCCTCGCGGGCTTCGCAGCCGGCGCGCCGCGGCCACGCAAGTCGCCGACGGTGGTCCTGCTCGCCGTCGGCGCGGCGCTGCTGCTGCTCGGAGGCCTGCTCGCGCCGCAGCAGGGGAGCTCGTTCCTGCTCCTGCTCGTCTTGGTCGGCGGGGCGATTCCCGGCACCATCGCCGCCGGCGCGGCGCGCCGGAACGTCGGTCTGCCGGTCGGCGCCCTCGTCGTGGTCGGACTTTCGACGACCCTCTCGGCGCTCCTCATCGCACTCGTGACGGGACGGCAGGGAGCCCTGTTGCTGACGCTTTTCGGTGCGACGCTTCTCGCTGTCGGCTTCTCGCGTCTCATGTTTCAGATTCTCGCCACGACCGAATCGGCGCTCGCGCTCGCGCGTCGCCGCGAGCTCCTTTCGGCGCGTCGGTTCTTCGCGGGCGAGCTGCTGCGCGACCAGCCGCGGCTCGACGATCGCTGGTTCCCCTGGCTCGTGGCGCTCGAACTGGCTCCGGCACTGGATCGTTGGGCGCGGCGCTTCGCGCTCGCCTCGCCAGGGCAGCATGAGATCCGAGGCGAGATCGGAGGCGGAAGCGGGGGAGCGAGTGCCGGGCCGAGCGGCGGCGTGCCCTCCGGCGGCTGGAGCGGCGGCGGCGGCGCTTTCGGTGGCGCCGGTACTTCGGCGTCGTTCGCCGCTGCGGTGACGACGATGGCAGCCGGCGTGCCCTCGCCGAGCTCGAGCGGATCGTCCGGCGGCGGTGGTGGCGGCGGCTCTTCTTCGGGTGGTGGCGGCGGCGGCGGTTGGTAGAAACCAGACGGCCCTGACGTCGGGCGAGCGACGCCAGGGCCGATGGGTCCTGCAGTTGCGAAAAGCCTCTTACAACATCGGGGGCATCGGCATTTCGACCGGCGCGGGTGCCGGAGCTGCCATCTTCTTCGGAGCGGCCTTCTTCGGGGCCGCCTTCTTCGGAGCCGCCTTCTTCGGAGCGGCCTTCTTCGGGGCGGCCTTCTTCGCCTTCTTCGGGGCCGCTCTCTTCACTTTCTTCGCGGCCCGCTTGGCGGCCTTCCTTGCCGGCTTGCGTGTGGCCTTCTTGCCCTTCTTGGCCGCTCTCTTCTTCGCTGGCTTGCGCGTCGCCTTCCTGCCCTTCTTCGCTGCCTTCCTGCCCTTCTTGGCCTTCTTCGTCGCCATTCCTCTTCTCCTTTGTTGGCGTTCAAGCGGTGCCTCCCACCGCCCCCCTCCGCCCCTCTCGACGCCGGACGATCGAACGATCGATCGCGGGCGCGGAACGGAGAGGAAGTTCTGTTAGTGCCTATTGTCGACATTTCGCGACAGAGTGCAAGAGGTAACGTGAAAATATTTCTAGAATGTTCCTGATTTCGTGAACTACCTTTGCGAGGAGAGGCTCAGATGATCCCGGTCAAGCCCAGAATCGCGTCGTCGGCGCACCTGCGTTCGATGGCGGAGTACGAGGCGCTCTACGCGCGCTCGCTCGCCGATCCGGTCGGTTACTGGCGCGAGCAAGCGGCGATCCTGGACTGGTTCGTGCCGCCGGCGGCGATCGTCGAGTCCGACTTCCAAGCGGTCGACTTCTCCTGGTTTGCCGGCGGCCAGCTCAACGTCGCCTGGAACTGTCTCGACCGCCACCTCGAGCGGCGGGCCGACAAGGCGGCGATCGTCTGGGTGGGAGACGAGCCCGGCGACTACAGCACCTTGACCTATCGCGATCTGGCGCGCCGGGTCGGCAAGCTGGCGAACGTCTTGGTGGCGAACGGAGTGGGCCGGGGCGACCGGGTAGCGATCTACCTGCCGATGATCCCGGAGCTGGCGGTCACCATGCTCGCCTGCGCTCGGATCGGCGCCGTGCACTCGGTCGTCTTCGCCGGCTTTTCGGCCGAAGCGCTGCGCGGTCGAATCCTGGACGCCGGCGCCAGGCTGGTGGTAACGGCCAACGAGGGCCTGCGCGGCGGCAAGCGAATCCCGCTCAAAAAGACTGTCGACGAGGCGATCGCCGGTGCGCCGGGAGTCGAGCGGGTGCTCGTCGCCCGCCGCACCGCGGCCGAAGTGCCGATGACGCCGGGGCGCGACCGCTGGCTCGCAGAGGAGATGGAGCGCCAGCGCCCTTACTGCCCGCCGGAGTGGATGGACGCCGAAGCGCCGCTCTTCACTCTCTACACCTCGGGCTCGACCGGGCAGCCGAAAGGGGTCCTGCACACGACCGGCGGTTACCTGGTCTACGCCGCGCTCAGCCACCGGCTGGTCTTCGACGTCCACGAGGACGACATCTTCTTCTGCGCCGCCGACATCGGTTGGATCACCGGTCACAGCTACATCGTCTACGGTCCGCTCGCCAACGGCGCCACCACGGTGATGTTCGAGTCGATTCCGCTCTACCCCGATCCGAGCCGCTACTGGAAGGTCATCGACGACCTCGGAGTGACGATCTTCTACACCGCGCCGACCGCGTTGCGGGCGCTCATCCGCGAAGGCGACTCCTGGCTCGAGAGCTCGTCGCGGCAGACGCTGCGCATCTTGGGCACCGTCGGCGAGCCGATCAATCCCGAAGTCTGGAACTGGTACCACGACGTGGTCGGGAAGGGGCGCTGCGCGGTGGTCGACACCTGGTGGCAGACCGAGACCGGCGGCATCCTGATCACCCCGCTGCCGGGAGTGACGCCGACCAAGCCGGGCTCGGCGACGCTACCGTTCTTTGGCGTCGATCCGGTGTTGGTCGACGAGGAGGGGCGCGAGCTGGTGGGCAACGGCGTCTCCGGGAACCTCTGCCTGCGGCGAAGCTGGCCGGGTCAGGCGCGCACGATCTACGGCGATCACGCGCGCTTCAAAGAGACCTACTTCTCTCGCTTCCCGGGTCTCTACTTCACCGGCGACGGCTGCCGGCGCGACGAGGACGGCTACTACTGGATCACCGGCCGGGTGGACGACGTGCTCAACGTCTCGGGTCATCGGCTCGGTACCGCAGAGGTCGAGAGCGCGCTCGTCGCGCACCCGGCGGTCGCCGAGGCCGCGGTGGTCGGCTATCCGCACGAGATCAAGGGGACCGGCATCTGCGCTTTCGTCCTGGTGAACGCCGCGGCCGAGCGGTCGGATCGCGACGAGCTGGTCGGCGCGTTGAAGGAGCAGGTCCGGCGCGTCATCGGTCCGATCGCCACCCCCGATCGGATCGTCGTCGCGCCTGGGCTGCCCAAGACCCGCTCCGGCAAGATCATGCGCCGCATCTTGCGCAAGATCGCCTGCGGACAGATCGACGATCTGGGCGACGTCTCGACGCTGGCCGATCCGGCGGTGGTCGAGAAGCTGGTCGCGGCAGCGAGCGAATAGGCGCGCCCGCCGCAGCTCACCCCGAGCCGCTTTCGGCCGCGAACGCCGCCAGGCAGGCGAGCAGCGCTTCGCCGTAGCGCTCGAGCTTCTTCTCTCCAATGCCGGGGAGGGCCGCGAGCTGGTCGAGGTGGCGCGGTTTCGTCGTCGCGATAGCGCGCAGCGTGGCGTCGTGGAAGACCACGTAGGCGGGCAACCCGGCGGCCCGCGCCAGCTCGGAGCGCAGGCGGCGTAGCCGCTCGAACAGCGCTTCGTCCTGGGCCAGGGGAGCCAGCAGCGGATGCGGCGGCGCCTCGGTGTCACGGCGGCGTTTCTTGGCGACGCTGGCACGCTCGGCTCTCAGGTGCACCGCTTCGGCGCCGCGCAATACTGGGCGCGCGCGCTCGGTGAGGGCGAGGGTGTTGAATCCGTCGACTTCGGTTTCGAGATAGCCACGGGCCACGAGCTGGGCGTAAATCCGGCGCCACTCCTTGCGCTCCAGGTCGCGCCCGACGCCGAAGGTCGGCAGATGATCGTGCCGATGGCGGGCGATCTTCTCGGTTGGCTCGCCGCGCAGGAGGTCGACCAAGTGCTCGACGCCGAACCGCTCACCGGATCGCGCCACGGCCGAGAGCGCTTTCTGCGCGGCGATGGTGGCGTCCCAAGTGGCGATCGGTTCGCGGCAGGTGTCGCAGTTGCCACACGGCCGGGCCAGCTCTTCGCCGAAGTAGCGCAGCAGCACCTGGCGCCGACAGGCTGTCGTCTCGCAATAGGCGACCAGCGCGTCGAGCTTCTTGCGTTCCACCGCCTTGCGCTCGGCCGGCGCGCCGCCAGCATCGATCAGCCGGCGGATCTGGACGACGTCGCCGATGCCGTAGGCAAGCCAGGCGTCGGCCGGCTCGCCGTCGCGCCCGGCACGCCCGGTCTCCTGGTGATACGCCTCGAGGCTCTTCGGCAGGTCGAGATGGGCGACGAAGCGCACGTCGGGTCGATCGATCCCCATGCCGAAGGCGATCGTTGCGACGATCACGATCGTCTCCTCGTTGCGAAACCTATCGAGGACTCGACGGCGCTCGTGAGCCGGCATTCCGGCGTGGTACGGCGCTGCCGGCAGGCCGCGCCCTACGAGCAGCTCGGCGGTGGCATCGACTTTCGCCCGCGTGGCTCGATAGACGATGCCGGCGTGTCCCCGCTGTTCGCTCTCGAGCAGAGCGACGAGCTGTCGGCGCCCCCCGTCCTGCTTGTCCACCAGGCGGTAGCGCAGGTTGGGGCGGTCGAGGCTCGCTACGAAACGGCGCGCACTCGTAAGACGGAGACGCTCGACGATCTCCTTCTGGGTCGGCTTGTCGGCGGTGGCGGTGAGCGCGATGCGAGGGACGCCGGGAAACTGGTCGGCGAGCGCGGCGAGGCCCAAGTATTCGGGGCGAAAGTCGTGTCCCCATTGTGAAACACAGTGCGCTTCGTCGATCGCGAAGAGCGCTAGCGGCGAACGCGCCAGGAGCGCCAGGAACGGCTCGGTCAGCAGGCGCTCCGGGGCGACGTAGACGAGATCGAGCTCGCCGGCGGTCAGTTGTCGTTCGACCTCGAGCTGGGTGCTCTCGGGGAGGTTCGAGTGCAGGGCGGCCGAACGGACGCCGATCTCGCGCAGGGCGGCAACCTGATCGTCCATCAGCGCGATGAGCGGCGACACGACGATGCCGACACCGGGCCGCAGCAGCGCCGGGAGTTGAAAGCAGAGCGACTTTCCCGAGCCGGTGGGAAAGAGCACGAAGGCGTCGCCGCCGCCCGTGACCCGATCGACGACCGCCTCCTGATCGCCGCGAAAGGCCGCGTGGCCGTACACCCGTCGTAAGAGCTCGCGCGCCGCTTCGCTCACCGGCAGCGGAGCATGTCGCATTCGAGCCGATCCGGGCCTCGAAGCTCGGCGGCCGGCGCCGTTAGCCGGCTTGCCGCCGCGATTCACCGGCCGACCGTAGTTTCGCGGCCGGCAAACGCGTAACTTCCTGCCGTCGGCCACGCAGTCGGTCGATTGGAGGAGAGAAGATGACAACGAACAGAAAACTTTCGCGGTCGACGCGCTCGGCAGGTCGGCTCGTGCTCGGGCTCTACCTGGTCATCGTCGGCGGTCTGGTGTTGATCGGCAACCTCGGCTACGACCTGCCTCGGGATGTCTGGCAGCTCTGGCCGCTGCTGGTCATCGGCATGGGTGCCATCAAGCTGCTCTGGCCAGGCGAAAAGGACGACCGGAGCGGCGGATTCTGGATTCTGATCGGCGGGCTCTATTGCGCGCTGAGCGCCTGGAACCTGTTCGGTCTGCACTGGGGGACCGCCTGGCCGGTCTTCTTGGTCGCGGCCGGAATCGAGATGGTCGGCAAGGGGATGTTCAACAAGGTCGGTACCGGAAGGAGCGACGATGAGAAGTGAGCTCGGTAGCGAGAACGGCTCGGTTCCGGTGCGGACGGTTCTCGGCCTGCTGATCGCGGCGCTGGGAGCGATCTTCCTGGCTGAGAACTTGGGCCTGATCGAGGGCCGCGATCTGCTGCGGCGGTTCTGGCCGGCGGCGTTCGTGACGCTCGGCTTCATCATGCTGCTGCAGCCGCACGGACGCGGCGCGAATCGCCTCTGGGGATGGGTGCCGATCGGATTCGGCGTCTGGATCTTCGCGCGTCAGGAGAGGTGGATTGACTTCGACGTCTGGGACCTCTTCTTTCCCGGAATCCTCATCCTCTACGGCGGCAGGCTGGTCTGGCACGGCGTCGCGGCTCCGCGCAGTCGGAGGCCCGACGCGGCGGAGGCGTCCGACGCCTACGTGAGATCGTTCGCCGTGATGGCCGGCAACGAAGTGCGCTCGACCGCGAGAGCGTTTCGCGGCGGCGAGCTCGGCGCCTTCATGGGCGGCGTCGTACTCGACCTGACGCAAGCCGAGCTCGAGGGCGACGAGGCGACGATCGAAGTCTTCGCGATGTGGGCGGGGATCGAGATCAAGGTTCCGGCGGGCTGGGGGGTCGTCGGCAAAGTCGTACCACTCATGGGCGCCTTCGAAGACAAGACCCGGCCCGCGTCGGCACCGCCGACCAAGCGGCTGGTGGTGCGCGGCTTCGTCGTGATGGGCGGGGTCGAAGTCAAGAGCTGATGCGATGAATCCGATCCTCGAGAAGCGCAGCCGGCTGGCGACCTACTTCGCGATCTGGCTCCTGTTCGGCACACTGCTCGCGGGAGTGCTGATCTACGCCGAGGCCCCGACCTGGTGGGCACTCACCTTTGCTCTGCCGCTCACGGTGCTGCTCGGCTTCCAGTCGCTCAGTAGCTGGTATCTGGTGCGCTCGCTCCCAGCCCAGACGACCTCGATGGTGCGGCTGGTCGGCAGCTGGGCGACAGCCTGCGCCGTCTCGGTGGGCACCTGGGTGGGCATCGGGCTGATCTGGGCATCGCTGCTTCTCCCGGCCGACCAGCTCGCCCGGGAACGCCG
>CAZPYU010000112.1:0-18442 GCA_964590905.1 uncultured Thermoanaerobaculia bacterium
AACGCACGGGAAACGCCTACGAAGCATTGATTTGTCCAAGGAGGGGTGGCCGAGTGGTTGAAGGCACCGGTCTTGAAAACCGGCAGGCCCGAAAGGGTCTCGTGGGTTCGAATCCCACCCCCTCCGCCAAAACGATTCGCCCGCAGGATAGGCAGCGTCGATCTCGCCAGCTTGGAGGGAGCGACAAGTCTCAGTTCTCTTGTGGCGCCGGGCCGAGAGCGCTCGGAGCTGACTTCGCTTCGTCGGCGTGGCCATCTGCCGTGTCGCCCGACCTCGGTAGACGTCCGATGTGGAGACCCGTGAGCGGCGAATACCACTCGAGGGTTGCGATCGCGGGCTGAACGCTCGTTCCAGTGGCAATGATCAGCCGGTCCTCCGGTCGCAGCTTGTGCAGCCACGGCTCGAACGCTTCTGGCGTACTCCCGCTTCTCAAGACCTTGCGATACGTCTCGAGATCCGCCGGCGGCATGAGACCTGATTCGAAGCCGAGGATGTAGCGCCAGTCGGCGTGCGGGTTGGCGTAGAACAGATCGAAGAAGACCCTCATCGAGCTGCTGTAGACGATGCCTCCCGCCTCCGGCAACCAGGGGCGGAGAGTGGCGTCTTCTGCCGAGAGACGTTTCCGGATCTTGTTGCTGCTCCACCGACTGCCACCGTCATGGGTGAATGCCAGGAAGAGCACCGACGCGGCAACCGCGGTCAGAGCGAGCCGTCTTCGACTCCCCAGCGTCAGATGATCGTCGAGAGCCGACTCGTACTCCGAAGCCATCCAGACGCAGAGCGCCGGCAGGCCCAAGTCCGTCCAGAAACGGAGCACCGCGTAGCCGAGACCCCAACCGACTGCGGCCGTCACTAACACCGGATCGGCGAAGAGTCGTGGGCTCCACTTGCCGCGCAAGAAACGCCAGGCAAGGAGACCTAGAACAGCGAGAACCAGAACTGGGCTCCCGTCGTGAGGCTGGAGCTCACCCACCAGCTCACGCCGCATTTCGTGCGTACCCAGGACATAGAAAGGATGCAGGAACGACTGTCGCAGGAAGAGCAGGGGATGACCGGTCAGCGCGGCTCCTGCGACGGTGCCGACTGCGGCACAGGCGGAGAGCCGCGCGCCGACGCGCCACTCGCCGACCAAGAAGAAACAGCCTAGCGGCAGTAGAAGCAGGTACCAGTTGCCGTGGATCCAGGTGCAGGCGGCGAAGAGGAGCGCCAAGCTCACCATCGTCGCCTTCGGATACTCGTCTTCTGCGAGCCGCGGCCAGAGCCGGGCCAGCACGACACAGGCCACCATAGTCACGATGAAAGGCCTTCCGAGCATCAGTCGCGTGAGCGCACCCGCGTCGAAGACCGTCACCGTCAGGAGCGCCAGCAGCCAGACCTCCGGGCGACGGCGGAAGAGCGCGATTGGCGCCAGAAAGAAGAGGCTCGCCAGGAAGAGCACCTCGAAGCGCACCAGCGCCGGCGCGCTGGACAGGCCCGACCGCTGCACCACTCCGAGCAGCGCGTGCCAGCCGGCGTGGGGATCGACCACGATCCCCTCGCGCAAGACCAGGATCTCGCTCCACTCCTTCCCCGACACCACCTTGGCGGCGTGGCGCAGTGCGTCGTCGAGCGGCACCCAGCCGATCGCCACGATTCGGAACGGCAGGATCAGCAGCCCCCAGACGACGCAGAAGAGCGTCAGCGCCGCAACCCAACGCGGCGACAACGAGCTCTCGGACTGGACCGGGTTCAAGATGGCATCACCCCGAGGCCCCTCGGTTCGAAATGCGTCGAGCTTCGATTTAGCGACGATACTAGCTCGCCGCGCTCACTCTCCCGGCAGAACGAGGATCGCCCTGCCGGTGCGAAACAGGTGGTGCAGCCGCTGCGCATCTTCTGGCCGCACGACGAGCACTACGAGCGGGGGATGCGGCGGCGCTGAGCGGCGGATGCGCAGCCAGCCGTCGCGCACCGCGGCGCCGAAGCGGCGCAGCCAGCCGAGCTTGGGCGATTCGTTGACCAGGTAGAGCTGCCAGCCGGTATCGAGCTCGACCCGGAAGCTCGACGGCTTCGCTTCGTCACCTTTGGGCGGAGCGACCGGTCGGCTGGGCGTCGCCGGCTCCTCGCGCTCCTCTTCCTCGGAGTACGGACGCAGCGTCGTCGGTGCGATCGTCTCGCGGTCGCTATCGCCCGGACCCTCGATCACCGTCCAGACCGCGGGCGCGGTGAGCGGGGGCGCCTCGCCGCGGCCGAGAAGCGGCCGGAAGACGAGCTGGGAAAGCTCGACGAGCTCGACGGACGCAAGCTCGATCCCGCGCACCTTGACGCGCAAGCGCCGGGCCGGCGGATCGAGCACCAGATAGAGATCGGGTTTCTTGGCGAGTCCCGCCTCGAGCTCCACCGCCTGCAGCCGGCGCCACTCGGCGTCGCCAGAGGCTGCGCTCGCCAACAGCGCGAGAAGCGCCACACAGCAACACGGGGCAATCGCCTTGCTGCGGCGGCGTGCCGAGCTTCTCTGGGGCTCGCGCACCTCGGGCGCTCGCTTCAGAACAGGAAGACTCGGGCGCCGGCCGGAACCCGGTCGTAGACGAACTTCAGATCCTCGTCGCCCAAGCGGATGCAGCCGTGCGTCACGCGCCGGCCGAGCAGACTCCTGAAGATCGTGCCGTGGATGATGTAGCCGTCCTTCATGTAGAGCCCGTAGTCGCCGAGCGAAAAATCGTCGATCCGTTCGCGCATCCCTTTCGGCGGCTCGTAGCCCTCCTCGACGAAGGCCCAGTCGGGCTTGACCCAGATCGGATTCTTGACCTTGCGCAAGATCTTGAGCTCGCCCTGCGGCGTGTCGAAGAGCCACTCCTTGCCGTTGCGCGGATCGCGCAACTTCACACCCGATCCGGTGGAGCAGACCGCGTCGCGCAAGAGCTCGCTGCCACGGTAGACCCGCAATCGATTGTGGAAGCTGTCGACCACGACGTAGGTCTCGCGCGTCGGTGCGAGCGCCGCCAAGCGCTTCTCGAGTTTCGTCGCCTGCTCGGCCGGCGAGAGGTTCGGCGGCGGGCTCGTGGCCAGCGCGCCGGGAGCGAAGTCGGTGCGGTCGTAGGCGCCGCCAAACCGCGCCAGTCCGAGCGCGATGCCCGCGCTGGCGATGGCCGCGCCGAGCAGCGCGAAGGCCACGATCCGCAGCCCGTCGGGCAGACCGGGAGCGCCGACCGCCGCCATCGCGCGGCGCAGCGGATCCGTTCGCTGCACCGTCTGCTGGCGGTCGCTCGGAATCAACATCCGACTATCCTAATCCGGACTCAGAACGTCCCCACGATGGTGACCGGAGTACCGGTCCGCGCGTGGCGAAAGATCTGATCCATGTCGTCGTTGGTCAGGGCCACGCAGCCGTCGGTCCAGTCCCGTCCCTGTCCGCCGTCGCCGTGGATCTCGATCAGGCTGCCGATCCCGGTGCGCAGGGGCACCTGTCCGACGCGCTGCCCCCACGCATAGCGCGCGCGATCCTCGTCGTTGGGGTAGTTGAGGAGCAGGGCCTTGTAATACCGCGTGCGCCCCTCGCCCTTGACCTGCGACACCCGGTATCTCCCTTCAGGGGTCGCCTGATCGCCGGCGTGCATCTTCTGGCGCAGCCCCTTCGCGCCCAGCTCGGCGTCGAACGTCGCGAGTCGCTCGCCACCGGCGTACAGATGGAGCTTGCGCTTCAGCTTGTCGACCACCATCGCCGCGGCTCCGTTCAGCCGCGACGCGGCAACAGTCTCCTCGACCATGCGCCGCCACTTGGCGAGGTTTCGCGAGTCGCCGAAGCGCGCGTGGAGCGCGCTGAAGCCGTCGTGCACCACAGTTGCGAGTCGGCGCGCCTGCTCTGCTTCGACCAGGGCGCGATCGAAGGCGCCGTCGCCAGCGAAGCGCTCCGCCACTAGCCATTTGAACTGCGCCTGCTTGGCGGCGGCCATCTCGCGGCGCGCGACTCCAGCTTCGTTGGCTTCGGCGAGCGCCTTCTCGACCTCCGTGCCCACCATGTCGCGGATCTCTTCCCAGCCGCGCGCGAAGCCGTGGCGCCGCTCTCCGAGCTCGACGAGCGCCCGATGCGCTTCGAGATGAACCCGCGTCCAGGCCGCTTCGGTCCGCCCCGGATACCGCTCCCAGGGCGGCGCGCTGGTCTCGTCCGCGGTGACGATCTCGGCCTCCGCGACCAGACGCTCCACCAGGCGAGCGGCACCCGGCGCATGTTCGCGCAGGGCGCCGATGGCGGTTGCCGAGCTTCTCCGCAGCACCGCTGTCGCAACTGGCGCTCCTCGCGGTTCCGCCTGCTGCGCGCTCGCGATCAGCGTCCCCCCCACGATCGACACCAAGGCACAGTAAAGAAAAAACCGGCGACGGAATCCCGTCGCCGGTTCAGTGGGGCCGAAAGCTGGGCCGATCAGCACTTGATCTTGACCTTGGCTCCTTGCAAGTCGGAGACGAGCATGTCGACCTGCGACTTGAGCGATTCAGCCTGCGAGCGAGCGCCGAAGAAGTCCTCCGCGGCGACCGCGCTCTCGATGCCCGCCACCTGCGCGGCGTAGCCATCGTAAGAGGCCTGCATCATCTCCATGTCCTTCTTGAAGTCCTTCGGCTTGCGCCTGCAAGCCCCGAGCTCGGCCATCGTCGCCGTAGCGCCATCGAGCGCAGTGCGCGCAGCGGCGAGTGCGTCGTTGGCAGCCGTCCGCGCCTCTTCCTTCTTGGCGACGCCGGCATCCTTGGCCGAGGCCGCGGACTGACTGGCCGTGGCGATCAGCTCCTTGGTCCGCGTGTACGAGCGGAAGAGCGCAAACTTGTTCGCCTGCGTCTCGATCTCGGCGTTGACCGCGTTGCGTGCTTGCTGCGCACCGCTCCAAGCGTCGGCAGCGTACTTCGGAGCCTCGGCCTGCTCGGCGGCCGTCACCGCGGCCGACAGCGCGTCGATCTCTTGCTGCGGCGGCTTCGCGCAGCCTGCGGCGACGGTGAGCGTCAACGCAGCGATACCCAACAGAGCTAGCTTCTTGTCCCGCATCTTTCCATTCCCTCCTGGGGATTTGGCCGTCCCGAACTGTTCCGGAAGCGACGGAAGTGTTGCCGCCTCGGCTGCGGAGCCCACCCAGCCCCCATCTCGAAGCGAACCGTGTGAAGCCTAGCACAATCCCCGGGCGGGATCCAGCCTCAGCCGCCCTCGGCCAGCACGGAGCGGGCGACCTCTACCAGCTGCTCGATCGTGAAGCCGAAGTGGGGCGCCATCTCTTCGACGGGGGCCGAGGCGCCGTATCCGCGGAGCGCCACCACCCTCCCGGACGCCCCCACCCACCGCTCCCAGCCCAAGGGGCTCCCGGCCTCGACCGCCATTCGGCAGCCAACTGCGGCCGGCAGGACGCTGTCGTGATAGTCCGGCGACTGGCGCTCGAAGAGCTCCCACGAGGGCATCGAGACGACGCGGACCGCGGCACCCTCCCCGGCCACCAGCTTGGCCGCCGCAAGGGCTACCGCCACCTCGGAGCCGGTGGCCAGAACGAGAAGGCTCGGCTGCGGCCCGCTCTCCCAGAGCGTGTAGGCGCCGCGTGCGACGCCGGCCGCGGCGAGCGCTGCGGTTTCGGCGAGAACCGGCAGCTTCTGCCGCGTCAAGGCGAGCGCGGTCGGCCCCTCTCGCCGCTCGATCGCCAGCTTCCACGCCGCGATGGTCTCCCAGGCGTCGGCGGGCCGGAGGGTGACCAGCCCGGGCAGCGAGCGCAGAGAAAGGAGCTGACTCTCGGGCTGGTGGGTCGGGCCGTCTTCGCCGAGCAGGATCGAGTCGTGCGTGAAGACGTAGATCGCCGGGATCCGCATGATCGCCGCCAGCCGGATCGCCGGGCGCATGTAGTCGGAGAAGATCAGGAACGTCCCGCCAAACGGGCGCAGCAGCCCAGAGAGGACGATGCCGTTCAAGATCGCGCCCATGGCGTGCTCGCGCACGCCGAAGTGGAGATTGCGGCCGCTCGGCGTCTGGGGTCCGAACGCCGCCTCGCCCTTGATCGTCGTGCTGTTCGACTCGGCGAGGTCGGCCGAGCCGCCGAGAAACTCCGGCAACACTCCGGCGAGAGCGTTCAGCACCCTGCCGGAGGCGGCGCGCGTCGCGATCGGTTTCTCGTCGGCGGCAAAGCGGGGCAGTGCCGAATCCCAGCCCTCGGGAAGAGCCCCGACTCGGCGCCGCGCGAGCTCGCGACCCAGCTCAGGGTAGTCGACCTCGTAGCGAGAGAGAGCTCTCCTCCAGGAGTCGTGGGTCGCCGCGTTCCGTTCCGCGATCTCGCGATAGAACGCACGCGCCACTTCAGGAATGACGAATTCGGACTCTTCGGGCCAGCCGAGCGCGCGCTTGGTGGCGCGCGCCTCGTCGGCACCGAGCGGCGCGCCGTGCGCTTCGGCGCTGCCCTGCTTCTTCGGGCTGCCGTAGCCGATCTCGGTGCGTACCACGACGAGCGTCGGCCTATCGACCTCGCTCGCCGCCGCGGCGAGCGCCCGGTCGATCGCCTCGAGATCGTTGCCGTCGTCGACTGCGAGAACTCGCCAGCCGTACGCCTCGTAGCGCCGGCCGACGTCCTCGGTGAAGGCGAGCACCGTCGAGCCGTCGATCGAGATCCGGTTCGAATCGTAGAGCACCTTGAGCTGGCCTAGGCGGTGGTGTCCGGCGAGGGAAGACGCCTCGGAGGAGATCCCCTCCATCAGGTCGCCGTCGGATGCCAGAACCCAAACGCGGTGATCGAAGATCGAATAGCCAGGTCGATTGAAGCGCGCGGCGAGCATCCGCTCGGCCATCGCCATCCCGACTGCATTGCCGAACCCCTGGCCGAGCGGGCCGGTCGTCGTTTCGACACCGGGCGTGTGACCGTACTCCGGGTGCCCGGGCGTCAGCGAGCCGAGTCGACGAAAGCGCTTGATCTCGTCGAGCGCCAGCGCGTATCCCGAAAGGTGGAGTAGAGCGTAGAGCAGAGCCGAGGCGTGGCCGCAGGAGAGCACGAAGCGATCGCGGTTCGGCCACGCCGGATCCGCCGGGTCGTGGCGCAGGTAGCGACTCCAGAGAACGTGCGCCAGTGGCGCCTGCCCGAGCGGCGCGCCAGGGTGCCCCGATTGCGCCCGCTCGACCATGTCGACCGCCAGGAAGCGGAGCGTACCGATGGCGAGCGCATCGCGAGAGTCGAAAGGGGACACGGGCGTGAGAGCTTTCGGAGAATGGATCGTAGGCGCAGCGTCACTCTATCGCACGAGCACGCCAGCAGCCTAGGCTAGAATCGCATTCGTTCCGACCGCCCGCGGAGACGTGGCCGAGTGGCTGAAGGCGGCGGTTTGCTAAACCGTTATACGGGCCTAAACCTGTATCGAGGGTTCGAATCCCTCCGTCTCCGCCAGCACTCGCTCGCGCTCTGGCGCGCGCACACCTCCTTCGACCTCCGACGCTCGTCGCGCACAGCCGGTAGGATCGCCCGCTCATGAACGCCGCCAGCCCCCGCCCCGTGCGCGTCCGCTTCGCTCCCTCGCCGACCGGATTTCTCCACATCGGCGGCGTGCGGACAGCGCTCTTCAACTGGCTCTTCGCCCGTCAGAGCGGCGGTACCTTCGTGCTTCGGGTCGACGACACCGACGAAGAGCGCAACGTCGATGCGGCGCTGGCGCCGATTCTGGACGGCTTTCGTTGGCTCGGTCTCGACTGGGACGAGGGGCCGGAGGTGGGCGGAGCGTTCGCGCCGTATTTCCAGTCTCAACGGCTGGCGCTCTACCGGGACGCAGTCGACAAGCTCCTTTCCGGCGGGTTCGCCTATCGCGACTACGCCCGCCCCGAGGAGATCCGTGCCGAACGCGCCGAAGCCGAGGCCGCGAAGCGCCCGTACTTGGCGAGCCGCCACTGGGCCGCCCGCACCGACGCGGAGCGACAGCGCTTCGCAGCGGACGGCCGCACCGCCGTCGTGCGGCTCGAGATGCCGCGCCACGGGCAGTGCACGATCCACGATCTCGTCCGCGGCGAGGTGGTGAGCGAGTGGGCCGCCGAAGCCGACCATGTCATCCAGCGCGCCGACGGCAGCTGTCTCTACCACCTGGCGAGCGTGGTCGACGACATCGCGATGGAGATCACCCACGTCGTGCGCGCCGAAGAGCACCTTTCGAACACGCCGCGCCAGATCTTCCTCTTCAACGGGCTCGAAGCCCAGCTGCCCGAGTTTGCTCACCTGCCGGCCGTCGCCGAGCCGGGCAGCAAGGTCAAGCTGTCGAAACGGAAGCTCGACAAGTACCTGAGGAATCCCGAGTTCGCGGAGCTCTACGAGCGCGGCCGCGCCATCGCCCAGCGGATCGGGCTCGCCCCTTCCGCCGACACCTTCAATCCGGTGGTCGTCGATTTCTATCGCGTCTCCGGCTTCATGCCCGAGGCGCTCCTCAACTACCTCGTGCTGCTCGGCTGGTCGCTCGACGATCGTAGCGAGATCTTCTCCCGTTCCGAGCAGATCGCGAGCTTCTCGCTCGCCCGCGTGCACCGCGCCGCGGCGAGCTTCGATCCCAAGAAGCTGCTGGCACTTCAAGCGCGCTACTTCCAGGCGCTTTCGCCCGACGAGCGGACGGCGCGCGCGCTCCCCTTCCTGGAAGGAGCGGGCTGGATCGCGTCGCCACCGAGCGAGAGCGATCGCGATCTGGCCCGCGCCATCGTTGTCGCCGCCGCGGAGCGACTCGAGATCGCCGGCGATATCCTCGGCTACGACGAGCTCTTCGTCGCCGACCACGAGCTCGCCTACGACGAGAAGGCGTTCGACAAGCGGCTTCGGCACGCCGAGGGCGCAGTCGAGCTCCTCGCCGCCCTCCGCGCCGAGCTGGCCGTCGCGAGCGACTTCTCCTCGGCCGCGCTCGAGCGGCTGATCTCCGCCTTCGTCGCCGCGCGCGGCCTTCCTCTCGGAGCCGTGGTCCACGCGACGCGAGTCGCCGTCTCCGGCAAGCCGGTCGGCTTCGGCCTCTTCGACCTCCTCGCCATCCTCGGGCGCGAGCGCGTCGTCGCCCGTATCGATGGCGCCCTCTCTCGTCTCATCTCCTAACGCCATGGGCAACCACTTCATCGCCGAGATCGTCGCCGCGGACCTCGAGAGCGGCAAGCACTCCACCGTCCGAACTCGCTTCCCGCCCGAGCCCAACGGCTATCTCCATCTCGGGCACGCGAAGTCGATCTGCCTGAACTTCGGCCTCGCCAGAGAGCACGGCGGCACCACCAACTTGCGCTTCGACGACACCAACCCGACCACCGAGGAGGTCGAATACGTCGAGGCGATCCAGAACGACGTGCGCTGGCTCGGATTCGACTGGGGCGACCGGCTCTTCTACGCCTCCGACTACTTCGAAGAGCTCTATCGCTTCGCCGAACAGCTGATCCGCGCTGGCCATGCTTACGTCTGCGATCTCTCGGCGGAAGAGGTGCGTTCGACGCGCGGCACCCTGACCGAGCCGGGGCGAGAGAGCCCCTTCCGCGGCCGCACCGTCGAGGAGAACCTCGATCTCTTTTCCCGTATGCGCGCTGGCGAGCTCGCGGACGGCGCCCGTACGCTGCGCGCCAAGATCGACATGGGGTCGGGGAACCTGAACCTCCGCGATCCGGTGCTCTACCGGATCCTGCACGCCCATCATCACCGCACCGGCGACGCCTGGTGCATCTACCCGACCTACGATTGGGCGCACGGGCAGTCCGATTCGCTCGAACGGATCACGCATTCGATCTGCACGCTCGAGTTCGAAGACCACCGGCCGCTCTACGATTGGTGCATCGCCCAGCTCGGGATTTTCCTTTCGCGCCAGATCGAGTTCGCGCGCCTGAACGTAACCCACACCGTGCTCTCCAAGCGGAAGCTCCTGCGCTTGGTCGGAGAAGGGGTCGTCTCGGGCTGGGATGACCCGCGCATGCCGACGTTGGCCGGTATCCGCCGCCGCGGCATCCCGCCGGCCGCCCTGCGCGACTTCTGCGAGCGCATCGGCGTCACCAAGCAGGAGTCGGTCGTCGAGTACGCCCTGCTCGAGCACTGCGTGCGCGAAGAGCTGAATCGGACCTCGGAACGGAGAATGGCGATCGTGCGGCCGCTCAAGGTCGTGCTGGTCGACTGGCCGGAGGGCGAGGTCGTCGAGCTCGAAGCGGTGAACAACCCGGAGGATCCGGCGGCCGGCGTGCGCCGCGTCCCGTTCGGGCGCGAGCTCTGGATCGACCGCGACGACTTTCTCGAAGAGCCGCCGAAGAAGTTCTTCCGCCTGGCGCCGGGCCGGGAGGTGCGTCTGCGTTGGGGCTACATCGTGCGTTGCGTCGAGGTGGTCAAAGATGCCGCCGGCGAGATCGTCGAGCTCCACTGCGCCCACGATCCGAGCTCGAAGGGCGGCGCTCCGGCCGACGGCCGCAAGGTGCAGGGGACGATCCACTGGGTCTCGGCTGCCCATGCGCGCGACGCCGAGGTGCGGCTCTACGATCATCTGTTCGCGAATCCGGATCCGAACGACGTTCCGGCGGGCGTCGATTGGCTCGCGACGGTGAATCCGGCCTCCCTGGTCACGATTCGCGATGCCAAGGTCGAGCCGTCGCTCGCCGCTGCCCAACCCGGCGAGCGGTTCCAGTTCGAGCGCGTCGGCTACTTCTGCGCCGACGATCGCGATCATTCCGCGGCGCGCCCGGTCTTCAACCGCACCGCGACGCTGCGCGACAGCTGGGCGAAGATCTCGGGGAAAAGTTGACCGTCCGCTGGATCAGCCGCTAGGCTCCGCCCCCTGCTGGGACGTCGTTCAATGGTAGGACATGCGGCTCTGGACCGCAGAATCGGGGTTCGAGTCCCTGCGTCCCAGCCAATCCTCTTCGCCGCCGCTACTCCTCGGGCTCGTCTGCTTCGTCTTCGCCCTCGGGCTCGACCGGCCGCGGTCCGGCCTGGCCGGCGACGCCGCCGCCGACGGTGAGCTTCTTCGCCGGACGGCGGCGGAGCTCCTCCTCCTTGAAGAGATAGAGGATCGACGACTTGGGAATCAGGAGGTTGGGCTCGTCGTGGCGATGGAACTTGATCGCCGACTTGTCGTACCACTCGATCCAGCCGCGCAGCTCGTCGCCGTTGACGAGCCGCAGAACGAGTGGCGTCCGCGCCTGCATCTGCTTCAGATAGTAGAACTCCTCCGCGTTGGTCTGCTCGGGAGGCGAGGTCTTGCGGCGCACGCCGCGTGGTGCCTCGGTGCGCCGGGCGTCGCCGACGTCGGGTCGAATCAGCTTGCGGTTGCTCATGCCACCTCGGCGGGTGCGGTCGTATCGGGCGGCCGCTTGCCGCTCCGGTACTGATCGTCTTCGTAGGCCAAGCAGCAGAGGAGTCGCCCGCACTGCCCGGAGATCTTCGACGGGTTGAGCGAGAGGTTCTGCCGCTTCGCCATCGCGATCGAAATCGGTTTGAACTCCTTGAGCCAGGTCGAGCAGCAGAGCGTGCGGCCGCAGATGCCGATGCCGCCCAGGAGCCCGGCTTCGTCACGCGCTCCAACTTGTTGCATATGCACGCGAGCTCCGAATCGCTGCGCCGTTTCGCGCACAAGCGCACGGAAGTCGACCCGCTGCTCGGCTGTGAAGAAAACTGTCGCGCGCTTACCCGAGAGGGTGAAGTCGACTTTCGACACCTTGATCTCCAGCTCGAGCGTGCGCGCCCGCTCTTTGACGAAGCGCTTGGCGGCGTCGTCGCGATGCAGTTTGCGGTCGTGCGCGGCGACATCCTCGTCGCTGGCCGGGCGCAGGATCTTCTTGGCTCCGGCTTTCTGGCACGGCTTGAAGACCGGGGCCGGCGACTGCTCGACCCGCCCGAACATCGGCTCGCCGGCGAAATCGACGACCACGCGCTCGCCCTTCGGCAGCACTCGGCCTTCGGTCGCGCAGAGCGTCAAGTTGGTCTCCTCGGCGAAGCGAACGCCGACGAACTGACTCTCTACCGCCGTGGACATCCCCTGAAACTGGCAGCCGCCGCAGCCGGACATTGTTAGATCTTCCCGCCCCCACTTCGCTCTGTCAATGAATCGCCCGCGCTGGCGATCGCGGCTAGAGATCTCGCCGCAGCGCGTTCAGGTCGAAGCTCCCCGTCTCCCGTGCCGGCTCGACCAACTCGACGAAACGTCGGCCGATGTCGGTGCGCAGCCGCTTCGACGGCCAGTCGATCTCCGCCGCCGCACTGTAGGCCGTGCGCAGCGCCGACGCCAGGTCGGGACCGGTAGCGCCGACGTTCAAGACGCGCCCGCCCGCCGCCACGATGGCGCCTTCGATCTCGGCGGTACCGGCGTGAAACACGACCGCCCCCTCGTGCGCTGCCGCTCGCTCGAGACCCTGGATCGGCTCGCCCTTGACCGGGCGCTCCGGATAGCCCTCGCTCGCCAGCACGAGAACCGCCGCAGCGGCCTTCTGGAAGTGCAGCCGCGCGACGCCGAAGCTGCCCGCCGCTCCGGCGGCCAGGATCGGCAGCAGATCGTCCTCGAGCCGCAGCAGCACCGCCTGCCCCT
Source organism: uncultured Thermoanaerobaculia bacterium (assembly GCA_964590905.1). Classification (GTDB taxonomy): domain Bacteria; phylum Acidobacteriota; class Thermoanaerobaculia; order Multivoradales; family JAGPDF01; genus JACTMI01. Next base: position 12,487 of record CAZPYU010000112.1, read on the forward strand.
CCGGATCGCCCAGCCGGACGTTGAACTCGAGAACGCGCAGCCCGTCGCGGGTCAACATCAGCCCGGCGTAGAGCACCCCGCAGAAGGGACGACCGCGGTCGGCCATCGCTTCGATCGTCGGCCGCAGGACGCTCTCGAGCGCTTCGCCGGCACTCCGCCCATCGAGCACGCCTGACGGGCTGTGGGCGCCCATGCCGCCCGTATTCGGTCCACGATCGTCGTCCAAGAGCCGCTTGTAGTCCCGCGCGGTAGCGAGCGGCAGCAGGTGCTCCCCATCCGAGAGCGCCATGAGCGAGACCTCTTCACCGACGAGAAAGCGCTCTACGACCACCAGGTCGCCGGCGGTTCCGAAGCGGCGCTCGTCGAACAGGGCAACCAGCGCCTGCTCGACCTGGTCGGCGTCGGTCGCCACGAAAACCCCTTTTCCCGCTGCCAGCCCATCGGCCTTGAGCACCACCGGAATGCCGAAGTCGGCGACCGCACGCTCCGCCTCGGCGCGATCGTGCGCGAGGACGAACTCAGCGGTTGGAATTCCGCTCTCGGCGAGGAACCGCTTCGCGTACGCCTTGCTCCCTTCGAGCTCCGCGGCCGCCTTGGTCGGCCCGAAGATCTGCAGCCCGCGGGCGCGAAACTCGTCGACGATGCCGAGTGTCAACGGCAGCTCGGGACCGACCACCGTGAGATCGATCTTCGCCTCCGACGCGAAATCGGCCAGGGCGTGGATTTCGTCGACGCCGCGCGGCAGGCAGGCCGCCAGGCGGGCGATGCCCGGGTTCCCCGGAGCGCAAAATAGCTCCGACAGCTCGGGACTCTGCCGCAGCTTCCAGCAGAGCGCGTGCTCGCGGCCACCGCCGCCAACGACCAGAACTTTCATCCCGGGACCTCCCGGAGGTCGCAATTCGCCTCGGCCGCCGCCACCACGAGAACGTCCACCACGTCTGCGACGGAACAGCCGCGCGACAGATCGTGGATCGGACGCGCGAGCCCCAAGAGGAGCGGCCCCGTCGCCCGAGCGCCGGCCAGGCGCTCGGTGAGCTTGTAGCCGATATTACCCGCATCGAGATCCGGGAAAATGAGGACGTTTGCACAGCCCGCGACCGGGCTTCCAGGCGCCTTCCTCGCCGCCACCTCGGGAACAAGCGCGGCGTCAGCTTGCAGTTCGCCGTCGAAGACGAAGTCGACGGCGCGCTCGGCGAGCAGCTCGCAGGCATGGCGCACCTTGTCGACTCGGGGATGGCGCGCGCTGCCGTGGGTCGAGAAGGAGAGGAGCGCTACCCGGGGCGACTCGCCCAAGAGCATCCGGCACGAAGTGGCGGCCGCGATGGCGATCTCCACCAGCTCTTCGGAGCTCGGATCGGGCACCACGCCCGCGTCGGCGAAGAGAAGCGCGCGGCCGTCCGCCAGGGTCATCAGGAAGCAGGACGAGACGAGCTCGAGGCCGGGCCGCAACCCCACCGTGAGGAGCGCCGCCCGCACCGTTTCGGCGGTGGGGGCCAGCGCCCCCATCACCGCGCCGTCGACCGCTCCCGTGGCGACCAGCGCGGCGGCGAGGTACGTCGAACTGCCGGTGCGTCGCCGGCGCTCGTCGTCGTGCAGCTTGCGTGAGGCGAGGCGCTCCTCGAGCAGCGAGCGCGCTAGCTGACACGGCTCCGAGGCCGCGGGATCGATGACCTCGACCGCGGTCGAGAGCCCGCACTGCCGCTGCCGCGCGGCGATCCGGCCGGGGTCACCGAGCAGTACCGGCAGGCAGAGACGCTCGGCCGCCGCCGCTTCGGCGCCGCGCAAGATCCGCTCGTCATCGATTTCGGGCAGGACGATCCGCCGCGGCCGGCGTGCCGCCTCGGCGCGCAGCCGCGTGAGCGGAGGCGGCCCGGAAGGGGAGTCAAGCACCCAAGGCGGAGGGCGCGGGGAGAGCGGCGGTCAGCGCCGACTCGACCTCCGCGATGACGTAGTCAGGGGTCGAGGCGCCGGCGGTGATGCCGACTGTCCTGACCCCTTCGAACCAGTCGGAGCAAAGGTCGGCGGAGCCTTGGATTAGGTAGCTCGGTTTGTAGCGCTGACAGATCTCCCAGAGGTGGCGCGTGTTCGCCGAGCGCCGGCCGCCGATCACCAGAATGACATCGACTGCGGGATCGCGGCCTAGCTCGTGCGCGGCCTCCTGGTTCTCCTTGGTGGCGTAGCAGATGGTGTCGGCGCGTCGCGCAGCGTGGGAGTGGCTCTCGATATAGCGCGCTAGCTCTTCGAAGTCGTCGGAGTTCAGGGTCGTCTGGTAGAAGATCTTGATGCGCGCATAGCGCGACCAGTCGACTCGTTCGGCCTCCGCGACCGTCGTCAAGACGTGATAGCTCGACTCCTCGAGGTCGCGGGTGTAGCCGATCACCTCGCGGTGATTGGGGTCGCCGATGAAGACCAGGTGGTCGCCCGAAGAGAGCGCGATGCTCGCCTCGTCGTGGATGTCGTAAACGAACGGACAGGTCGTGTCCAAGATCTTCAGGCCGCGCTGGCGGGCGTCGGCGTGAAACGAGGTCGGGACCCCGTGGGCGGAGAAGACGATGGTCCCGCCGGGCACCTCGTCGAGACTCTCGATGGTGCGCACCCCGAGACGCTCCATCTCCTCGACGACGCGCTCGTTGTGCACCACCTGTCCCAGGATAAAGCCCGAGTTGCCCTCGCCGGCGAACTTCTTCACCTTCTTGTCGGCGATGCGCACCCCGGCGCAGAAGCCGAACTTGGCGGCGCGCCTGACGTTCACGGACGAAATCCTACACCTGCCCGGCTGCAGGCGAGGGCGCGAGGTCAGATGAGGAGGCGCAGTACGGCGCCGCGCCAGCCGCGGAAACGAACCGGGCCGCCGAGCCGAAACAGGATCCAACAGGCGTCGCCGTCGAGCGTCTGCGGTCCGTGCTCGGAGCCCGGCTCGTAGACGCCGAAGTCGCCGGCTAGGAGCTCGCCCCGCTCGTCGCCGTAGCCTCCCGAGAGGACGACCACGTGCTCGAAGCCGAGGTGCCGGTGGCGCGGGAAGGCGAGACCGCCAGGCATCTCGCCGAGCAAGAGCCGCACGTCGGTGGCGGGATCGTACGCCAGCGTCGCCATGCGGGCGCCACCGAGCAGGAGACTCCACCAGCGCAAAGCGCCTCCGGGCGGCAGCTCGCGCCGGGCCGCCAGCGGCAGCGGTACTTCCGGCGGCACCGGATCGCCGAGAGCCTCGTTCGGCAGGCGGGCTACCAGTCGCTCCCAGAGCGCGCCCGGCGGCGGCGTCGGATCGACAGCGTTCTGCAGCAACCAGCCGCCCGGAGCGGCGAGACCGGCCAGCTCGACTCGGCAGCTCGGACAGAGCTCGAGGTGCGCTTCGACGATCACCCGGAAAGCGAGATCGAGCTGACCGCTGGCGTGCTCGAGCAGAGTCTCGGTCGGAACGTGTCGCATCGTCGCCCCCGTAGTCACGCCGACTCCGCCGCCGTCAGGCTGGCCCGCATCCGCGCCAGGCCGGCGCGAATGCGCGACTTCAGCGTCCCGAGGGGCAGGGCCAATCGCTCGGCGGTCTCCTCGTAAGTCAAGCCGCCGAAGTAGGCTAGCTCCAGCGCCTCGCGCTGCTCACGCGCCAAGCCGGCCAATGCCTGCCGGACCGCCAGGTCGATCGCGCGTCCGTCGCCGCGATCGCGCGCCAAGAGAGTCTCAAAATCGAAGTCGGTTATCTCGACCTTCGTGCCCCGGCGGCGCCAGAGGTCGACCAATTTGTTGCGCGTGATGGTGTAGAGCCAGCCAGGCACGTCGCCGCGGTCGGAGCGATAGCTCGCCGCCTTGCGCCATACCGAGAGAAAGACCTCCTGCACGACATCTTCCGCGGCTTCGCGCTCTCGCCCGAGCGTTCGCACGTAAGCCAAAATGCGGCCCGAGTAGCGCTCGTAGAAGGCACGGAAGGCGTCGCGATCCTGGCCGGCGATCCGCTCGACCAGCTGGGCATCGCTCGCGTGCGGCTCCATGGCTCTTGGCTTCGCCCCGAGGGCCGATGCGAAGCTCGGCAAAAACCAGGAGAGCACCAGGCTCGAGGCTGTCATTCCGATCCTCTCACGGCAGTCCCTCGCCCGATCCTTACGGCGAAGCAGGGCCGGCGGATGAGGAGGCTATCGGCGCGACAGGTCGCCGGGTTCGAGGAGCCGTCCGGTGAGCCGCGAGACCCCGCTCGCGGCCTCGGTCCAGACCACCAAAAGACGGCCATCGGGCAGCGCCGCAACCGCCGGCACTCCGCTCTGCCTGCCCGCCGAGGTAGTACCCAGGACGAGCGCAGCTCCCACCTCGCCCTCCTCTCCGAGGCGCGCCAGCCGAACCTCCGCCAGGCCTTCGCGGCGGCCGAGCCAGACCAGGACGGCGCTCGTGCTGTCGAGCTGAGTGAGCGCGACTCGTCCCAACGGGCTCTCGCCGTCGACGACGATGGGCGGCGCGAAGACGGCGCCGGCGGCGTCGGACCAGGCCACCGCGACCCGTCCGCGGTCATCGGGCGCACCGTACCAGGCCGCGACGAGCCGCCCGCCGACGGCGGCGATCGCCGGCCCGTTGACCGGGCAGCCGGCGATCTTCCAGCCGTCGCGCGACACCGGCAGCTGGTCGGTTCCGGTTCCGCTCGCGAGCCGAGCCAGCCAGATCTCGCGCAGCTCGTCCGCCGTGCGATCTCGATAGGCCACCGCGGCCCCCGTTGCAGTCGCTACCGACGCGGTAGGACAGCAGTCGCAGACCGAGGCGTCGATGACGACACTCGGGGCGACAGCTTCGCCGATCCAGGTCGAGCGCAGGCCCATCGCACCGCCCCCCAGCGTGGCGCGACCATCGAGCCAGAAGGCGCGCGTGCCATCTCCTTCGCCGACCATGGAGACGAAGCCGTGCTCACTCTCGGAGGCGTCGTCTTGGAGCCAACCGAGCGCTCGCCAGGTCGCACCCCGATCGAGCGAGCGCGCCAGGCGGATCCCGTAAGCGTAGCTCCCGCCGCCGAGCTTCTCGAGCCACCAGGCCAGGAGCGACCCGTCTCCCGACTGTGCGATCCCGGGCCGGTCGGCCCAGTTCGCGAAGAGCTGCGACGATTCGACGATCGTGGTGGGCGGCGACCAACCCGCCGCGCCGAAGCTCGAGAAGGCGACTCGATGCCTGGCCTCGGATGCGCCTGGGAGCGGCTCGATCCAGGTCGCCACGATCGCCTCTCCGGAGGTGGCGAGATGCGGTGCGAAGGCGTTCGCCGCCGCCGGCGGGTCGGCCGGAGCGCCTACAGCGCCGTTCGCACGCGCGACCGCCAACGCCGCAACGGCGACGGCCGTCGCGATCAGCCGCGCGCTGGTGACCAACGGGCTGCCACCACGTTCCAGTCGACGACGTTCCACCAGGCCTGCACGTACTCGGCGCGGCGGTTCTGGTACTTGAGGTAGTACGCGTGCTCCCAGACGTCCAGCCCGAGTAGCGGTCGGCGGCCCCAGGAGAGCGGCGTCTCTTGGTTCGACGTCGCCTCGACCGCCAGCTTGCCGTCAGAACCGACGACGAGCCAGGCCCAGCCGGAGCCGAACTGGGTGACCGCCGCGCGGCTGAACTGTTCGACGAAGCTCTCGTGCGATCCGAAGGTCGCTGCAATGGCGCTCGCCAGCTCGCCGGTCGGTCGACCGCCGCCCCGCGGGCTCATGGCCGCCCAGAAGAGGGTGTGGTTGAGATGTCCTCCGCCCTGGTTGCGCACCGCGGATCGTGCCGTTTCTGGAATTGCGGCCAGGTCCGCGACCAGGCTCTCGGCGCTTCTGCCGGCGAGCGCCGGATGCGCGGCGACCGCTTCGTTCAACTTGGACACGTAGGCAGCGTGATGCTTGTCGTGATGAATCCGCATCGTTTCGGCGTCGATGTGCGGCTCGAGCGCGTCGAAAGAATAGGCGAGAGCCGGCACCTCGAACGTCGTCGCCGGCAACGTTTCGGTCGCGTTCGCCGG
>CAZPYU010000113.1:0-2737 GCA_964590905.1 uncultured Thermoanaerobaculia bacterium
GAAGTCGTCCTCTACCGGTCGGCACAGCCCCCGGCCTCGAGGAGGTGACATGGACTTCAAGAAGCTGACGCTGAAGAGCCAGGAAGTGGTAGCTGGCGCCCAGGAGCTCGCTCGCCGGATGGGGAATCCCGAGCTCACGCCCGATCACCTCGCGATCGCCCTCCTCGACCAGGAGCTGGCCAGAACGCTCGCGGACCGCGCGGGCTACGGAGCCGCCGAGCTACGCGCCGAGGCGGAGGCCCGACTCCGGCAGCTGCCGACTACGTCGGGCGGGAATGTCCAGCCGCAGGCGTCGACTCGACTCAGCCGCGTGCTCGATCGCGCCTCCGACGAGATGCGAAGCCTCGGTGACGAGTTCGTTTCCGCGGAGCACCTCCTGCTGGCGCTCGACCTCGTGCCCCGTGCCGCGCTCGTGACGGCGCTTCAAGACGTACGCGGAGGTCAGAAGGTCACGACGCAGGATCCCGAGGGCTCCTACCAGGCCCTCGAGAAATACGGGCGCGACCTCACCTCTCTTGCCGAGGCCGGGAAGCTCGATCCGGTCATCGGGCGCGACGAGGAGATCCGCCGCGTGATCCAGGTCATCTCACGCAGGACGAAGAACAACCCGGTGCTGATCGGAGAGCCCGGTGTCGGCAAGACGGCGATCGTCGAGGGGCTCGCGCAGCGCATCGTCGCGGGTGACGTTCCGGAAGGCCTCAAGGGCAAGCGCGTGTGGGCGCTCGACTTGGGCGCGCTGCTCGCCGGTGCGAAGTATCGGGGCGAGTTCGAGGAGCGCCTCAAGGCCGTGCTCGCGGAGATCCAGAATGCGGCCGGCGAGATCGTCCTGTTCATCGACGAGCTGCACACGATCGTCGGCGCTGGAGCCGCCGAGGGGGCGGTCGACGCGGCGAACCTGCTGAAGCCGCTGCTGGCTCGCGGCGAGCTTCGCGCCGTGGGTGCGACGACGCTCGACGAGTACCGCAAGCACATCGAAAAGGACGCCGCGCTCGAGCGCCGCTTCCAGCCGGTCTTCGTCGGCCAGCCGTCGGTTGCCGAGACGATCGCGGTGCTGCGCGGGCTCAAGGAGCGCTACGAGGCGCACCACGGAGTCGAGATCCGCGACTCCGCGCTCGTCGCCGCGGCAGTTCTCTCCGATCGGTACGTCTCCGACCGCTTCCTCCCGGACAAGGCGATCGACCTCGTCGACGAATCGGCGTCCCGCTTGCGCATGGAGATCGACTCCTCGCCCGTCGAGCTCGACGAGGCCGAGCGGCGGGTCCGGCAGCTCGAGATCGAGCTCGCTGCGATGGCGAAAGAGGTTCCCGCTGCGCGGGAACCTCTAGGGGCGCAACTTGCCGAAGCGAAATCGGTACGGGATGAGCTCTCGGTCCGCTGGCTGCGGGAGAAGGAAGGGCTACAGCGTGTCGCCGAGATCAAGAAGCAGATCGACGAGCTGCGCATGGAGGCCGAGCGCGAAGAACGCCAAGGCAACCTCACCCGCGTCGCCGAGATCCGTTACGGGATTCTTCCCGAGCTCGAGAAGGAGCTCGCGGAGCGCGAGGATCGCGTCGAGGCGCCGATGGTGAAGGAGGAGGTCGACGAGGACGACATCGCTGCCGTCGTCGCCTCCTGGACGGGGATTCCTGTCTCGCGACTACTCGAAGGCGAGGTCGAGAAGCTCATCCACATGGAGGAGCGGCTCCACCAGCGCGTCGTGGGCCAGGATCTCGCGGTGGGGGCGGTGTCGAACGCGCTCCGCCGCGCGCGCTCGGGGCTCCAGGACCCGAACCGTCCGATCGGCTCGTTCGTCTTTCTCGGCCCAACGGGTGTCGGCAAGACCGAGCTCGCCCGGGCGCTCGCCGAGTTCATGTTCGACGACGAGCGTGCGCTCGTCCGACTCGACATGTCCGAGTACCAGGAGCGGCACACCGTGGCGCGGCTGGTGGGCGCTCCGCCCGGTTACGTGGGCTACGAGGAAGGCGGACAGCTCACCGAGGCAGTTCGGCGGCGGCCGTACGCGGTGCTCCTGCTCGACGAGATCGAGAAGGCGCACCACGAGGTGTTCGACGTTCTGCTGCAGCTGCTGGACGACGGGCGACTCACGGACGGACACGGCCGCACGGTCGACTTCCGCAACACCGTCGTGATCATGACCTCGAACATCCGCTCTGCGAACGAGCTGCGGGATCGTTTCAGGCCGGAGTTCCTCAACCGGATCGACGAGGTCGTCACCTTCGACGCGCTCACGCGCGACCAGCTCGCCGACATCGTCGAGCTCCAGTTAGCGCGGCTACGGGATCGGTTGGCAGAGCGCAAGATCGACCTCGAGCTGACGGACGCCGCGAAGGAGCTGCTCGCAGAGGAGGGCTGGGATCCGGCGTACGGCGCCCGGCCGCTTAAGCGCGCGATCCAGCGACAGCTCGAGAACCCGCTTGCGCGTGAGCTGCTCGAGCGGCGCTTCGTCGAGGGCGACACGGTGCGGGCCGACGTGCGGGACGGTGAGCTCGTGTTCGAGCGTGCCGAGGTCGGGGCGTCCACCGCCGCGTAGCGCGTGCGACCTTGTGGCTCTGAGCCCCAAGGTCGCTGAACCGCTCGCCGCCTGTGCGCGCGCTGTGCATGGGCGTACGATCGGCGCGTTATGTCCAGCATCGTCGGCCGGGACGCCGAGCTCGCGTCGCTCCGCCACTTTGTCGCTAGCGTCTTCGAGGGAGCGGCGGCGCTCGCTTTCCAGGGCGAGGCCGGAGTTGGGAAGACG
>CAZPYU010000114.1:0-13419 GCA_964590905.1 uncultured Thermoanaerobaculia bacterium
ATCGCGGTGTAGTCGTGCCCGTTCTGGCCGGCGTAACCGACGCGCACGAACGAACCGTCGGCGAGGACGACTCGTCCCGAGCCCTGGATGTGGAGAAAGAAGAGGGCGATCGGATCGTCGCTCCAGAGCAGCTCGAGACCGCGCCCGGTGAGCGCGCCGCGCTCGATCTCGGCGCGGTCCCAGTAAGGTCGGAAGCGGCCGCCGGAGACCAGGCCGGTGATCTTGCGCCCGGCGAGGTCGCTCTTGAAATCGCCGAGGTCGACGACCTCTCGGTCGCCGGGATCGAGGTAGAGCGGATGGCGAAAGCGCCGGTCGCGTCGCCGACTACCGAAGAGCTCGGGCTCGTAGTAGCCGGTCAGCAGCCCTTCCCGCCGGTCGTGGTTCGCCAACGCCCACGGGACCAGCTCGCGTTCGACGAGCGCCGCAAGCGCCCGATCGTCGGCGGGCGGAAGCGTCGCGAGCGCCGCGCAGAACGGTTGCCAGTCCTCGGCGGTGCCGAACCGACCTGGAGCTTCGAGCCTCCCTTTCGGAATCCCAGCGGCGCACGACCTCGTCAGCGCGGGCAGCGCCTGAGCGATCGGGTCGCCTCCCCACCCCGGCAGGACGGCAAAGTCGGAGCGCAGCAAGACGAGTCGATCCTCTGGTGGAGGCGGCGCCTCAGCCTTCAAACCGGCCACCGCCACGGCCGTCGGCTCCTCAGCCAGGCGTGCCAGCGCCCAGAGCGCGACGAGACCCAACGCGAGTGCCAAGGCTCCCGCGCCGATCGCCGCCGCGCGCCAACGCGCTAGCGCGCGCTGGCCGTTGGGATCGGCGGAGACGAACGGGCGGTTCAGGTTCTGGTCGTCCGCCTCAGAGCGGCAAGACCATGAGGGTCATGTCGTGCGCTGCGCCGTCGGGATCGGTGCCGTAGCCCGGGATCGCGTAGGCGCGGAAGCCGAGGCCCGACAAGACCTCGATCGCCGGCCCTTCGAGGTCGGAGATCAGCATGCAGTTGAGGTGCTTGAGTCCCAGCCGGCGCGCGCTGGCGATGAAGTGGTTGACGAGGAGCGATCCTAGCCCGACATTGCGCCACGCGGGATCGATCATCCACTTGATGCGGCCAACCAAGCGCAACGGTCCGCGGTCGCGACGATGGAGCGTCGCGTCGGCGACGATTCGACCTCCGTCCAGGGCCAGGAGCGGAAAGACGCTCTCGTAGTCGAGCTCGCGCCCCCAGCGTTCGATGGTGGCGAGGGAATCGACGCGATCCCACGCGAAGCGCAGGCTCTCCTCCGGCAACCGAGTGAAGAAGTCGTGCAGGGCGGCGACGTCGCGCTTGGCGAATGGACGCAGCAGGACGCGCCGGCCGTCGCGCAGCACGGCCTCCTGCGGAAAAAGATGCGGCATCGGGATCCTCCGAACGGCCGGAAAGGTCTCGCCAGCCTACCATCCAGCGGCCAGCGCAAATTCGGAAGAACGGGTCGGGATAAACTCTCTCTATCGTTCGGGGTTTCGGAGCGGGCTACCGGCGCGGGCCCCACCCAGGCGAATCGAGAGGATTCCGAGAACCGAGATGAAGATCTGCGTCGTCGGCAGCGGGTACGTCGGTCTGGTGACCGGGGCCTGCCTCGCCGAGTTCGGCATGACGGTGACCGGCGTCGACAAGGACGCCGCCAAGATCGCCGCCCTCGAGCGCGGCGAGATCCCGATCTACGAGCCCGGCCTCGAGGAGCTGGTCGCCAAGAACGTGCGCGCCGGGCGCCTCCACTTCACGAGCTACCTCGAGCCGGCGCTCCGCGAGGCCAAGGCGGTCTTCATCGCTGTCGGCACGCCGCCCCTCCCCGACGGCCGCGCCGACCTCTCGTTCGTCCGCCAGGTCGCCGAGGCGATCGGCGACAACCTGAACGGTTACAAAGTCGTGGTCACCAAGTCGACGGTTCCGGTCGGCACCGGCCAGATGGTCGAGAAGGTGGTCTGGGAGCGCTCCGGCGGCGCCCAGGAGTTCGGCGTCGTCTCCAATCCCGAATTCCTGCGCGAAGGCTCGGCGATCGAGGACTTCCTCCACCCCGACCGAGTGGTCATCGGCGCCCGCACCCAACGCGCGATCGACGTCCTGCTCGACATCTACGCGCCGCTCAAGGCAGCGGGGGTGCCGTTCGTCGTGGCGGGTATCGAGTCGGCCGAAATGATCAAGTACGCTTCGAACGGTTTCCTCGCCACCAAGATCTCGTTCATCAACGAGGTCGCTGAGATTTGCGAAGTGGTCGGCGCCGACGTCGAGGTGGTGGCGCGCGGGATGGGCCTGGATCAGCGGATCGGTCCGAAGTTTCTCCGCCCCGGCCCCGGCTTCGGCGGCTCCTGCTTCCCGAAAGACACGCAGGCGGTGGCTCAGATCGCCGAGCAGCACGGGCTCCGCTTCGAGATCATCGACGCGGTGCTCTCCGCCAACCGGCGCGTGCAGCAGCGGATGATTCCGAAGATCGAGACCGCCTTCGGCGGGCTCTCGGGCAAGACTGTCGCGCTCCTGGGCCTCGCCTTCAAGGGCGACACCGACGACATGCGCGAGTCGCCAGCAGCCGCCGTCGCGCTGGGGCTCCTGGCCGGCGGCGCCACCGTCCGCGCCTACGACCCGGCGGCGATGGCGGCCGCCAGAGCGACGCTCCCTCCCGAGATCGTCTACTGCGCCGATCCGTACGAGGCCGCGCGCGGCGCCGACGGCGTCGTCATCGCCACCGAGTGGAATCAGTTCCGCGGCCTCGAGCTCGATCGACTCAAGACGCTCTTGGCGCGCCCACTGCTCGTCGACCTGCGCAACCTCTACGACCCCGAGCGGGTGGCCGCGGCCGGCTTCCGTTACGTCTCCCTCGGACGGGCCGAGGTGGCGACGTCGTGAAACGGGCAGTCGTTACCGGCGGCGCCGGCTTTCTGGGCTCGCACCTCTGCGAGCGACTGCTCTCCGAACGGATCGCCGTCGTCTGTATCGACAACTTGATCACCGGCAAAACCGAGAACATCACGCATCTTCTCGCCGGAGACGACTTCACTTTTCTCCACCACGACGTCTCGCGGCCGATCGAGATCGCAGGCGCGGTCGACTACGTGCTCCACTTCGCGTCGCCCGCCTCGCCCATCGACTACCTCGAGCTGCCGATCCAGACCCTCAAGGTCGGCTCGCTCGGCACCCACAACAGCCTCGGCCTGGCCAAGGCCAAGGGGGCGCGCTACCTCCTGGCTTCGACCTCCGAGGTCTACGGCGATCCGCTCGTCCACCCCCAGCCCGAGTCGTACTGGGGCAACGTCAACCCGGTCGGCCCGCGCGGCGTCTACGACGAAGCCAAGCGTTTTGCCGAGGCGATGACCATGGCCTACCACCGCGTCCACGGGCTGGAGACGCGGATCGTGCGCATCTTCAACACCTACGGCCCGCGCATGCGTCCGCGCGACGGCCGTGTCGTGCCGGCGTTCATCCAGCAGGCGCTGACCGGCGAGCCGCTATCGGTCTTCGGCGACGGCAGCCAGACGCGCTCGTTCTGCTACGTCGACGATCTGATCGACGGCATCTTCCGCCTGCTGCTCTCGGACGAGAGTCTGCCGACCAACATCGGCAATCCGCACGAGCTGACGATCCTCGCGTTCGCGGAGCGGATCCGCGCCCTCACCGGATCGAGCGCACCGATCGTCTTCCTTCCACTGCCGGAAGACGACCCCAAGACCCGGCGGCCCGACATCAGCAAGGCACGGAGCGTGCTCGGCTGGGAGCCCCGGGTCGACCTCGACCACGGGCTCTCGAGCACCATCCGCTACTTCCGCGCGCTCTTCGCGGCGAACGCAGTGGCCTGAGGCGACTCGGATGCCGGAAGCGACAGTGCGCTGTAGCCGCTGCGGCCAGGAGGAGCCGGCGCTGGCGCGCGCTCCGATGCCCGGCAAGCTCGGGCAGGAGATTCTGGACAGGGTCGGCGCTCCGTGCTGGGCCGAGTGGCGGAAGAGCGAGGTGATGGTGATCAACGAGCTGCGCCTGAACTTCATGGAGCCCTCGGCGCAGGAGATCCTCACCTCGCACCTGCGCGACTTTCTGCAGCTCGGCTCCGCCAGCGGCTGAGTCGCGACTCGACTCCGTGGCGCCAGCCCATTCTCCAATCGCTCCGCGCGGCTCACTCCGACGCGCCGCGATCCGCTTCGCCGTGCTCCTCGCTCTCCTGGGCGCCGGTCTCGTCGCGTTCCGCTTCACCCCGTTCGGCGACATCTTCGCGGTATCAAGGCTGCAGGCGCTCTTGGCGGGTCTGCGCCAAGCCTGGTGGGCACCGCTCGCGCACGTCGCGATCTGCATCGTCGTCGGGTCGCTCGGCATGCCCGCGACGCCGATTCTGGTCGCCGGCGCGGCGATCTTCGGTGCGGTCTGGGGGACGCTCTGGAACTGGACAGGCATCGTCCTGGCCTCGATGGCCGGCTTCTTTCTGGCGCGATTGTTAGGCCGCGACTTCGTGGAACGGATCGGCGGCGAAAAGGTGAAGCGCGCCGAGAGGCTCCTGCATCGCCGCGGCCTCTGGCCTCTCATGGCGACGCGTTTCCTGCCGATCCCGTTCTCGCTCGTGAACGCCGCCGCGGCGGTGGTCGGCGTCCGCTTCGGCAGGTTCATTTTGGCTTCGGCGCTCGGGATGCTGCCGCCGATCGCGATCCTGACCTACTTCTCCGCCGCTCTGCTCGCCGCGGCGAGCGGCGACCGTGCGGCGATCGTCCGCCAGATGCTCACCGTCTCGATGGTCGCCGCCCTTCTCGTCTTCCTGCCGATCGGCATTCGCCGGCGGATGCGACGGCGACGACTGAAGCGGCTGAGCGGCCGGCGCGCTGGGAGATCGAGCCCGCAGCCGCGACTGCCGTAGTCACGAGCCGTCGGCGCCGGCGCGAATAGGCTGCGCGAGGGCGGCGATCTGCTTGCGCAGCCAGAGCGCCCGTTGACAGTCGGGCTGCTCGGCGAGCTTGCGATCGAGCTCGGCGGCGACCCGCTGGCGAAAGTCGAGATCGGCGTTGGCGCGGGAGAGTGTGGCCGTCACGTCCTCGGGCTGGACGAAGCGATACGGCGCCCCTTCCCAGCCGAGAGCTCCCGGGCGGAGGAAGAGCTGGCTCTCGTCGTCCCAGTCGACCAGCGCCCAGCGCTCGGAGGGAAAGAGAAGGGCGTTGGCGGTGCTCTCGCCGACGACCGCGAAGCCGCCGCGCCCGTCTGGCTCGTAGACCGGCACGCGCCGCGACTCGTAGCGAACCAGAGCGCCCACCACCCCTTGACGGCCAAGAAACTCGTCCCAGCTCTCCGCGCTCGAGCGCGCCCGAGCGATCTCTCCGAGGAGCTCGGGCTCGAGCTCCATTCGACCGTCGATAAAAACTCGTCGCGGCGGATGGAGCCGCCAGAGCAGGTAGCCGCCGTGCACGAGCTCGTTGTAGAGCGGACCGATCGCCGGGCGCGCGGCGAGGCGCTCGGCCATTCGCACCGGGAAGCGCCCAGGTGCCAAGCCAAGGCCCCAGGTGAGCCCTCCGTGGCGCGGCCGGAGCGGCCCGCTCTGCGGCGGGAAAGCGCACCAGAGCGCCGAACCGGCGGCGAGCGCGATCGCGGCCCACGCGAAAGGACGTTCTCGCCGGCTCTCCGGACCGAGCGCCGGCGAGAGCCCTGCCAGACAGCGCGCCGCGAACGGCGCGGCGACGGCGAAGAAGAGCGCCTGGTGGCGCACGCCGGTGAGCGCGAGCAGTCCCAGCGCCATTGTCGGCAGGCCCCAAGCGGGCGCCGGCCAGGCGCCGTTTCGCCGGCGCGCCGCACACGCCAGCGCTGCCACTGCGACCAACCCTCCGAACAGGTATGGCTGCGGCGAGGCGAACGCCGAACTCCATTCCGGATTCTGAGCCGTGAGATCGCGCAGCGCGCGGGCGATGCCGAGCGGAACTTCGAGCAGCCGCCAGCCGTACGGGTTGACGAGGAGTACTGCGGCCAAGAGAGCTGGGACCACGACGACGGAACCGACTCCGACTCGGCCGCCGGTGCCCGGCGACCGCGAGAACAGCGCGCCCGCGAGAAAGAGCAGCGCGAGCAGCGGAGCGAGGAGCGCTTCGCCGTGGAAGTTGACCCAGACGACGACCAGCGCCAGGAGCGGCGCTAGCGCCGCACGGCGTTTCTGAGCGGGAGACGCTCGGCAGTAGCTGTCGAGGCCGTGGAGAAGAAGGACGATCGCGAAGAGGGTGACGAGCTCGGGGCGAACGAGGAAGCGCGGGCGCGCGCCGAGGGCGGCGGCCAGCGCTACCAGTCCGGCAGCGCCGGCCCCGAGGCCGGCACGGCGACCGGCAACGAAGAGGAGCAGCGCGAAGAGAGCCAGCGCCACGGCTCGCAGGGCGATCAGGCCGTCCAGCCCGGCGGCGACCTCCACTCCCCGCACCGCGAGCTGGAAGCCCCATTCGTGGTCGACCCAGGAGGCGCCGTCGGAGCTGAAGCGGAACGGATCGACGCGCGGCAGCGCACGCGCTTCGACGATCGTGCGCCCGGCGGCGAGGTGCCAGAAGAGATCGCTCTCGAAGAGCGGAAAGATCCCCGCCAGGAGTCCCCAGCCGGCCAGAGCCAGCGCCACGGCGAGCCCTCGCGGAGCGGAGCCTCCCCGGCTCATCGAGTGGGCGCGCTCGTCGCTCTAAACGAGCGCCCCGACGACGCGCTCGACGTCGGGCGTGTCGAGGAAGATGACGCCGTCCCTGGCATGCTTTTCGGGCTCGAACTCGAGGTCGCGCACGACCCGCCGGAAGACCTCCTTGAGCGCGCGAGCGCCGATGCGACGCTGCTGCGCAGCGGCGCGCGCCACGGCGCGCACCGCGCCCGGTGAGATGGCGACTTGAATGCCGCGGCTCTCGAAATAGGCGCGGCTCTGAATCAGGCCGGAGTCGGGCGTCTCGAGGAAGATGCGTACCAGCTCGTCTTCGCCGAGATCCTCGAGCAGCACGATGGCGTCGAAGCGCGACAGGAACTGGGGTGTCATCCCGTAGTCGAAGAGATCGACGTTTCTCAGCCAGTCGCGCAGACGGAACTGAAGCTCTTCCCGCACCTTGCCGTCGACGACTACGGTCACCGGCTGCAGCGCGCCCTTGTCCGCGCCGATCGTCACGCGATCAAAGACCGCGTCGTAGAGCCCTTCGAAGGCGCCGGCACAAACGAACAGCAGGCTGCTCGAGTCGACGATGACCGAGCCTCCTCCCATCCAGACCGGCAGGTCGAGTGGCACCGCCTCGTTCTCGATCAGGGTCAGCAGCGCCTCCTGGGCACGGATGCCGCGCACGTTCGGCAGCTCGCCGATATGAGAGCGGATCTTGTCGACCTCGTCGACGAAGACCAGCCCGTGCTTGGCGCGCTCCAGGTACTCGTCGGGGGCGGCTTGAGTGCCGATCTGCTCGCGCGCCCGCTCGAGCAGCCGGCGCAAGACCATCCCTCCGGGGCGCCCCGCCTCGGCTTCGTCGCCGAGGATGTTGGCGTGGATACGGACGATGGTCGAGCGCACGGCGAGCTTCGGATCCGCGGCGAGAAAGCGCTCGACCGCCCGCATCAGCGTCGTCTTGCCGGTTCCAGAGGAGCCGACCATCAGGATGTTGCCGGTCGAGAGTCCGGCCAGCTTCTTCGAGATGGCGAGCGCCATCTCTTGGACGGCGTCGGCCTGGCCGATCACCCGCTTCGCCAGCGCGGCGGCGAGCTCGGCCGGAGGCGGTGCCGGTAGGGGGGCGGTCATGATCACATTCTAGCCGCGTCGCCGTAGCGAAGAGCGTAGCCCGCCATCGCCCAGCTCGGCGAACGGCGATAGATTGGCTACGCCGTGCGCCGCTCTGCCCAGCCGCTCCTCGCTCTCGTCTTCCTTCTCGGTAGCTTCACGGCCGCGGCGGCGAGTGGGCAGGCTCAGCAGCCGGTGGCGACTCTCGCCACGGCTCAGGAGGCGCTCGACCGCGGCGACCCCGACTCGGCGCTGCGGCTGATCGCCACGGTGCTCAAGCGCGACCCGAAGAGCGCTCCCGCTCTCCTCGTCCGCTCGACCGCGAGCTGCATGGCGGGCGAAGTCGAGAAGTGCAAGAAAGATCTCGACCTGGCGCTCACGATCGACCCCAAACTGCGGCAGGGCTGGCTCAACCGCTCGGCGCTGGCGATCGCAGACGAACGCTGGGACGAAGCGCTCGCAGCGCTCGCCGAAGCCGAGCGGCTCGACCCATCGGCCCTCGACAACGCTTTGAACCAGGGAGCCGTGCAGCTTTTGCGCGGCGATCTCGAGGCCGCCACCGGCCAGTTCCGACGCCACCTCGAGCGCTCGCCAAGCTCGGCCGACGCCTGGTTTCTGGTCGCCACCAACTACGCCCACGCCGGCTACGCGGCGCTCGCCCTCGAACATCTCGGGCGGGCGATCGAGCTCGACGAGCAGAGCCGACTGCGCGCCCGCACCGACGCCAACTTCACCGACCTGGCCGCAAATTCGTCCTTTCAGCGCCTGCTGGTCACCGATGGCTGGCGGGCGCCGGCCGGATCGGGCAGCGCCGAGCGGACCTTCCGTACGCGCTACACCGGCGCCGAATCGCCGCTCCTGATCGCGATCCTGAACGTCGTCCAGCTGGCCGGCACCCAGATGTTGCCGCAGGTCGAGATCACCGACGACTGGGCGCTGCTGTGGGCGCAGTTCCGAGTCAAGCTGATCCGGAACGCCGACAACACCACGACCGTGCGCCTGACCGCGATTCCTGGCACCTACTTCCCGGCGACCTGGGAATCGACCACCGCCGACTTCTTCTCGCAGGTAGAGAACCAGCTGATGCGCCTGCAACTCGCCGCCGGCCGCAAGCCGCCCCCGCCCAGGCCGTAGCCCGGATTACTTGCCGGCGCGACCCTCGGAGCCGCGCTCCCACGGATTGACCAGCGGCACGCCGAACGGCGTGAAGTCGTCGACGTTCCTGGTGACGATCGTCAGATCGTGCACAAGCGCGGTCGCCGCGAGGAGGGAGTCGATCGCCGGGACCGGGCGGCCGCGATCGAGCAGAGCGCCCACAACGACAGCCCAGCGCTCGACGATTGCGAGGTCGATTGCGAGGATGCGGCCGGAGAACCGGAGCAAGAGCTCGGTTTCGAGCCACTTCTCGAGTCGTTGTCGGCCCATTCCCTCTGGAAGACGGACGATTCCCTTGCGGATCTCGCCCACTGTCAGAACGCTCAAGAAGAGGCTCGATGGTGGGCGCGCGCGAATCCATTGAGTGACTGTTGGTGCCGCTGCCGGTTTCCGCGCTTCCGACAGGACGCAAGTGTCGAGCAGATAGCTCAGAGATCGGTCTCCCTCACCAAGTCTTTCGAGCGTTCGACATCGATCTCGATCTCGGCCCAGGGCGAGCGCTGAAGAAAGCTCACCAGATCGTCTTTTTCGCCAGTTAGCCGTCGGTACTCCTCGATCGACACCACCACGGCCTCCTCTTCGCCGCGGTGGGTGATCACCTGCGGGCCCGAGCTTCGGGCTTCGCGCAACAGCTCGCTGAATCGGTTCTTCGCCTCCTGGATCTGCCAGTTCATAGGAAGAAACCTCTAGCTAGACAGTCTAGACTCCTTTCGCGCTTGGATCAAATCCTGATGCATCTTTCTGAAAACAAAAGGGGCCGGCTCGCTCTGGGTGTAGAGAACCTCGACCTGAGCTGCCTGGATTAGCGCTCTTCCGCGCTCATATCCGCATCAACACCGCGCCCCAGTGGAGACCGGCGCCGAGCGCCGCGAAGGCGACCAGTGCGCCCTGTGGAGCCTTGCCCAACTGGCGCGCCTCGTGGAAGGCGAGCGGCAGGGTCGCCGAGGTCGTGTTGCCGTACTTCTGAATGTTGTTGTGGACCTTACTATCGGGCAGGCCGAGCGCCTTCTGCGCCGCTTCGTTGATGCGCAAGTTGGCCTGGTGCATCACCAGGAGGTCGAGATCGGCGAGGGCGTAGCCCGCGGTGGCGAGCACTTCGCGGGTCACTTCCGGCATCCTGGTCACCGCCAGCTTGAACACCTGCCGACCCTCCATGACCGGTATCGTCGCTGCCTCGGCGATCTGCTCTGGCGTCACCCACGGGCGCCGGGAAGAGCCGGCTCCCGGCACGTAGAGGATCTCCTTTTGCGCCCCCTCGCCGTAGAGCGCGGAGCCGAGAATCCCACGGCCGTCCGCGCTCTCGGCGGCGCGAAAGACCATGGCGCCGGCGCCGTCGCCGAACAGAACCAGGAGATGGCGGAAGCGAGTATTCCAGGCGACGTCGGCGGGCGGCAGCGGACCCTCGGCGCGGCCCTCGAGGATCGCCCAGGTCGGTTCCGAGAACGGCATCAGGCAGGTGTGCACATCCGTGCCGACGAGTAGGACTGAACGCGCGATCTGCGAGCGGATCAGGGCGTCCACGACCTGGAGCCCGTAGGCGAAGCCGGCGCACTGCTGCCGGATGTCGAGCGCCGCGATCGGGCGGATCCCGAGCCGTTGCTGAATGAGCGTGCCGGCGCCGGGAAAGTAGTGGTCGGGAGTCATCGTGGCGCAGACGATGTAGTCGAGCTCGTCGGCTGCCCAGCCGGCGTCGGCGAGCGCCGCGCGGGCCGCCTCGGCGCCCAGATCGGAGGCGGTGACGCCGCGCTCGACAAACCGCCGCACGCGCACGCCGCTGCGCTCGACGATCCAGTCGTCGCTGGTCTCCATGACGCGGGCGAGGAGCGCGTTGGGGATCTCCCGCGGCGGCACCGCGATCCCACTCCCAGCCAGGACTGCGCGCGGTCCGTTCATCGTCTGCCCTCGGGTCGACTCACTCTGCGGCGCGCCGGGCGGCCGTTCGGGCGGCTCAGCCCTCCGGCCGACGCAGCAGGTCGAGGAACTCCTCGCGCACCGGCCGCTGGTGAAAGATGCCGCGGATCGCCGAGGTCACAGTGACGGCGCCCGTCTTCTTGACGCCGCGCATCTCGACGCAGAGGTGGCGCGCTTCGATGACCACCATGACCCCCTGCGGCCGCAGCTTCGACTCGAGGTAGTTGGCCACTTGCTCGGTCAGCCGCTCTTGCAGCTGCGGCCGCTTGGCGTAGAACTCGAGGATGCGCGCGAACTTGGAGAGCCCGAGGATCGAGTCGTTGGGAATGTAGGCCAGGTGCGCGTGGCCGTGGAACGGCACCAGGTGATGGGCACACATCGAGTAGAACTGCAGCCGCTTCTCCATCACCATCGAGCTGTATCGTTCGGCGTTGGGGAAGACCGTGATCGCCGGCTCGGCCCCCTCCTGCAAGCCGTGGAACATCTCGGCATAGAGCTTCGCTACGCGGCGGTCGGTCTCGGCGAGATTCGGATCGGTGAGGTCGAGCCCGAGCTCGGTCAAGATGCCGCGCACGTGAGCCGCGATCCTGTCTAGACGGTCGGGATCGGAAAGATCGAGCGCCGGCTCGGCGGAGACCAGCTTGGGCTGCACGGGAGGCATCCTAACGCGGAGCCCCGGCGCCCCCAACCTGGAGGCCCAGGGACTCTCTAGAATGGGAGATCGCGATGGGGCCTGTCCTCGAACCCGCAGCGCGGAGGCCGCAGATCGAGCTCCACTTGGGCGAGATCCCGCCCGAGCTGCTCGACGACACGACCTATGCCGCGTGTGAGTACGTCGACCGCTACGCCTCCCTCTTGGCGTTCGACCTGCGACGACGGCTGGGACTCGAAGAGCTCTTGGGCCACGGTGCCTCGGTCGACGAGGCGCTGGCGGCCAAGCGCTTCGTGACCGACTTTCGTCCCGCGCTCGCCGCGCTCGTCGCCCGGCTCGCAGCGGCAGGCGACGAGCCCTCCCCCTCTCTGCCTCCGGGTGAGGCGCTCGCCGAGCTCAGGGCGCGAGCCCTGGCGCGGGTGCCGGCGCTGGCTCCATCGCTGGCACTCCTCGACGCCGCGGCCGAGGTCTATCCGGCGGTAGCGAGCGGCGAGCTGACCGGTGAACAGGCGCTCCTCGCCCCCGACCGGATCGCGCTCTGGCTCGCCTACTTTCACAACTCGAACCCGTTCTACGCGCTGTCGAACCGGATCGCGGCGGTGGCCGCTGCCAACCGGCTGCCCGCGGCCGGACGGTTCTCCATCCTCGAGTTCGGGGCCGGTGCCGGCAGCGCCGCGGCCGCGCTGCTCGAGGAGCTCCGGCGCCGCGACCGGCTCGGCGACGTGGCTCTCTACGATTTCACCGAGCCGGCGCCGTTCTTTCGTCGCCGCGGCGAGCGCGAGCTGCGTGCCGTTTTTCCCGAGGTCCAGTTCTCCTTTCGAGCTCTCGATCTCGATCGCAGCTTCGCTCTTCAGGAGGTGCAAGGACCGTTCGACCTCGCCTACGGCGTCAACGTGCTCCACGTCGCGCAGCGCCTCGAGAGCACGCTCTCGGAGCTGGCGAACGTGTTACGGCCGGGCGGTGCGCTGGTGGTCGGCGAATGCGTCCGCCTCTTCTCCGGGCAGAGCGTTCCCGCCGATCTCGTCTTTCAACTCTTGAAAGCGTTCTCCGCCGTCGAGCTCGATCCCGACTCGCGCCCTCATCACGGCTTCCTCGAGCCCGCCCAGTGGAGACGAGCGCTCACGATCGCCGGCTTCGCCGCGGTCGAGGTGGTGCCCGATCTCGAGCGCATCCGCGACCTCTATCCCCGCTTCTTCACCGGCGCCATCTGCGGGCGGCGTCCCGTAGAATCGGGCTGATCGGAGGGAGCATGCCCGCGCGCATCACGGTCGAATACTGCGTCGTCTGAAACTACAAACCGCGCGCCGCCGGTCTGGCGGCCGAGATCGAGGAGCGGTTCGCGCTGGTGCCGGAGCTGATCCGCGGCTCGGGAGGGATCTTCGACGTACGCCTCGACGGAGCCCTCGTCTTCTCGAAGAGGGCGGTCGGGCGCTTCCCCGAGCCGGGCGAGGTCGCGGGCCTGCTCGACGTTCAGCTCGCCAGCTAGCCGCCCTAGCCCGTTGAATCTCGTCGTCCTGCTGGTCGCGACAGCCGTACTCGTCGGCGCGGCGCGCGTGGCGCTGGCTCGCGCGCGAGCGCCGGTCTTGCCGCCCGCGGCATCGAATCCGCCCCGAGTGACAGTCCTCCTCCCGGTACGCGACGAGGAGGAGAACGTCGCGGCGGCGCTCGTCGCGCTCGCCGCGCAAACCGTACCGCTCGAAATCCGCGTGCTCGACGACGGCTCGAACGACTCGACCGCGGCGATCGTCGCCGCGCTCGCCGCGTCCGATCGCCGGATCCAGCTTTTCGCGGTGCCACCGCCGCCGGAGGGAGCCAACGGCAAGGTGCACGCGCTCGCCTGGGGTCTCGCCGGCGTCGACTCGGACTGGCTGCTCGCCGTCGACGCCGACGCCCGTCCCGCTCCTGAAGCGGTGGCACGCGCGCTCGCCGCCGCCGGCGAAACGCGACTGGATGCCATCTCGCTCGCCGCCCGCCAGCGGGTTGCGACGGTCGGCGAGG
>CAZPYU010000115.1:0-2986 GCA_964590905.1 uncultured Thermoanaerobaculia bacterium
CCCACTCCGCCGTCGCCGCTCGGGCGGGCCGCGCACAGTGTCCCCTGGCGGAGAACTGGCGCCGCCGAGCGTTCACCCGATCGTCGATACCTGGTCGCCGGACGGCTGACGCAGTCGATTGCCGGAGAGTAGACTCCGCGCGTCGCGAAGTCTGGGGCTTCGTGTTGCGGCACACAAACTAAAAGCGGAGGAGGGGGAGATGACGGAGCAGGTACGCAACGGTTATCGCAACCATCGGAAGGCGACCTGGGCGGCGGTGCTCGTCGTTCTAGCCTCGACCGCGCTGGCGCTTGTCCTTCCGGCTCTGGCAATCAACACGTCAGGTGGCGGAGTCCTGCCTGCTTCCGGTCAGGGGATTGCCCCGTCGATCGCGAACGTCGGGGGAAGCAACTTCAGTTGCGGAAAGGCTGGACAGCTGAAGTACGGCGATCCAGGGCAGCCCGCGGGGATGCGTCAGTTCCAGATCTCGAAACCATCGCCGGGGACGTATACGGACCCAGCCACCGGTGTGAAGTTCGTCGTCACGGCGCCTAGCGCGGGCAAGGATCCGAAGTCGTTCTTCTCCTTCTCCGTGGAAGGCAACGCCGCGGTCGTCTACCACGTAGGGATCAACGGTGGGACGAAGACGGCGTGGTACGACTACTTCAACAACACCCCGTCCGCCAAGGCGTTCCCGAACGGTGGCGTCTTCTCGGACACCGACATCCATTCGACGCCCGACTCGAAGTACAGCTGGCCGTCGTCTCAGACGTTCTACGTGGCCTCGATCACGACGTTTTGCTATTCGACGCTTACGCGCGAGCCCCGGTGTACGACCCCATTCGAAGGGATCGGGTTCGGCGGAACAGGGGGGACGGTCCAGTACTCGGCGCAGCTCGTCGCTCAGAACGGTCAGTGCAAGGGCGGCAACGTCGTGATGTACTCGTACACGCCTGGCACCAACCAGCTGTTCGCCACCCTGAACCCCGTTACGCCGGGTGGAACGACGTACGAGGTCGTCGAGCACATTCATTGGACGGGGATCACCGGGGACGATCAGAACCCGATTACGCTCGAGTACGACGACACCGCGCCATACGATGGCGTGGATAACTCCGGAATCGACAACATCAACGATGGGACCAACGATGGCTGGCGGGTGATGGAGCTGTGCGGGAGCGACCCGCGTCCGCATCCGAGCGACCCACCTTTGGCCGCGGGACAATCACCGTTCGACCTAGGTGGCAGCACTCCGGCGATGCCGGCCGCTGAGCCGCTCCCGGCAGGCGGTGCTCATTCGACCTGCATGCTCCAGAGCACCGACTCGGCAGGCACGGGGCCCAGCGGGCGAATCTACGACGCCTGGCTCTTTTCATTCGTCGACGGCGCCCGGAACGGGACCTAGGACATCGCGTCGAGGCGCTGGGCGAGGCGGTCCGCCTCGTCCAGCGCCTCGCGTGCCTCTTGCTCGCGTCCCCTTGCGGACGCGAGGTCCGCGAGCGCCTGAAGCGTCTGTGCCTCCTCGTAGAGGAGCCCCTGACGGCGGGCGATCAGGAGGGCGAGGTCGAGCTGTTCGGACGCTCCCTGGACGTCATCCGTCTCCCTCAACGCGATCGCGCGGACCCGAGCGAGGTGCGCAGCCAGAGGCGACGCTTGGAGCCCGACAGTCCGCTCCGCCTCGGCGAGGACGGCGAGGGCGCGTTCGGCCTCTCCACGCTGCACGTGTGCATCGGCGAGGTAGATCGAGGCCTCGAGTGTGTACGAGGCGCTGCCGAGGGTGAGGGCCTCCTCCACGACGCGGGTGAGGTCTTCGACCGCCGCGTCCACGTCGCCGCGCTCGAGAGCCAGACGCGCAAGCTGGATCTCCGCGAAGATCGAGCCGGTCACTTGCTCGGCGGCGCGGAGAACGCCTCGTGCCTCCGACAGGACGGACTCGGCGTCCTCCAGCGAACCGCGGCTGATCAGCACCTCTCCCAGGTTCGCGCCGGCGAAGGCCGCCTGGGTCGAGTCGCCCAGACGCTCGAGCTCGGCCCGCGAGTGGGTGTAGTAGCTCGTGGCGTCGCGCCAGCGCCCCTCTGCGTACGCTTGCACGCCGAGGTTCGATGCGATGATGGCAGCTGAGCGTGCTGCGCCGATCTCTCTGTAGATCTCGAGGGCCTTGACTTCGTTCACCGCCTTCTCGGGCTCGCCGAGATTGAGGAAGCCCCCGTCGAGTACCGAGTAGGCGCGAGCGAGTGCGTAGCTCGGCCCGAGCGGCTTCGCCTCGCTCACGACCGTCATGGCAAGCGCAATCGCCTCACGCGGTTTGCCTTGCTCGAGATGAACGAGCGCACGAAGTGCGAGAAGGCTGTTCGCGACCCGCTTGGCGTCAGGAGTGTTCAGTGACGCGACGCGGTCCAGGCCGGCAGATGTCTCGCGCAATGCGTCGCTGTACGAGCCGAGACGGTAGCGGGCGAGAGCTCGCGCTTCGTGGACCTCGGCCTGCGCGATCGGGTCGTTCTTGAGTAGCTTCGTCGTCGCCTTCCATGCGTCCAGGGCTCCGCGGTAGTCGCCTGCGGCGTCGCGAACCTCGCCCAGCGAGCGCCACGTGCTTGCCACCTCGACGTCCTCCAGGGTCTTGAGGTGCGCGCTCGTCTGGAGCGCCCGCTCGTAGAAGCGGGCGGCGTCGACATTCGCATAGACCTCCCGCGCGAGATCCCCGGCGAGGCACGAGTATTTCCAAGCCTCGGGCCAGCGACCGGCGTTGAAGTAGTGGAGGGACAGCAGCTCCGCCGCCTCCTCGGGTCGGTCTCCCTGGTTTCGCTCTATCACCTCGGCGGCGCGGCCGTGGAGCTCGCGACGTCGCCTGAACGACAGACCTTCGTAGGCCGCGTCGCGGATCAGCGCGTGGCGGAAGCGGAACGCGCCCGGGACGTCAGGATCGCGCTCGACGTACTCACCGAGGCGGTTCCATGATTCCGAACCCGCTCCGACGAGCGGATCGACTTCGAGGACGTCGACGATGAGC
>CAZPYU010000116.1:0-3686 GCA_964590905.1 uncultured Thermoanaerobaculia bacterium
GATCGTGGGCGAGCGGCTCGAGCTCTCGACCTCCGAGCCGGCCGTGACTATTCCGGCCCTCCTCGCCGCGTTCGAACGCAGCGGGGCGGGCGTCGACGATCTCGAGCTCCTGAGCCCGGGACTCGAGGCCGTCTTTCTCCAGCTGACCGGCCGGGAGCTGCGCGAATGATCTTCTCGGTGGTGCGCGGAGCCTGGTTGTCGCTGCGCCGCGATCGCGCCGCGCTGGCGCTCTCCTTCGTGGTGCCGATCGTCTTCTTCTCGATCTTCGCCTCGATCTTCGCCGGACGCGGCGGCGATGCGACGCGCAAAGTGCGGCTCTTGGTCGTGGACGAAGACGGCAGCGAGCGCTCGCGGCGCTTCCTGGCGGCGTTGGCAACCGAGTCGGCGCTCGACCTGCGACGCGCGCCGCAGGCGGAGTCGGCGGCTGAGACACCACCGCTCTACGATCGCGCCGCGGTCGAGGCGGCGGTGCGTGCCGGAGACGCGGCGGTGGCCCTGATCGTGCCGGCCGGTTTTGGCGCCGCGAAGCTCGACTTCGGTCCCGACGTGGTGCGACCGCAGCTCGAGCTCGTCGCCGATAGCTCGGATCCGATCGCTTCGCGGCTGGCGGCTGGCCTCCTGCAGAAGGTGCTGTTCACCGGTCTGGGTGACTTCCTCCTCGAGGGCGGGATCGAATCGCTCGACCGCGTCGCCGAATTCAGCCCCGAGCAGCGCGAGCGCTTCGCCGCGCTCCTGGTGGAAGCGCGCACCGAGCGGCCGTCCGGCGGCGCCGAGAGCGGTGGCGGCTTCGCGTTGCCGGTCACGATCGAAACCCGCGATCTGCTGGGCGAGACGAAGAAGAATCCGCTCGCTGCCTTCTACGCCGCGGGTCTCGGGGTGATGTTCCTGCTCTTCACCGCGGCGGGCGCCGGCGGAGCGCTGATCGAGGAGCGCGAGAGCGGCACTCTCGACCGGCTGCTCTCCACCCGCATCACCATGAACCAGCTGCTACTCGGCAAGCTCGCCTACCTCACCTCGCTCGGAGTCGTGCAGCTCCTGGTGATGTTCGTTTGGGGGTGGGCGCTCTTCGGCGTCGAGCTGCCGCGACACTTTGTCGGCTTCTTGGCCATGGCGATCCCGACCGCGCTCGCCTCCTCGGCCTTCGGCCTCCTGCTCGCCACCGTCGCGAAGACCCGCAAGCAACTCGTCGCGCTCTCCAACCTGGTGGTGCTCTCGATCTCGGCGGTCGGCGGCTCGATGTTCCCGCGCTTCCTGATGCCCGAGGCGATGCAGCGCGCCAGCCTCGTCGCCTTCAACTCGTGGGCCCTCGAAGGCTTTCTCGACGTTTTCTGGCGTGAGGAGCCGCTCGCCGGCATCGTGCCCGAGATCGCCGTGCTCCTGGGTTGGAGCGTCGTCTTCTTCGCTCTCGCGCGCCGCCTCGCGCGCCGCTGGGAGATCGTCTAGAGCGCTCTCCTCGAACGAGGAGCGCTGGTAAACTGCTGCATCGTGTTGCGCATCCGCATCGTCTCACCCCCCCCGGCGCCGCCGTTCGAGCGCGAGATTTCCGGATCGGAGGCGCTCCTCGGCCGCTCCGAGGAGTGCCACATCGTTCTTCCCGACCGCGCCGTCTCGCGGCGGCACGCGCGGATCTTTCAGGAGAACGGCAGCTGGTTCGTCGAAGACGTCGGCTCGCGCGGCGGCACCCGCTTGAACGAGCAGAACCTCGACGGCCGGGTGGCCGTCTCCCCCGGCGACGAGATCGCGCTCGGGCAGAGCGTCGTCTCGATCTTGGGCGGTGAGCGCTCGTCGGCGATCCTGCGCTCTTCGAGCTCGGTCTCTTCGATAGCGCCCGGGCAGTCGGTCTACAAGAGCGCCGACGAGCTGCTGCGCGACTCGCTGTCGGGCGACATCTCCGCGGCGCTCGACACCGAGACGCTACGCCGGCTGGCGGCTCGGTTGGAGCTCCTCAACGAGGTCCACAGCGCCCTGTCGCGCTCGCTCAAGCTCGACGAACTGCTCGAGATGATCCTCGACAAGGCGTTCGAGGCGCTGCAGCCGGAAGAGGGGCTGTTGGTGCTGCGCGACGGACCGGGCGAGTACCGAACCGCGGTCTCGCGCCGCAGCGCCGGTTCGATGGGCGACTCGCTGCTGTCGAAGACGTTGCTCGACGAGGTGGTCGAAAAGCGGCAGTCGGCGATCGTCTGCGACGTCGCCGCCGACTCGCGCTTCGGCGCCGCGGCTTCGATCCGCATGTCGGGAGTGCGCAGCTTGATCGCGGCGCCGCTCTACGACGAGTCGGGCCCGCTCGGCATGATCGCGCTCGACTCCCGCGCCTTCGTCCGCCCGTTCACCGAGGAGGACCTGAGCCTGCTCACTTCGCTCGCCGCCGTCGCGTCGATGCGCATCCGCAACGTCGCTCTGATGCAAGAGGCGGCCGAGCGCCGCCGACTCGAAGAGGAGCTGCAGCTGGCGCGCTCGATCCAGCTCGGTCTGCTGCCGCGCACACTGCCCAAGCCGCCGGGCTGGGCGGTCTACGGCACCAGCTTTCCGTCGCGCTGGGTCTCGGGCGATCACTATCAAGTGGTCGAGCGCGGCGAGGGCGAGCTGCTGTTGATGGCTTCGGACGTCTCCGGCAAAGGGATGGCGGCGGCGCTCCTGACGGCCTCGCTCGAAGCGCTCTCGGCCGGTCCGATCGAGGTCGGCATGCCGGTCGAGGAGCTCTGCCGGCGCGTCTCGAAGCTCCTCTACCAGCGCACGCCGCCCGCTAAGTTCGCCACCAGCTTCGTCGCCACCGTGGAGGTCGCCAACGGCAAGCTGCGCTACGCCAACGCCGGCCACAATCCGTCGCTCCTGGTGCAGAGCGACGGCACGATCGAACGGCTAGGCTCCACCGGCGTGCCGCTCGGCATGCTGGCCGAGGCGCAGTACACGGCGCGCGAGCTGGCGCTCGCGCCGGGCGATCTAGTCGTCATCTACACCGACGGGATCGTCGAAGCTGTCGATGGGAGCGACGAGGAGTACGGGCTCGAACGGCTCGAGGCGATCTGTCGTGAGCAGCGCGATCTTCCGCTTGCCCAGCTGGCGACGGCGATCGACCGCTCGCTCGAGAGCTTCGTGCGCGGCGTGCCGTACGCCGACGACCGCACGCTCGTCCTGCTCCGGCGCGAGGCGAGCCCGCCAGCCAGCTAGCTGTGAATGCTCAATAGGTTGTTCACCCTACCCGACAAGCTCCTCGATTGCGCCCCGCGCAACCCGCTCGCGATCGGCCCACGGACCTCGAATATCCACCCACCGTGCCCCGAGCTCCGCGAGCGCCGCAACGAATAGCTCGTGCATCTGCGGGCGCCGATCGCCACGGTCGCGCTGCGCTCCATCGGCGACCCAGGGGACGTCGGGATGACAGAGGAGATAGAGGTCGGCGACCCGCTCGTGCGCCGCGGCCTCGATCCAGGCCGGGCAACTGCCGTAGTAGTGCCGGCAGTAAACGACAGTGCTGAGCAGATCGGTGTCGAGGACGAGCCGTCGCTCGGTCCGTGCCGCGCGGTCTTGGGCCACGATCTGGCCGCGGGCGATGGGCTCGACGTCCACGGCGTCGAGCGGGCAGCACTTCGCGTCGGCGTACTGGCGCGCGTACTCCGGCACCCAGAGCATCCCGAACTGCTCCGCCAACCGCGCGGCGAGCGTGGATTTGCCGGTGCACTCGGAGC
>CAZPYU010000117.1:0-10305 GCA_964590905.1 uncultured Thermoanaerobaculia bacterium
AACGGAGATGGTGATGCCGGGGGACAACGTGAATCTGGAGATCGTGCTCATCCATCCGATCGCGATGGAGAAGGGCGTGCGCTTCGCGATCCGCGAAGGCGGGCGCACGATCGGCGCTGGCACTGTCACCGAAGTGATCGCATGAACAGATTGGTCAGAGGGGGGGAAGCGCGAGGATGAACGACAAGATCAGAATTCGCCTCAAGGCGTTCGACTATCGCATCCTCGATACATCGACCTACGAGATCGTCGACACGGCTCGGAGGACGGGCGCGCGGGTGGTGGGGCCGATCCCGCTCCCAACCCACATCGTGCGGTACACCGTGAACCGCTCGCCGCACGTCGACAAAAAGTCGCGCGAGCAGTTCGAGGTGCGCACCCACAAGCGGCTACTCGACATTTTCGAGCCGACATCGAATACTGTCGATGCGTTGATGAAGCTCGAGCTTCCAGCCGGCGTCGACGTCGAAATCAAGGCTTTCGGCAAGTAGGAATCGGACCATGGACGGAATGCTCGGAAAGAAGTTGGGGATGACCCAGATTTTCACAGCGGACGGCGCCACGGTGCCGGTTACCATCGTAGAGGCTGGGCCGTGCGTTGTGGTGGCGATCCGAACTTCCAGCCGCGATGGCTACGAGGCCGTTCAGCTCGGACTCGTCGAGGCGCGGCCACCGCGGCGCGTTTCGAAGCCGGCAGCGGGCCACTTCAAGAAGGCGGGCGCTACGCCGACGCGACGACTCGAGGAGTTTGGAATCGGCACGGGCGAGAGTTTGAGTCCCGGCGATCAAGTCAAGGTCTCGATGTTCCAGGAAAAAGAGTACGTCGACGTCATCGGCGTGACCAAGGGCAAGGGATTCCAGGGCGTAGTCAAGCGACACGGATTTCGCGGTGGCCGGGCGACGCACGGGTCGATGTTCCACCGCGCCCCGGGCTCGATCGGCAGCTCCTCCTTTCCGTCGCGCGTCTATCCCGGGATGAAGGCCGCCGGGAGGATGGGCGGGGCTCGGCGGACCACCAAGAACCTGCTGGTCGTGAAGATCGACGAGGAAAAGAATCTGATCTATCTCCGTGGCGCGGTTCCGGGCGCGACCAATGGTTACGTGGCGATCCGGCGCGCCAAGCGCGGCTGAGCCGTCGGAGACCTCCAACAATGAAGATCGCAGTCAGAAATTTCGACAACAAGACGGTGCGCGAGCTCGAGCTCCCCGATTCGCTGGTCTCGTACCCGTTCAAGGAGCACCTCGTCCACACGGTGGTTCAGGCTTACTTGGCTGGACTGCGCGCCGGAACGCACAAAACCAAAGTGCGGAGCGAGGTTGCGGGCGCCGGCCGCAAGCTGTGGAAGCAGAAGGGCACCGGACGGGCGCGAGTGGGATCGATTCGCAGCCCGCTCTGGCGCCACGGCGGCACCGTTCACGGTCCGGTGCCGCGCGATTACGGGAAGGGCGTTTCGGCGCGCGAGAAGCGAAATGCCCTTCGCTGCGTCCTCTCCCGCAAATTGCGCGATGAACGAGTCGTGGTTCTCGAGAGCCTGGCAGTACCGACGCATCACACCAAAGGCCTTGTGCAGCTCCTTTTGGTGCTCGGCGCAAAAGGCAAGGTTTTGTTGGTAGACCGCCACGGCAACGAGAATCTGGCGCTCGCCGCCCGCAATAATCCGGCGATCAAGACCGTCGATGCGCTGGGCGTGCAGGTGTACGACGTCGTCGATCGGTCGTGGCTGGTGGTCAGCGAGCAGGCCCTCGGGCGTCTCGTAGAGGTGCTCGAGTCATGAGAGTCCAGGAGATCGTCCGCCGCCCGCTGATCACCGAGAAATCGACTGCGCAACGCGAGAACGCGGGCACGCTAACGTTCGAGGTCGACACGCGGGCGAACAAGATCGAGGTTCAGCGCGCGGTGGAAAAACTGTTCAAGGTCAAGGTTGCCGAAGTGCGCATCGCCAACTGTCACGGCAAGGTGCGCCGGCAGGGTCGCTTCGCCGGCCGGCGCCCCGATTGGAAGAAAGCGTACGTCCGGCTAGCACCCGGCGAAAAAATGATCGATTTCTTCGAGGGTGCCTGAAGGGAAACGAAGAATGGGAACTCGCCAGATTCGACCCGTGAACTCCTCGAGCCGGTTTCAGTCCTATCCGGACTTCTTGGAGTTGAGCACCGACCGTCCGCTGAAGTCGCTGACCACTGGGAAGTCTTCGTCGGGCGGTCGCAACAACCGCGGCGAAATCACCTCGTGGTTTCGCGGCGGTGGGCACAAACGACGTTACCGGGAGATCGACTTTCGCCGCGACAAGCACGGCATTCAGGGGCGGGTGGCGACAGTCGAGTACGATCCGAATCGCTCAGCACGGATCGCTCTAGTGATCTATTCCGACGGCGAGAAGCGTTACATTCTGGCGCCCGAAGGACTGCAAATCGGCATGACGGTCGTGGCGGGTGATCGCGCCGAGATCAACGTCGGCAACGCCCTGCCGCTGCGTCTGATTCCGCTCGGGACGATGATCCACAACATCGAGCTCAAACAGGGCAAGGGCGGCCAGATGGTCCGTTCGGCGGGAACCGCCGCCCAACTAATGGCCAAAGAGGGAACCCAGGCGCAGGTCAAGTTGCCGTCGGGAGAGGTCCGCCGGGTCCACCTCGACTGTTATGCCACGGTGGGACAGGTCGGGAATCTCGAGCACGAGAATCTCTCGATCGGCAAGGCGGGTCGCGTGCGTTGGCTAGGAAGGAAGCCGCACAACCGAGGCGTATCGATGAATCCGGTCGATCATCCGATGGGCGGTGGCGAGGGCAAGACCTCCGGCGGCCGACATCCGTGCACCCCCTGGGGCGTTCCGACCAAGGGTTACAAGACGCGCAACAACAAGCGGACGGACGCCATGATCGTCCGCCGCCGCAACCAGAAGTAGGAACGAGGAGCTGCGATGTCGCGTTCGCTCAAAAAGGGTTACTTCATCGACAGCCACCTGCGGTCGAAGGTGGATGCTCTGAACGCGAGCGGCGATCGGCGAGTGGTCAAGACCTGGTCTCGCCGCTCGACAGTCATTCCCGACATGGTCGGCCACACGTTCGCCGTTCACAACGGCAAGGCGTTCATCCCCGTCTACGTCTCGGAGAACATGGTTGGTCACAAGCTCGGCGAGTTCGCCGCCACGCGGACGTTTCGTGGTCACAGCGGCAAGAAAGCCGCCGAGAAGACCGCCATGCCGAAGAGAGCCTGAAGAGAGGGAGAGCGATGGAAGTCAGTGCACGCTTGCGTAACCTGCAGGCCTCGCCGCAGAAGGTCCGGCTGGTCGTCGATCTCATTCGCGGCAAGGGTGTCGAGGAGGCCGCCACGATTCTACGCACCTTGCGCAAGTCGGCGGCTCGTCCGCTGGCCAAGCTCCTGCGCTCCGCGGTCGCCAACGTCGAGAATCGGGATCAGGGAGTCGATGTCGGCGGGCTCTATGTCAAGGTGGCCTTCGTCGACGGCGGGCCGGCCCTGAAGCGGATTCGCGCCAACACCATGGGTCGCGCCTTCAGGATTCTGAAGCGCCAGAGCCACATCACCATCACGCTCGATAGTCGCAAGACCGGCACGCAGGGAGGCAGCTGAAGGTGGGACAGAAAACACATCCATACGGATTCCGCCTGGGCTACAACAAGACCTGGCACTCGCGCTGGTACGCGCAAGGCAGGGAGTACGCCAACCTCCTGCACTCGGACATTGCACTGCGCGAGAGTCTGAAAAAGCGACTCGGTCATGCCGGGGTCTCGGACATCGACATCGAGCGCGCCGCCGACAAGATGCGGGTGACGATCCATACCTCGCGGCCCGGGATCATTATCGGACGCAAGGGTGCCGAGGTCGACAAGCTGCGCGACGACCTCGCGAAACAAACGGGTCGGGCCGTGCACATCAACATTCAGGAGATCCAGCGACCGGAGTTGGATGCCCAGCTGGTGGCCGAGTCGATCGCTGGTCAGCTGGAGCGCCGCGTCTCGTTTCGACGCGCCATGAAGAAGGCGATGGAGTCGGCCTTTCGGTTTGGCGCCAAGGGCGTCAAGATCATGGTGGCGGGTCGGCTCGGCGGTTCGGAGATCGCGCGCACCGAGTGGTACCAGGAGGGGCGCCTGCCGCTGCATACTCTCAAGGCCGACATCGACTACGGGTTCGCAGAGTCGCGCACTACCTACGGCGTCATCGGCGTCAAGGTTTGGGTCTACAAGGGCGACCTGCTGAGGGAAAAGGGTCGTCGCGCCACGGCGTGACGAGCGAGGATCACGAACATGTTGATGCCGAAGAAAGTCAAATTCCGCAAGCAGCAGAGGGGGCGGCGAGGCGGCCCTGCCAAGGGCGGCGACGCAATCGCCTTCGGCGACTACGGACTCCAGGCGCTGGCTGCGGGCTGGGTGACGGCACGACAGATCGAGGCGGGCAGAATCGCGATTCAACGCCACGTGAAACGAGGTGGCAAGCTCTGGATTCGTATCTTTCCCGACAAGCCGTTCACCAAGAAGCCGCTCGAAACCCGGATGGGCCACGGCAAGGGCAATCCAGAGGGCTGGGTAGCGGTCATCAAGCCCGGGCGCATTCTCTACGAGATCGAGGGCGTGACGCCCGAGATAGCCGTCGAGGCGATGCGGCTGGCGGCGTTCAAGTTCGGCATCAAGACGCGCTTTCTCTCCCGTCACGGGGATCTGCGCTGAGGAGAGATGCGATGAAGAGAACCACAAAGTTGCAGGAGCTGCGCGAGAAGAGCGAGGCGGATCTCGTCGTGAATGAGCGGGAGCTCGCCGAGCAGCTCTTTGCCCTCCGCTTGCAGAAAGTGACCGGGCAACTCGAGAAGCCCTCGAAGGTCCGCGAGGCCAAACGCCAATTGGCGCGCGTCCTGACCATCACGCGCGAGAAGCGCAAGGCAGGGTGAAGAGGAAAACGATGAACGAGACGACCTCGGCCAGCGGTCGCGGCCGACGCCAGGAGAAGATCGGCGTCGTCCTGACCAGCAAGATGAACAAGACCGTGGTGGTGGCGGTGGAGCATACGGTGCTCCACCGGCTCTACCAGCGCTACTCCAAGCGGACCTCGAAGTTCTACGCGCACGACGAGGAGAATCGCTGTCACGCCGGCGACCGCGTGCGGCTGGTTGCCAGCCGGCCGCTCTCCCGGCTCAAGCGCTGGCGCGTAGCCGAGATCCTGGCGCGGGCGGAAGAGAGCTGAGCCATGATTCAGATGGGGACGATCCTCGAAGTGGCGGACAACTCCGGGGCGAGGAAGATCGCCTGCATCCACCTCAAAGGCGCTTTGGGCCAGTACGGACACTTGGGAGACGTGATCACGGCTTCCGTGAAGGAGGCGACGCCGGACGGAACGGTCAAGAAGGGCCAGGTCGTCAAGGCCGTGATCGTGCGCACGGTGCGGGCGGAGAGACGGGGCGACGGCAGCTACATTCGCTTCGACACCAACGCGGCGGTGCTGATCAACGACCAGAAGGAGCCCGTAGGCACCCGCGTCTTCGGACCGGTGGCACGCGAGCTGCGCGAGCGTAAGTTCATGAAAATCGTGTCGCTGGCGCCGGAAGTGATCTGAGAGTGGCGGCGAAGCGGGCGGAAGGAGAACGGAGAATGAGGAAGACCAAGATCAAGAAGAGCGATCAGGTTCTGGTGATCACCGGTAAGGACCGCGGCGCCAAAGGCCGTGTCCTCAGGGTGTTACCCGCCAGACAGATGGCGATCGTCGAGCGGATCAACTTGGTCAAGCGCCACACCAAGCAGAACCCTCAGAAGGGTATTCAGGGCGGCATTCTCGAGAAAGAGGCGCCGGTTCACCTCTCGAATCTGATGGTTCTCGATCCGCAGACCGGCAAGCCGACGCGAATCGGCCGCAAACGCAATCCCGACGGATCAGGGTCGCGGGTCGCCAAGAAGAGCGGCGCGGTCATCGGTTAGGAGCAGAGTCGAAATGGCGAAAGAGAAAAAGGAGAGCCCCGCGGCCGCGCAGACCGCTCCGCCGCCCCGCGTTCGGCAGCGCTACCGAGACGACGTGTTGCCGCGACTCCGCAAGGAGTTCGGCATCACCAACGTCATGGCGGTGCCGCGTCTCGAAAAGATCGTGCTCAACATGGGAGTCGGGGAGGCAATCACCAACATCA
The DNA here is from genome assembly GCA_964590905.1 of uncultured Thermoanaerobaculia bacterium. Classification (GTDB taxonomy): domain Bacteria; phylum Acidobacteriota; class Thermoanaerobaculia; order Multivoradales; family JAGPDF01; genus JACTMI01. The sequence goes on from CAZPYU010000117.1 coordinate 6,126, forward strand.
AGATCCTCGAGGACGCGTCGGCGGAGCTGGCGGCGATCGCCGGCCAGCGTCCGTCGATTCGGCGTGCCAGGAAATCGATCGCCTCGTTCAAGCTGCGCGAGGGCGTGCCGATCGGTTGCTCGGTCACCCTGCGCGGCGAGCGGATGTGGGAGTTTCTCGATCGCCTGATCGCGGTAGCACTGCCGCGCGTGCGCGATTTTCGAGGACTCTCCTCCAAGAGTTTCGACGGGCGCGGCAACTTCACGCTCGGGATCAGGGATCACCTGATCTTCCAGGAGATCGACTTCAACAAGGTCGACAAGGCGAAAGGGATGAACGTGACTTTCGTGACGACCGCAGCGAACGACGAGCAGGCTCTGCACTTGTTGCGCGAGCTCGGGATGCCGTTCGCGCGTAACTGAGCAGAGACGGGGAGACTGTAGCAATGGCAACCGACGCGCGCATGGCAAAGACGCGCAAGACGCTCAAGTACAAGATCCGTCAGCGCAACCGCTGCAGGCGTTGCGGACGCCCACGGAGCGTGCTGCGAAAGTTCGGACTGTGTCGAATCTGTTTCCGCAACCTGGCGCTGCAGGGCTACCTGCCGGGCGTGATCAAGGCGAGTTGGTAAGGAGAGAAACATGAGTAATTTGGATCCGGTCTCGGACCTCTTGACGAGAATTCGAAACGCCCATCTGGCCAAACACGATCGGGTCGACGTTCCGACGTCGAAGCTGAAGGCCGAGATCTGTCGGATCTTGATGGCGGAGGGCTTCATCCGTAACTACCGAGTTCTCGACGAGAAACCGCGTGGTGTAATTCGCATCTTTCTCGACTACGACGAGAGTGGGTCACCGACCATTAGTCATCTGCGCCGGGTGAGCAAGCCGGGGCGGCGCGTCTATCGTGGGGCGGGAGAGATCCCTCCGATCTTGGGTGGACGAGGCCTGGGCGTGGTTTCCACCAATCTCGGACTCCTCTCCGATGCGCAGGCACGCGAGAAGCGCATCGGCGGCGAGCTCCTCTGCGAGGTTTGGTAGGGAGGCGCCGGTCATGTCGCGTATCGGAAGAATGCCGATCGAGGTCCCGACTGGGATCAAAGTCGCGGTCGCGGACGGAGTTTTCACAGCCGAGGGGCCCAAGGGGCGTGTCAGCCAGCCGTTGCTAGCGGGCTATCCGGTTGAGATCGATAAGGGTGTCATTCGCGTCGGTCGTGGGGGCGACACGGGGCCCGAGCGCGCCAAGCACGGGTTGCTGCGGGCGCTGCTGGCAAATGCGGTTTCCGGGGTCACGAACGGCTTCAGCCGCACGCTCGAGATCGTCGGAGTGGGCTACAAGGTGGAGCTCCGCGGAAGCGATCTTCATTTCGCGCTGGGCTACTCTCATCCGGTGGTCTACAAGCTTCCGCAGGGGATCAAGGTCGAGGTCGACGCGAAGGCAAACCGGCTTACCTTCTCGGGCGCTGATCGCCAACTGCTCGGGCAGGTCTGCGCCGAGATTCGCGGCCTTCGTCGCCCGGATCCGTACAAGGGGAAGGGCATCAAGTACAGCGACGAAATTCTCCGTCGCAAAGTCGGTAAGGCCGGCGCCAAGTAGTACTGGGCAGGGAGAAGCGTCATGTCGGACATGGGTGGAAAGAAGGTCTTCGAGAAGCAGTACCGGCGCAAGCGCGCCCATCGGCGGCTGCGGCAGCGGCTAAACGGGACCGCAGATCGCCCTCGCCTCGCGGTGTTCAAGAGCGAGAAGTACGTGTACGCGCAGGTGATCGACGACGACCGGGGTCACACTTTGGTCGCCGCGGCTTCGCTCGAGCCCGAGCTCAAGAAGCTGCTGACTGGAGGTGCTGCGAATCGGGTCGCCGCCAAGCTGGTAGGTGAGACCGTCGCCCTTCGGGCGCTGGCACACGGAATCCGCAAAGTGGTCTTCGATCGCGGCGGCTATCAGTACCACGGCAAGGTCAAGGAGCTGGCCGAAGCGGCCCGCGCCAAGGGCCTCGAGTTCTAAGGGGATATGCATTGGCTAGAGACTTCGAGCAGGAGAGCGAGTTCGTCGAGCAGGTGGTTCACATCAACCGCGTGACGAAAGTGGTCAAGGGCGGCAAGAACTTCTCGTTCTCGGCGTTGGTGGTGATTGGCGACGGCAGCGGCCGCGTCGGCTACGGGGCAGGAAAGGCGAAGGAGGTTCCCATGGCGATTCGCAAAGGAATCGAGGTCGCCAAGAAGAACTTGATCTCGGTACCTATGAGCGGCAGCACGATTCCCCACGAATCGCTGGGCCATTTTGGTGCAGGCCGGGTTCTTCTGAAGCCCGCCTCCCAAGGTACAGGAGTTATCGCTGGGGGTCCCGTGCGCGCCGTCGTGGAAGCGGCTGGAATTCAGGACATTCTCACCAAGTCGCTCGGAACGACGAACCCTGCCAACGTGGTCAAGGCGACTTTCGATGCGCTGCTCGGATTGCGCCTCGAAAACCGCCGTGCAACTTCGGTGGTTGTTTCATCGATTGATCCGGTCTGAGTACCGCGGAGAGGACGAGCATGAGCGAGGGCGGAAAGATTCGGATCCGGCAAGTACGCAGCGCGATCGGTACCCAGCCCGGACACCGTGAGGTGCTGCGTGGGCTGGGTTTGCGTCGGATCCGGCACCAGGTCGAGCGCGAGAATTCGCCCGCGGTTCGGGGCATGGTGGCGAAAGTGGCGTACCTGGTCGAAGTCATCGAGGAATGAAATGAAACTGCACGATCTCGCTCCCGCCAAGGGCAGCAAACACGTTCGCAAGCGGGTCGGCCGCGGCCCGGGCTCTGGCCTCGGGAAGACCGCCGGCAAGGGCCACAAGGGTGGACAGGCGCGCACCGGCTATCGGTCGCGGCCTGGGTTCGAAGGCGGACAGATGCCGTTGATCCGCAGGGTGCCGAAGCGTGGATTCACCAACAAGTTCCGCGTCGAGTACGTGGTCGTCAACGTCGGTGCGATCGGCAGCCTGGGAGTCCGCGTTACGCCGGAGCTGCTCGCGGAGCGCGGGCTGGTGCACCCGAAGCGGCCGGTCAAGGTGCTCGGGCGCGGCGAGCTCACGTCGGCCGTGACGGTCGCAGCCCACAAATTCAGCGCTAGCGCTCGCGCCAAGATCGAGAGTGCTGGCGGTCGCTGCGAGGAGGTCGGCTGAGGTGCTCGGCAGCCTGCGCAATATCTTCGCGATCCCGGACCTGCGCCGCCGCGTTTTTTTCACTTTCGCGCTCCTGGCGGTGTATCGGATCGGCTGCTACATCCCCATCCCGGGTGTCGACCCGAAGGCACTGGTCGAGTTCATGAATACCATCCAGAGTGGGTTTCTGGGATTCGTGAACACGTTCACCGGCGGCAGCCTCGGGCGAGTCGCGGTGTTCGCGCTCGGCATCATGCCCTACATCACGTCGTCGATCATCCTCCAGCTGATGACCGTGGTCGTTCCGTACCTCGAGAAGCTGTCGAAGGAGGGCGAGCTGGGTCGACGCAAGATCACTCAACTCACGCGCTACGGAACCGTGGTGGTGTCCATCATTCAGGGTCTCGGTATCGGCTTCATGCTCGAGGGGATGCGGACGCCAGGGAACGCGGCGGTCGTCATCACTCCGGGCTGGGGCTTTCGTGCGATGACGGTCTTGACGCTCACCACTGGCTGCGCCTTCATCATGTGGCTCGGCGAGCAGATCAGTGAACGCGGAGTCGGAAACGGGATCTCACTGATTATCTTCGCCGGTATCGTCGTCGGGTTGCCGAGAGCCATCGTGGACACGATCGGAAAGGTTCGCACCGATGAGCTCTCGCTGGTGGGCGTGCTGGTGCTCATTGTGTTCATGGTCGCTGTCGTCGCGTTCATTGTTTTCATGGAGCGCGCGCAGCGGCGCATTCCAGTGCAGTATGCGAAGCGCATGGTGGGGAAGAAGGTCTACGGCGGGCAGAGCACTTACCTGCCTTTGCGGGTCAACACGGCGGGCGTCATTCCAGTGATCTTCGCGAGCTCGCTGATGGCCGTTCCAGCGACTGTATCGCAGATGTTCCAGGCGCCCTGGCTGCAGAGGATCACCGACCTGTTGAGCTGGGGCCAGCCGCTGCACTACCTGCTCTACGTCGTCGGCATCATCTTCTTCAGCTATTTCTACATCTCCATCATCTTCAACCCAGCGGATCTAGCGGAGAACATGCGGAAGTACGGAAGTTTTATTCCCG
>CAZPYU010000118.1:0-3466 GCA_964590905.1 uncultured Thermoanaerobaculia bacterium
CTTGGCACCTGCCGGCCGACCTGCGACGGTTCAAGCGGTTGACGAGCGGACACCACCTGATCGTCGGTCGGGCGACTTGGGAGTCGATCGGCAAGCCGCTGCCGGATCGCACCTTCGTGGTCGTGACGCGGACGCCCGGCGAAGATCGGCCGGGTCTGCTCTACGTCCGCTCGGTCGAGGAGGGGATCGGGCGGGCGCAGGCGGCGGCGGACGCCGAGCCGTTCGTCGCGGGCGGCGCGGGGATCTTCCGCGAGGCGCTCGAGCGCGACCTGGTCGAGCGCCTCTATCTCACCGCCATCCATCGCTCCTACGACGGCGACACCCGCTTTCCGCAGTACGACTCGTCGCGCTGGCGGCTCCTGGAGCGCGAGGCGCACCCGGCGGAGGCCGAGAGCGATCACCCCGCATTCGACTTTCTCGTCTACGAGCGAAGTCGTACGGCCTGAGGACACTTCCGCGAGCTGCCCTGGTACGGAACAGACAAGCTCTCAGATAAGGAGGGGAGTGGGGAAAGCAAGTTGCTCCAGGAGGCAGTTCAGATCGAGTCGAGGAGCTCAACCGGGGAGGTCGTGCCAGAACTGGCCGCTGTCGGCCTCGAGGCCTGCGAAGCGCGCGGACCGGTAGAGGCCGTCGAACGGCAGGCGGAGTCGGAATGTGCCACCGTCGTTCTCGAGAAACTCGAAGGTACGATTCGTCGGATCGACGATCCAGTACTCGACGACGCCGGACTCGGCGTAGAGCTGGAGCTTGGCGCCGAGGTCCCTCGATGCCGTGGAGGGCGAGAGCACCTCCACGAGGAGATCGGGCGCTCCGAAGATCCGCTCGCGCAGCACGCCGCTGCGCGCCGGCGAGACGTAGATCAGATCGGGCTGGACGATCGAGTGGTCGGCCAGGCGAACGTCGAGCGGCGCGAAGAACACCTCTCCGCCGCAAGACCGAGCAAAGTCGTGGAAGATTCGTACCAGGGCGTAGAGCACGCGCTGGTGGCTGAGGCTGGGCGACGGTGTCACGACCAGCCGCCCGTGCAGCAACTCGCAGCGCGGCTCGTCCGGGAGGTTCCAGTAGTCGGTCTCCCGGTAGGGACCGATCGCTGCGATTCCCAGCGGAGCGTCGGTTTCGTACGAGATGTCCACGGCGCGATTGTACATCTGGCCTCCCGACAGTTCGTGGCGATGTGAAGCCTCATCGCCACCCCAAGACGGAAAGAGAGGCAACAAACTTTCAGGTCATGTCGCGCCCGAGTTGTTACACTCTCGCCGCGGAGGTCGTGCCATGACTCGAACCGTCGGTTGTCTGCTCGTGCTCGGCGCGGTTGCGCTACTGCTCGCTTTCGTCGGAGTTGGGCAATACAACCAGCTTGTCGCTTCCGAGCAGGGGGTCGAGGAGGCGTGGGCGCAGGTGCAGAACGTCTACCAGCGTCGCGCCGACCTGGTGCCCAATCTGGTCGAGACTGTCAAGGGCTCGGCCAACTTCGAGCAGGAGACGCTGACTGCGGTGGTCGAGGCGCGTAGCCGAGTGGGGCAGATCTCGTCGGCGGCGACGCAGGAGATCTTGAACGACCCGGCGAAGTTCTCTCAGTTCCAGCAGGCGCAGGATGGGCTCTCGTCGGCACTCTCGCGCCTCCTGGTTGTTGTCGAGCAGTACCCCGAGCTGCGCTCGACGGTCGCCTTTCGCGATCTCATGACCCAGCTCGAAGGGACCGAGAATCGGATCACTGTCGAGCGCAAGCGCTTCAACGAGGTGGCGCAAGGGTTCAACACCCGGCTTCTCAAGTTTCCGACCAACCTCCTCGTTCGAATCCTCGGCTGGCACTTCGCCAAGCGCCCCTACTTCGAAGCGGCTGTGACGGCGCAAGAGGCGCCGAAGGTCGATTTCTCGAACAACTGAGGCGTGAGAGGGCTCCATCGATCCAAGAGGCGACTGCTCATAGAAGGGAAAAGAGGCTTGTCGGCTTCGAACCTGTTTTCGCGAGCTTTCGCGGGGCTGATCGTCGCCTTGGTGTCGGCGTTTTCGGCGGCGGGCGAGCCGGCGCTTCCACCGGCGCCGGCGCGGTGGGTGCTTGACCAAGCAGGAGTGCTCTCGGCCGGAGCTGCGATGGAGATCGAAAGCCGCCTCGAAGTGTTCGAGCGCGAGCAGGGGAGCCAGATCGTGGTCGCGATCTTCCGCGCGCTCCCCCCCGACGCCGCGCTGGACGATTGGACGCAGCGGGTCGCCGAAGCTTGGCGTGTCGGGAGGGCGAAGGAGGACGACGGCGCCGTCCTCTTCGCCTTCGTCGACGATCGCGCGCTCCGCCTCGAGATCGGCTACGGGCTCGAGGGGGCGCTGACCGATCTCGAGTCGAAGACAATTCTCGAAGAGGTTCTGGTCCCGCGGCTACGGCAGGGCAATTGGGACGAGGGGATCGCCGCGGCCGTCGAGGCAATTCTCGCCGCGGCGCGCGGCGAGTACGAGCCCGATCCTGCGTCTCGGCAGCTTGCCTCGTCGCATCGACGCGACGGGTTGGGGGCCGGAGGGATCGTCTTTCTGGTGATCTTCCTGCTGGTTCTCGTCGCGATCGCGCGCGCCAACCGGGGCGGGAGATTCAGTTCGGGCGGCTGGAGAGGCGGCGGCTTCCAAGGAGGCGGCTCGGGCGGCGGCGGTTTCGGTGGCTTCTCGGGCGGCGGCGGGAGCTTCGGCGGCGGCGGCGCCTCGAGTCGCTGGTAGGAGCGGCTTGCTTCGCGACCGTTAGCCGAGCGCGCGTGCGACCTCGCCCAGCTTGTCGATTGCGGCGTCGAGCTGGGCGTCGGCAAGGTAGGGAGCGGGACCCATTCTCAGATAGCGGCCGCGGGCATCGGTGAACACGCCGCGCGCCAGAAGCGCGCGCTGTAGCTCGACTGCGCGCGGTGTTTCGAGCGCCAGGAACGCGCCGATCTGATCGAGGCCGACGCTGCGATCGCGGCAGATCGTGGTCGCGGGCAGCTCGAGGGCATCGAAGCGCTCGCCGAGCCTCCGCAGCTGGTGTTGGGAAACGGCACGCAACAGCTCGGGCGTCAGCCCCTGGTCGCGGAAGAAGTCGAAGACGCGCGCCGCGCGGTAGTGGCTCGACGGATCGTATGTGGCGCCGCCGAACGCCCCGGCACCGGGCGCGTAGTCGACGTGCTCCCAGCTCGCGCGCCCGCTCTTGTTCGCGAACTCGGCGAACCAGCCGGTCGTCACGGGTCGGAGATCGAGGCCGCGCGGCAGCCGTAGGAAGGCGTTGCCCTCTCCCAACTGGAGGTACTTGTAGCCGCCGCCCGTCACCAGCGCCGATTCGAGGCCTTCCGCGCTCAGCGAGAACGGGATGGCGCCGAGCGCGTGGTAGGCATCGACGAGCAGCGGCACGCTCTGGTTTGCACACGCCGCGGCGAGCTCGCCGAGATGGGGCACGATGCGCGCCGTCTCGAAGTAGACCGCCGAGACCAGGACCGCCGCGGTGCGCTCGTCGATC
>CAZPYU010000119.1:0-3098 GCA_964590905.1 uncultured Thermoanaerobaculia bacterium
TGAAGCTGTTGCTGCTACAGGCGGCTGTCGACGAACACCTGAAGCAGATCCGGAGCACGCCCACCGACCTCGAGGTGCACGCTCCCGAGCTCGGCTTCGATCCAGACGTCGAGCTCGAGCTCGGCCCAGCGCCAGCCGCGCCCGTCGTCTTGCCGCGGGAGCGACGCCGCGCAGCTCGGAACGACGAGGGCGAGAATCAGCTCGAGCATTGCGCTGATCCTCCGCCCGGCGAGCGCCCAGGTCTTGAACGGACGGAGCAACCTGGAACCGCTGGCGCGTTCACACAGCGCTGCCTCGGGCGACCCTCAGGACAGGAGGGGGGGTCACCGGTCGCGCCAGTAGCCTGGCCGTCGTTTCGCGTGGGCGACCGCGAGGACCTCTATTCGATCGTCGAACTTGCGATAGACGAGGAAGAACGGGAACCGATCGAAGAGACATCGGCGCGAGCGGCCGAGGAATGCGGGCCAGGCTCGCGGGGACTCGAGCACGCGCGCCACGGCGTGATCGAGCTCGCCGAGGAAGGCTGCCGCCGCGCGTGGGTCCCTCCGCTCGTACCAGGCGTACGCGGCGCGCGCCTCGGCGACGGCTTCCGGGTGGAAGTCGACCCGCGGGTGGCCTGCCATCAACCGCCCTGGATCGCGCGGCGCGCCTGGCTCCAGGGGATGGTCCGGACCTGTCCCTGATCCAGCTCCCGCTGTCGTCGCTCGATCTCTTCGGCCCAGAGCGCCTCGGCGCCCTCGTCGATCGTCTCGTCCAGGCTCTCGATCAGGGCTCCGGCCAGGGCGGCCCGTGCCGCCGGAGGCAGGCGCAGCGCAGCCTCGAAGAGCTCGCGCGGTTCCCCGTTGCCATTCGTTCCGGTTGCCATGACGACCCTGAGCATAGCATCCTCGCTTCGAGTTCGAGGTTTGGAGAGATGGACTCGAAGACCGCTGTGGGCCAGTCACGGGGATTCCGCGGAAGGACGCGGAAGGACATCGTCGTCCCCGGCTGGAAAGGCAGGCGGGAGGCTCGGCGTCTTGCCTACGACTCCCGCCTGCGCGGTGCTGTTCGGCCGGCGGTGAAGCCGGCGCAGGAAGCGGGTCTGGACATCGCGGTGCGCGGCGCCGGGGACGCCTCGCGGCGGCCACGGCGATCGGGCGAGGAGATGTCTTGGCGGGGCGGCAGCCGAGGTTGTTGTCCGCGTTCTCGGGCGTGTTGTTGTTGCGGTTCGCCGAGCGCGCGTTCACGGCCGCGTTGTCGAAGCTGCCACCGCGGTTGACGCGGTTGGAAGAGCCGGGGACCCGCCCCCTCAGGACTCCGCGTCCTCCGCGACTCCGCGGTTCTTCCGAAGCAACCGCGGAGGCGCGGAGGGCGCGGAGGATCACAGAGCAGAAATTGGAAAGAGCCACCGGCGGCGCAGCAAGAGGGTCGAGCCGTGTCGCAGGTGTTCGGTGGTCGAGCGCAGGCACGCGAGGAGGCCTTCCTGGTTGATGCGGCCCGTCCTGTGTTCCCAGAGGCGATGCTTCACGCGCGCGCGCAGACGACGGAGGTTCTCAGGCCGCAGGCGCACCGTTCCGCGGTGAATACGCCAGCCGAGGAATGGCAGGCCTTCGCGCACCGGTGCGAGCTTGGTGGCGCGATCCTTCAGCTCCAGACGCAGCTCGTCGCGCAAAAAGGAGCGCACTTCGCCATGAGCCGAGACGAGCCGGGCCCTGTCGGGCGCGAACAGCGCGAAGTCGTCCATGTAGCGCACGTAGCCGGGGATGCGCAGGCACTCCTTCACGGGGTGATCGAGTCGGTCGAGCACCAGGTTGCAGGCCCACTGGCTGGTCAGGTTCCCGATCGGGAGCCCGACGTCGTCTTTGCCGCCGGTGCGCACGATGCATTCGAGGAGTGCGAGCACGCGCTTGTCCTTGATCACACGCCGGAACGTCTCGAGTACGACTTCATGATCGAGCGACTCGAAGAACTTTCGGACGTCGAGTTGGAGAAACCACGGGTAGCGCCGCACGAGTTTCTTCGCCTGAGACAGTGCCCGGTGTGTGCCCTTGCCGCGCCGACAGGCGAAGCTCTCGGACAGCATGCGCCGCTCGAGATGCGGCTCGAGCACGTCGATCAGCGCGTGGTGCACGACGCGGTCAGCGAAGGGCGCGGCGGTGATGGTGCGCGTCTTCGGGTCGTGGATCTCGAAAGTGTAGGCCTGCCCCGGCCGCCAGCTCCCGTCCTCCAGCTCGCGCTGCAGGCGCAGGACGTTCGGCTCGAGGTCGGCCAGGAAGCGGGCCACGCCGGCCACGCGTCGCTTGCCAAGCGCAGCACGACGCGCGGCGCGGGCTAGGTTCTTGAAGGAGACGATCGTTGGCCAGAGGTTCCCGACGCGCGCCGGCATGACGCTGCGGGAGAGTGCACGCAGGGGATCAAGAGTCAACCGCGGGGGCGCGGAGAACGCGGAGATTCACGGAGCAGGAAACCGTAGGAAGGGAGGAACGTCTTGGGAGAGGAGACGAGGAAACTTCGAGGGATGGGTACGGGAACAACCACAGGAGAACAACATGGACGGCGAAACGGACATCAGCGGGGAAGTGATTCGGGCGGCAGTGGAAGTTCATCGGGAACGCGGGCCTGGGCTCCTGGAATCGGTCTACAGGGTCTGCCTTGTGCATGAGCTCAGGGGGCAGGGAATGCGCGTCGAGGCGGAAGTGCCCCTTCCCGTTTCGTACCGCGGAGTGCGGCTCGAATGCGGCTACCGGCTCGACTTGGTCGTGGAGCAGCGGCTCATCGTCGAGCTCAAATCGGTGCAGGCACTGGATGACCTCCACATGGCGCAGCTCCTCACCTACTTGAAGCTGTCCTGCAGGCCGCTCGGATTGCTGATCAACTTCAACGCCCCACTCCTGAAGCAAGGGATCCGCCGCGTGATCCTCAGCTCGGCGATCCGCTCTTTGTGAAGCCTTCCCTGTGCGCCTCCGCGTTCTCCGCGCCTCCGCGTGCGCCGGTCAAAACCGGCGGGATGTCGTGAATGAAAGAGTCATACAGTGAAGGTCTAGCGAGCCCCACTGGCCTCGAGCCGTGCACGTTGGTCCGCGAGGGCCAGGGTGAAGCGTCGGCAGAGGTACGTGCAG
>CAZPYU010000120.1:0-4782 GCA_964590905.1 uncultured Thermoanaerobaculia bacterium
CACTCCCGAGTGCGCGCGCGATCCCGAGCGCCTGCGAAGATTCGAGCAGGAGGCCCGCGCCGCCGGGGCGCTGAGCCACCCCAACGTCTGCGCGATCTACGACGTCGGAACTCACGACGAGGCACCCTTCGTGGTGATGGAGCTGCTCGAAGGGGAGAGCCTGCGCGCACTGATCGCGAAGGGTCCACTCTCGATTCGTGCCGCACTCGACCTCGCGGGCCAAGCGGCAGAGGGCCTCGTCGCAGCGCACGCGAAGGGGATCGTCCACCGCGACCTCAAGCCCGAGAACCTGTTCGTCACCACCCACGGGCAGGTGAAGGTGCTCGATTTTCGGGCTGGCGAAATTGACCCAGCCCGAAGCCGTCCTCGGATCGGGCGCGACGGGAGCCTCGGCAGCGGCGGGCTCAGAGCTCACGGTCAGCGCGACCCAGGCGGGAATCCTCCTCGGTACCTGCGCCTACATGGCGCCCGAGCAGGTGCGCGGCGAAGCCGTCGACGGCCGCGCCGACGTCTTCGCCCTCGGCGTCGTCCTGTTCGAGATGCTGACCGGGCAGCGCCCCTTCCATGGCGCGACGCAGATCGCCGTGCTGCACGCCATCCTGCACGAGAATCCGGTGCCGCTCGCCGAGCTCCTGCCGGACGCGCCGGCGCACCTCGGGCGGATCCTCCGCCGCTGCCTCGCCCGCGACCCGGAGCGGCGAATCCAGACCAGCAAGGACGTTCGCAACGAGCTCGAGGAGCTGCGCCGCGAGCTCGAACGCGGCGCCGCAAGCGTTGCTTCGACGCCGAAGGGAAACGACCAACCGATCGAGCGCCAGATCATCCTGACCGCCGCGCACGTACGCGAGCTTTCGGAGCGCAATCCGCGCCTGGTCGGGTATCCGATGACCTTCCTCGACAACCGGGCCGAGTCGGACACACTGGTCGTCCTGGTGCATGCCATCGGTGCCGACGACGGCCGCTTCGAAACGGTGCTCCGCCTGTCGCCCTACCGCGCCGTGGCCCCTTCGCTGGTCGGATTCGGGCGCCGCGAGACGCATCGCCCAGTGCTGGGCATGGACGATCACTCGCGGCTGCTCCGCATCCTGCTGCGCGAGCTCGTGCACGAGTGCCGACCCAAGACGACGATCCTGGTCGGACACTCAGCGGGCGCCGATCAGCTCCTGCGCATGATCCACGACGGTGACAGCCAAGGTGGAGTCGGGGGTGCCGGCGTCGAGGTCGCCGGCCTCCTGGCCCTGGGAGCCAACGTGAGCCTCGAGACCTGCTTCGCCTCACGGCACTATGTCCACCTCGACGCCAGCAATCCGCAAGGGATCCTCGCGGTGCTGAAGTCGCTCGCGATGAACATCGACACGCTCTCCACCTGGCTGGTGCTGCACTCCTATTTGTCGCAGACCTTCATGAAGCTCGGTTCGGACGTCGAGCCGCTCAAGCGCTATGCCGCCGACCTGGTCGCGCCGTTCGAGCAGCCCGGTGACCCTCTGGCCGACTGGTATCGCGCCGCCCGGCGGCAGATCCCGCACGTCCGGCTGGTCTTCTCGAACGAGGAGGCCGCGCCGGCGGAGGGGTTGCTGTCGCGCCATCTCGAGAGCAACGTGCTCGGCGACGAGTTCACCGAGAGCTCCTTCGTGATCGAGCCTGTCCACCACCTCGCGCTGCTCGATCCCCCCCTCCTCATGCGCCATCTCGAGAGCCTGGTCGAAGAGGTCAGAAAAAGCGGGGCACGGCCGCGCCGCTGACGGAAGGCGTCCGAGCTAGGCCTCACTTCCTCTTCTGGTACGTCCCGACGAGCTCGGCCTTGGCGTGAACGGCACGGCTCCTCCTCTCGCTCAGCTCTTGCTCTTCGAACCGGCGGCGACGGCGTAGCGCCCGGCGCCGAGGAGGAAGATCGCCAGCGCGCCGAGAATGAAGAAGATCTCGAGCTCGATCGCCCAACCCCCTCCCCCCCCAATCGCGAAGATCTTCGATCTCAGCGCCAGCACGATCGCCATCGTCAGATCGGCGGCCACGACGAGCGCCGCGATCCGCGCCTGCCAGCCGACCAGGAGGAGGAGCGGCGCCAGCACCTCACCGACATAGGAGCCGTAGGCGACGAAGGCGGGGAGCCCGAGCTCCGCGAGCAGCGGCGCCATCCAGCCGACGCCGTTCTGGAGCTTGGCGACACCGTGAAAGAGCAGCAGCCCGCCCACCGCAACGCGCAGGACCAACTTGCCGAGGTCTTCCCATGAACTCGAGGATGCACTCATGCGTTTCCCCCGTGTCTAGCGATGCGAACGGTAACACTCACCGGCGCCAGCCGCGCCCCGCCTGCCTCTTCTGATCGCGCCGGCCGGCGATGCAGAGGCGCCTCGCAAGCCCGGTCACCGCTTCCGGGCGGTGAGCTTGGCGAGCTGGTCGAAGTGGTTGTCGCGGTGGAGGAGGCGCAGGCCGTGCCTGCGCGCCGAGGCGAAGATCAGCAGGTCCGCGTTGCGTACAGTGAGTCCGGCAGCGCGCGCCCGTCGCGCGAGTCGGAACGCCTCGGTCCAGACCTCCGCCGTCGTCGGCACCGTTGCCACCACCGATTCGAGCTCGACGAGGAATGCCGCTTCGTCGTCGCCGGACATCCCGTTCCAGAGCTCGAGCCGCACCATCTCGCAGAAGCGCGCGCGCCCCTCCTCGACCAGGTCGGTAACCTCTTTGCGGATCGCCGCGTCGCCCCTGCTGCGTAGCGTCTCGATCCAACACGAGGTGTCGACGAGGACGACCTCAGCGGCGATGTCGGTTCTCCCGGGAGCGTTGCAGCTCCTCCTGGGTCATCATGCCGTCGAAGGTGCCGAACCGCGCCGCCAGCCTAGCCACCCGGCGGCGGCGGTTGTAGTCGACGATCGCGGTCACGATCGCCTCCTTCTTGGTCTTGGCGCCGCTGTGCCGGATCGCCTCCGCTAGTGCCTCCTCTGGAATATCCACCGACGTCTTCATGATTCCAGAATCTATCAGAATGGAGTCCTATTCGACAGATACTAGAATCCTTCCGAGACGACAGTCGCTCGTGGCGGACCCGCCTCACTTCTCCGCTGCGCGCAGCGCCGCGAGGTCGGGGTCGCCCGCCGCCTGCTGGGCGAGCTTCGGATTCTTGGCGAGCGCGGCGTCGAGGGCGAGGCGGGCGCCGGCCGCGTCGCCGTTGGCGAGGCGGACGCAGGCGGTGTCGTAGAGGACCTCGGCGAGCACCGTGGCGTGCGTCGCCTCGGCCTTGGCCAGCGTCGCCTCCTGCCACTTCAGGTCCTCGCCGCGGCGGCCGGAGCGGAAGGCCGACCAGGCGCGGTTCCAGAGGTCGTTCACCAGCGCCAGATCGACCAGCCGCCCGAGCTCGACGATCGGCTCAACGTGATCGTCGACCCGCAGATCGATGGCGCGATCGTCGCGGCCGCCATAGCCGCCCCCCTCGCGGAAAACCGCCAAGCTCGCCGACTGCTTACCGCGGCTGTCGCCGCCGGCGGCGTCGCCCGCGGCGAGCGCTGCGAAGAGTCGCTCGGCGAGCGGTTTGCCGGCGCTGGCGAGGAAGGAGCGCTCCATCGCGATCACCACCTCCTCGCCGGTCAAGATGTTCCCCTGCACCGCGTAGCCCCGTCCGCTCCGCCCACCCGCCCAGGCGTTGCAATCTGTACCGGTGTAGGTCGCCGCGGCGCCGCTCGCCGCCACCACTCCCGCCTGCCGCCGGCTGCGGTCGGCGTCGTCGCTGCGGGTCAAGATCGCCAGCACCTCCGCCGGCGCGGCGCCGAGCGCCAGGAGCTCGAGCCCGCGTGGTCCGTAGGCTGTGTTGGCGGAGGCCTGGGTCGCCACCGCGCCGACTCCGGCGCGTCCGAACGGCACCACGCTGCCGACCGCGAAGAAGCGGCTCGCCACCGCCACGCCGACCTCGCCCGCCTCGGGGTCGGCGGCGACGATCGAGAAGGTCGACGGCTCGGGCGGCGCGGCGACGAGCGGCGCGACGACAGCGAGCGCGGCGACGAGCGGGACGAGTGCGAGCTTGGCGAATGCGGCGGACATGGCGATTTTCTCCCGAGGTGAGCGGGTCGATTCTCGCCCACTCACGACCCCGATGCCCAGCGGCTGGCGTCGGCGCTCCGCTCTGGTAGTTTTCTCACTACGAATCGCGACCACCCCCTGCGACCATCGGATCTGGAGGGACCGGCATGAAGAGTTTCCAGCTGTTCGTGAACGGCGAAGCGACGGGCGCGGCCGACGGCCGCACCGAGACGATCTCGAGCCCCGCCACCGAGGCCGGCGTCGCCACCGTGCCGGTGGGCGGATCCGAAGACGTCGAGCGGGCGGTGCGCGCCGCACACGCGGCGTTCGAGAGCTGGTCGGAGACGACGCCGGGCGAGCGTAGCGCCGCTCTCTTCAAGCTCGCCGACCGGATCGAGGCGCACGGCGACGAGCTCGCTCTGCTCGAAGCCGAGAACGTCGGCAAGCCGCACTGGCTGGCGAAGAGCGAAATTCCCTTTCTGGTCGACAACCTGCGCTTCTTCGCCGGCGCCTGCCGGTGCCTTAGCGGCAAGGCGTCGGGCGAGTACCTGGCCGGCTACACCTCGATCATCCGGCGCGAGCCGGTGGGAGTCGTGGCTTCGATCGCGCCCTGGAACTACCCGCTGATGATGGCGATCTGGAAGATCGGTCCCGCGCTCGCGGCCGGGAACGTCCAGATCCTGAAGCCGGCGGAGCAAACGCCGCTGACGACACTTCGGTTCGTCGAGCTCGCGCAGGAGTTCCTGCCGCCCGGCGTGCTGCAGGTGATCACCG
>CAZPYU010000121.1:0-3126 GCA_964590905.1 uncultured Thermoanaerobaculia bacterium
AGCACTTCGGGGCTCCGTATCAGTGGGGCCCGAACGTCCTGATGTACAACACCAAGGTCTTCGGCTCGAAGCCGCCCGACTCGTGGAACGTCGTCTTCGAGGAGATGAACCTCCCCGACGGCAAATCCAACAAGGGCCGCGTCCAGGCCTTCGACGGGCCGATCTACATCGCCGACGCCGCGCTCTATCTCAAGACTCACCAGCCCGACCTCGGCATTTCGGATCCGTACGAGCTGACCGAAACGCAGTACAAGGCGGCGCTCGACCTCTTGCGCCAGCAGCGCAAGCTGGTCCCCAAGTACTGGCACGACGCCAACATCCAGATGGACGACTTCAAGAACGAGGGGGTCGTCGCTTCGTCGAGTTGGGGGTTCCAGGTCAACTTCCTGGTCTTCGAAAAGCAGCCGGTGGCGAGCGTCTTCCCCAAGGAGGGGACGACCGGTTGGGCCGACACGACGATGATGCACGTCGACGCGCCGCACCCGAGCTGCGCCTACAAGTGGCTCGAGCATTCGCTTTCGCCCAAGCTGCAGGGCGATCTAGCCGCCTGGTTCGGCTCGGTACCGGCCGTTCCCGCGGCGTGCACGGGCAACGAGCTCCTCGGAGCCGAGGGCTGCAAGACGAACGGCGCCGACAACTTCGAGAAGATCGCCTTCTGGAAGACGCCGACCGCCGACTGCGGTGACGGTCGCCGCGAGTGCGTTCCGTACTACCGCTGGACCACCGACTCGATCGCCGTCATCGGCGGGAGGTAAAAGCGGGCTGAGTTGGCACGCGTCTGCCCGTGGGTGGTTGCGGGCAGACGCGCCAGCCTGCGCAGCTCAGCGCCAGATTCGACCGAGGTCGATCTCGAGGCCCGGGAATGCGGGGTGGGTCAGGCGACTGTCAGCCTGCCCGATCGCAGCCACTCGGTAGTGCTGGGCCCTGAGCTCGTAGCACTCGACGGTCTTCTCGTCGGGATCGACGATCCAGAAGTGCGGCACGCCCAAGGTCGCGTACCGATGCGCCTTGGTCGCCCGGTCGTAAGCGCGGTTCGAGGGCGAAAGCACCTCGACGACCAAGATGGGTACGCCCTCGATGGCGCGCGCCGAGACCTGGCTCGGATCGCCGACGACGACTAGATCCGGCTGCACGACGTCGTGGAAGGTGAGGATCAGATCGATCAGCGCGTTGAAGACCTCACCGCGACCCGCCTCCTCGAAATAGCGCTCCAATTCGCGCTGAAGCCGCTTGCTTGCACGTTGATGAAATGGGCTCGGGGCCGGCGTCACGTAGACCTCTCCGTCGAGCAGCTCGTACCTTTTCCCGTCGGCGGGAATGGTCGCGTAGTCGTCGTAGTCGAGACGAGCTTTGAGTTGGGGCACGACAGCGCTCACGATGGCGCCGATTATAGTCCTCGGCACGAGAACGATGACTCTCCGCACCGATCCTGGCCTGCCTGTCGTAGAGTCGCCGGACTCGGAATGACACGTCGCCCGAAACGACCTACCGACTCACGAGCGGCCGCTTGGTCGAGCTTCATCGTCGCAACGCCCAGTGTCTAAGCTCACGCGGTCGATCGCCGTCCGCCTGATCGACGTCAGCCGTCATTACGGCGACGTCAAGGCAGTCGACCGCGTCTCGCTCGACCTCTTCGACGGCGAGTTCTTCACCCTCCTCGGTCCTTCGGGATCGGGCAAGACCACGTGCCTGCGCATGATCGCCGGCTTCGACCGGCCGACCTCCGGTCGCATCGAGCTGCTCGGCAAGGACGTCACCTTCGACCCGCCGTTCGCGCGCGACGTCAACACAGTCTTTCAGGACTACGCCCTCTTCCCGCACCTGACCGTGGCCGACAACGTCGGCTACGGGCTGACCATCCGCCGCGTCGAGCCGGCCGAGCTCCGGCGACGTGTCGCCGACGCCCTCGCGATGGTGCGCCTGCCCGAGCATGGCGATCGGCGGCCGGGTCAGCTCTCGGGCGGACAGCGACAGCGCGTCGCGCTGGCCCGCGCGCTGGTCAACCGGCCGCGCGTCCTCCTCCTCGACGAGCCGCTCGGCGCTCTCGACCTCAAGCTCCGGCAGGAGATGCAGATCGAGCTCAAACAGATCCAACAGCAGGTCGGCATCACCTTCGTCTTCGTCACTCACGACCAGGAGGAGGCGCTGACGATGAGCGACCGGCTGGCGGTCTTCGACCGCGGTCGCATCGTCCAGATCGGCAGCCCGGCCGAGGTCTACGAGCGCCCCGCCGACCGCTTCGTGGCCGGCTTCGTCGGCACCTCGAACCTGCTCTCCGGTGCGGCGGCGGAAGCGCTCGGCGCGGCCGGCGAAACGATCGTGGTACGCCCGGAGAAAATCGCGCTGCGGCGGGAGGACGACGCTCTTGCCGCGGGCGAAGCGTCACTCGCCGGGACGATCTCCGACGCGGTCTACGCTGGACCCCATACGCGCTACGTAGTGCGCCTCGACAGCGGTGAGGAGCTCGTGGTGGTCGCCCAGAATCTCACCGCGACCTCCGACGCCGTCGCGGGCTCGCGCGGTCGCCGGGTCCGGCTCGCGATCCGCCGCGAGCACCTGCACGCGGTCGCCGAGCGATGAACCGACCGGGAGCGCTCTCTCACCTGTCGGCCCTCCTCTACCGGCGGCCGGCGTTGGCGCTCTTCTTGCTCCTCGCCCCGCCGCTCCTCTGGCTGGGCGTCGTCTATCTCGGCTCGCTCGGCGCTCTCCTGGTGCAGAGCTTCTTCGCCATCGACGCTTACACCGGCCAGGTGGTGAGAAGCTTCACTCTGCGCACCTACGCTGAGCTCTTCACGCCGGCGAATCTCGACATCCTGGTGCGCACCGCCACGATGGCGCTCGCCGTGACGATCGCCTCCGCGCTCCTGGCGCTGCCGCTGGCCTACTTCATGGCGCGCTACGCGCGCGGCCGACTGCGTGCTGCCCTCTACCTGGCGGTGATCCTGCCGCTCTGGTCGAGCTACCTGGTGCGCGTCTACTCCTGGAAGCTGATCCTGGCCAAGGAGGGGATCGTCAGCTGGCTGGTCACGAAGAGCGGCACCGACGGTCTGTTGGCGCAGCTCTTGGCGCTTCCCGTCATCGGCGGACCTTCGCTCTCGTTCTCGGCTCTCGGCATGTTCATCGTCT
>CAZPYU010000122.1:0-3120 GCA_964590905.1 uncultured Thermoanaerobaculia bacterium
GTCGATCTCGGCCCGGTTCTTTCCGGCGCGGCGGAGCGCCTGGCGAATCGAGGCGGCCACCCCCCAGCGGCTCTGGCTGCGCAGAACCACGCGGACGTCGGGGAAGTGCGGAGGAGTCTCCGGCATGGGGGTCCTGACACACTCACTACAGTCGAGCGCAAAAAATGTTACGCGGGGCTGTCCCCGGGGCGGGTCAGAAGAAACCGAGCTGGAGCCGCGCGGCCTCGCTCATCATGCTCTGGTTCCATGGTGGGTCGAAGACCACCTCGACCGCCGCCTTCTCGACGTCGGGGAGGCGCGCGAGCTTGGTTTCGACGTCGCGCGCCAGCACGTCGCCCATGCCGCAGCCGGGAGCGGTGAGCGTCATCTTGATCTCGACCGGACTCTTACCGCTCTCGTTCGGCTCGCCGAGCCGACAGTCGTAGACCAGCCCGAGCTCGACGATATCGACCGGGATCTCGGGGTCGTAACAGGTGCGCAGAACGCTCCAGACCCGCTCCTCGAGCGGGCGGCTCCGCGCGGCGACCGGGTCTTCGGCGGGCGCGGCGCTGAGGCCGAGCGCCTCGAAGCTCTCGGGGTCGACGCGAAAGAGCCCACCGAAGTCGGCGGCCACGGTGACCGAGCCGCCGAGTCGCTGCACGATGCGCACCTTCGATCCTCGAGGCAGGCTGGTGCGATAGCCGTGCGGAATGACGATCGCCTCGCAGTCCTTGGCGAGGACGATTTCGGATTCGGTCGTGGAGCTCACGCGGGCGATCTTCCGGGATGAGTGTACTCCAACGCTCCTTGGCCGGGGATAGAATCCGGGCTGCGGTCGCCGCGCGCCGCTCTCCCGACCGCTCAGCCCATGCGTCTTCTCGTCACCGGCCAACACGGCTATATCGGTTCCGTCCTGATGCCGCTCTTGGCGGCGTCGGGGCACGAGGTCGTCGGCTTCGACAACGATCTCTTCGCGCGCTGCCTCTTCGGCGACGAGCCCCCGCGCGGGAAGTGGCGGCCTGTTCGTCGCGACCTGCGCGACGTCGCCCGCGGTGAGCTCGAGGGGTTCGAAGCCATCCTCCATCTGGGAGCGCTCTCCAACGATCCGCTGGGCGATCTCGATCCCGACCTGACCTACGCGATCAATCTCGAGGCCTCGCTGCGCCTCGCCCAGCTCGCCAAGGCGGCCGGAGTCCGGCGCTTCCTCTTCTCCTCGTCGTGCAGCAACTACGGCGCCGCCGGCGACACGATCCTCGACGAGGACGGACGGCTGCAGCCGTTGACGCCCTACGCCATCTCAAAGGTGCGGCTGGAAGAGGAGCTCGCTCGCTTGGCCGACGCCAGCTTCTCGCCGGTTTTTCTGCGCAACGCCACGGCGTACGGAGCCTCCCCGCGACTGCGGCTCGACCTGGCTCTCAACAATCTGGCCGGCTGGGGCCTCACCACCGGCAAGATCGTGCTCCTCTCCGACGGCACTCCCTGGCGGCCCATCGTCCACGTCGAAGATATCTGCCGGGTCTTCGAGCTGCTCCTCGCGGCGCCGCGCGAGAAGGTACACAACCAGGCGTTCAACGTCGTGCCGGAGGGGGAGAACTACAGGATCCGCGAGCTGGCCGAGATCGTCGCCGAGGTGCTGCCCGGCTGCGCGGTCGAGGTCGCCGCCGGCGCCACCGCCGACGCCCGCAACTACAGGGTGAGCGGTGCCAAGTTGCTCGCGACCTTCCCCGACTTCCGCTTCCTCTGGAACGCTCGTCGCGGAGCGCGGCAGCTTGTCGACGCCTACCGCGCCGCTGGGATGACGCGCGCCGAGTTCGAGGGTCCCCGCTACAAGCGACTCGCCTGGTTGCAGAGTCTGCTCGTTTCCGGGGAGTTGGCGCCCGACCTGCGCTGGAGCGCCGAACGGCCGGCGGCAGCGACCCGCACGTGACGTCGCCGCTCCGGCTCCTGCCGCTCGGCACGAACGGCTACTTCCCGACTCAAGGGCGGCAGACGATGTCGTTTCTTCTCCGCGGCTCCGAGGTCGCGCTCCTCCTCGACGCCGGCAGCGGCGTCGCGCGACTCGCGGAGCCGATTGGGCGAGAGGCGATCGAAGGTGTTGCGCGGCTCGACATCGTGCTCACCCACTACCATCTCGATCATGTTGTCGGGCTCTCCTATCTGCCCGGCCTCTTGGTGGGCAAGAGCGTCCGGATCTTCGCCCCGGCGCCGCCGCTCACCGCGGCGGGCAGCGAGGCGCTCGATCGCCTCTTGACGCCGCCGCTCTTTCCGATTGACCTGGCGCGCTGGCCGCTCGCCGTCGAAGTCGTTCCTTACGCCGGGCCTACCCTCGAGATCGGGGCGCTGGCGCTAGCCTTTCGCGCCCAGAAGCACCCGGGCGGATCGGTGGGCGTGCGGATCGGAGACCTTCTGGCCTACATCACCGACACGGTGATCGATCGCGCCACAATCGACTTCGTGCACGGCGTCGACAACCTCCTCCACGAGGTCTGGCTCGACGACGACGAGGCGGAGCGCGACGACGCCGCCCGTACCGGCCACTCGGCGGCGGGGCCGGTCGCCGATCTCGCCCGCGAGGCGGGAGTCGGCCGGCTGATCCCGGTGCATCACCACCCGCGGCGGACGGAGGCGCAGCTCGAAGCTCTGGCCGCAGGGATGCGCGGGCGCGCCGGCTGCGCGGTCGAGCTGCCGGTCGAGGGTCGCTTCATCGAATTGGGATGAGTCTGCACCAGCGCTCGTATCTCCTCCTTCTCGCGCTCCCGGGGTTCCAGGCCTGCACGGCTCCGCCCGCACCGCTGCCGCCGGTCCGAATCGAGCTGGTGGAACTTGCGGCTTCGGCGCGCTCGGCGGCCGAGACCGACGCCGTCGACGTGGGTGAGCCGGCGGCGCGGGAATCGCTCTGGGCGGGTTGGGGTTCGGACGCGAGGTATGCAGAGGGGAGCTTCGCGTGGGGAGGCGGCGAGCGGTCGCGGCTGCGGCTCGAGGTGGTCGAGCCACGGGAGCGGACTCTCCGGATGCGCGGCTGGTCGTATCCGTTCGCGGACGGCGCTGGCCAGGAGGTGCGCTTCGTGCTCAACGGGCGCGAGGTCGGCAGTCGCCGGCTCGGATCGGCGCCGGAGTCGTTTTCGCTGCCGATCGCGGGTC
>CAZPYU010000123.1:0-12223 GCA_964590905.1 uncultured Thermoanaerobaculia bacterium
GGGCGGGGTAATCATGATGTGCGCTCCCGCCGTGCCTGGAAACATCAGCCAGGGCGCTCCCGGTCCGCTCGGGGAGAGCGGCAGGCCGGTCGATGCCGGTGTCGCCCACGGCGTGTAGACCACGTAGCGGAGGTAGGGATCTTTCACCGCTCCACTGATCGGATCGAAGCCGCTGCCGGTGAGCACGTAGAGCGTCGCGGGGCTCTTCGGCATCGGGAGAGTGCCGGCTTCGGCCTCCTCCCAACGGCGCTTCATCCGCTCCTCCTCGCCCAAGCCCGCGGCGCGCAGCTCGCGGCCGCGCTTCATGAACGGCTCGAGCGACACGTGGTAGCAGGCGACGGAGAGCTTCTCGTCTCCGGGCGTGTCGGCGAGGCAGACGAGATCGTTGCTCCCTTCGCGCAGCACCACGAGCGCGCCGGCGTCGTCGTAACCGAGCACGCGGGCAGCGGCGCGCCGCTCCTCGGGAGCGGCCTGCACGGCCGCCGCGATCTGCTGGTCGGCCGGCGGGCTCGCGGCCGCGAGCATTCCGCTCGTGAGCGAGAACAGCATGCCCAGAACCACTCTTCGTCTGATCCTCGTCATGCTCGCTCCTCCGTTCGGAATTCGGCGACGGCCGCGTTCTGTCCGGCCGATCTTATCGGCGCTTCCCCATCAGGCGGGTGTTCGGCTTGACGAGGTGGGCCGACTCCTGGTATAAATCTGCCTCCACCTGTAGCTCTTTTCCACTTCAGTCGCCCGCCGGGGTCCGGAGCGTTTCCGGAAGCCATCGGCCCAACTCACGAGGATCGACGGAGAGACTCGCATGACGAAGAATCGCGCAGTTCACGCAGTCCCGGTGGCCCTGGCCCTGCTCTGCCTCGCGGCAGGTCCGGCCACCGCTCAAATGACTCAGATGGAGCAGAAGGTGAAGGTCGGCGAAGAGCGGCCGTACGCGGCCGAGATCCGCTACGAGCGCGGCCACGGTGTGCGCTCGGCGGTGTCCGAGGAGTGGATCGTCTCCCCTGGCGCGCAGTTCGTCCGCGTGCACTTCTCCGGCATGGACCTGAAGCAGGGCGACTACCTCACCGTCGCCCATCCCGACGGCCGCCAGAACCACGTCTACACGCAGCGCGGACCGAACGGTGACGGCGATTTCTGGTCGTTCGCCGTCGACGGCGACAGCGCGATCGTGACTCTCCACGCCGGCGACAAGCCGGGGCGCCACTTCCGCGTCGACAAGGTGGCCCACGGCGACGTCAGCCTCGACCGCAAGAAGTCGGACCCGGTCCTCGAAGTCGTCTGCGGTGCCGACGGCCGCGAGGACGCGGCCTGCCACTCCGAGGTCAACACGGATCCGGTCGCCCGGCTCCTCTTCCAGAGCGGCGGCTCGACCTATCTCTGCACCGGCTGGCTGGTGGCGGGCTCGAACGGCAGCACGATGCTCACCAACAACCACTGCTTCAGCACCCAGACCGGCGTCAACACCGTCCAGGCTAACTTCGACTACCAGGTCTCCGCCTGCAACGGCAGCACGCTCGTGGGCCAGACGGACTACGCGGGCGGAACCTTCCTCAAGACCAGCAGCGAGCGCAGGAAGGGCACGAAAGGCGGGCTCGACTACACGCTCTTCACGCTCCAGGGTAACCCGGAGGCGACCTGGGGCGAGTACGTCGCGACGAGAAAGGCCGCGACGGTCGGCATGAACATCTTCTTTCCGCAGCACCCCGGTGGGCGGCCGAAGGAGATCGGCTACTACGAGGATTCCGTTGGCCTGGGCCAGGCGCCTTGCAACGTCGACACGATCAACATGACCTACGGCAGTGCCGCGACCGGTAGCCAGACCGGTTACGCCTGCGACAGCGAGGGCGGCGCCTCCGGCTCTCCGATCCTCGACGCCTCGACCGGCCGCGCCATCGCGCTCCATCACTACGGCGGCGTTTCGAGCAGCCCCTGCCTCAACTCCGGAACGCAGATGTCGAAGGTTTGCACCGACGCGGGCTCGCTCCTCGCCTGCGCCACCAACTAATTCGCTCCTCTTGAACCTCGTCCGGGCCGCCGGTTCGCCGGCGGCCCGGGTGGGCACCTTCAACTCCGGTCCTCGAGAGCGGCGGTCAGTGCGCGACCAGTACCAGCTCGCTCGACTGCTCGGGATCGAAGGGCTCTTCTGAAAAGCCGCCGAAGACCTCGATCTTCCGGAATTGCGCGATATCGAGGAGCGCCAGGAGCTCCTCGTGGCGCCACCCCTGTTGGAAGAGATGGCGGCGATGGCGCAGCTCGCCAGGGCCCTCTTCGCCGCGAGGGCGATGGAGCACCGATTCGGTGATGCCGATGACGCCGTCCTCGCGGAGCTCGAGCTCACGCCGAAAGAGGAGCTCGCCGTCTCCGTCGGGGAGGCGCCGGTCCGGCAGGCTGCGAACGCCTTGGCGAAAGAGACGGTCGTAGTTGAGCTGGTGCGCGACGAAGGGGCTGCCGGGATGCAGGCGCCGGCGCAGTCCAATGAACATCCGGGAGAGCGCCTCGACGCCCAGAACGGCGGCAAGGCTATTGCCGAGGCAGAGCGCGGCGCCGAACCGGCCGCGAACCATGGCCTCTACCGCGCCGAGGTCGCCGAGGAGATGTTGGACCTGGGGTAGAGCACCGCGCTGGGCAACCTCCCAGCGCTCCTTGACGCCTTCGATGCCGACAACGGCGAAGCCCTGCGCCGCGAGCCATCGGGCAAGCTCGCCAGTACTGGATCCGAGGTCGATCACCCGTCGATCGCCGATCTCGGCCAACACCCGCAAGAGGAACGGCCCCTCGCGTTCGAGCCGCGCGGGCCAGTCGACGGCCGTGTCGTAGTCGACGAGAGGAGTAATCATCGCCGACCGGCCGAGGGATTCGTGGCGGTGGGGAGCTTGGTGCGCACCAAGTAGCAGTAGACCGCATTGCGGCCGCGCGACGCTATGATCGTTCGACCGACATGCAGCCGGTGAGCGATCGTCCCTACTGGCTCGACACCGTGCCGGCGGTACTGCCGCGCGAGGCCGTCCCGCTTCCCGAGTCGACCGACGTCGCGGTGATTGGCGGCGGCTACACCGGAGTTTCGGCGGCGCTCACTCTCGCCCGGCGCGGCGTGGACGTGACAGTGCTCGAGCGCGAGACGTTGGGCTGGGGAGCCAGCAGCCGCAACGGCGGCTTCGTCTTGCCCGGCTTCAAGCTCGGCGCTCGCGCCCTGCTGCGCCAATTCGGTAGGCAGCGCGCCCGCAGCCTGTTCGCCGCCTCGTGCGTCGCCGTCGATTTCGTCGAGCGGCTGGTGGCCGAGGAGGGGATCGCCTGCGACTTCGAGCGCTGCGGCCACGTCTCGCTCGCCTACAAGCCGCGCCACATCGAGCGGCTCGCCGCGAGCCAGCGCTGCCTCCGCGATCAGTTCGGGTACGAAACCGAGCTCCTGGATCGCGCCGCGCTCGCCGGCGAGATCGGCTCGCCGCTCTACCACGGCGGCCTCCGCGACCGCCGGGCCGGCGCCCTCAACCCGGCGCGTTACTTCGCAGGCCTCGCGGCGGCGGCTGGCCGGGCCGGCGCGCGCCTGTGCGAGAGCGTCGATGTCGTGCGCATGCAGCGGACGACGAACGGCGTCACCTTGACGACCTCTCGCGGCGAGACGCGGGCAGGCGCTGTCGTCGTCGCCACCAACGGCTACAGCGGGGCGGTCGAGCGCGAGCTGCGGCGGCGGGTGGTGCCGATCGGCAGCTACATCGTCGCCACCGAGCCGCTCGGCGAGTCGCTGACGCGCGAGCTCATTCCGCACCGGCGCGTGCTCTCCGACACCAAGAACCTGCTCTTCTACTTTCGACTCTCCTCCGACGAGCGACTGCTCTTCGGTGGCAGGGCTTCGTTCACGCCCACCGACTGGCGCGAGAGCGCGCGCATCCTGACGGCCGGAATGCGGACGGTCTTTCCCCAGCTCGCCGCGGCTCGCGTCGACTACTCCTGGTCGGGAAACGTCGCCTTCACCCGCGACCAGCTGCCGCACGCCGGAGAGCGCGACGGTGTGCACTACGCGATGGGCTATTGCGGTCACGGCGTCGCCCAGGCCACCTACCTCGGCGCGCGCGTGGCGGAGACGATCGCCGGCGGCGGCGACCTGACGCCGTTCTCCGAGCTCGAGTTCCCGACGATTCCGTTCTACAGCAAGAACGCCTGGTTTCTGCCGCTCGTCGGAGCCTATTTTCGGCTGCTCGATCGCCTGAGCTGAGGCACCGCCGGCTGGTCAGGATTCTGGCCGTGTGTTATGACTTCATCGAACATTCACCGACCAGGCAAGGCAAAAGGGGGAAGAGTATGGTTCGATCCATTCCGTTGGTGACTTTGAGCAGCGGGCTCGTGCTCGCGGGAGTCGCGCTTCTGGGCTGCGGTCCGCGCGCCGAGACGAAGCCGGAAGATACGACCACTGCCGCAGCGGCCTTCGCGGCGAAGGGGACGTTAACGGTGCTCGATTGGGCGGGGTTCGAGGACCCGATCATGTTCTCGACCTTCAAGGAGAAGTATCCGCAGGCCACGGTGAGCGTCGCCTTCGGCGAATCGGACGCCGACATCTACGCCAAGATAAAGGCCGGCGCCGACGCCTGCGTCTTCCACCCCTACTCCGGCTGGCAGGACTTCTTCGTGCAGGACGGCCTGGTGCAGGAGCTCGACGTCTCGAAGCTCAGTCACTGGTCCGAGATCCCCGAGCGCTTCAAGGCCCTCGGCCAGGTGAACGGTAAGCAGTACTTCATTCCCTGGGACTGGGGGTTCACCTCGGTGCTCTACCGCACCGACAAGCTGCCGCAGGGCGTCGACTCGTGGTCAGCGCTCTTCGATCCGAAGCTCGCCGGCCACATCTCGATGTGGGACGACGGACCCGGCGCGGTGACAGTGGCCTCGTACATCAAGGGCTGGGACGAAACCAAGCTCACTCCCGAACAGCTCGCGGAGATCGAGAAGATGTGGGTGGCGCAGAAGAAGCTCAACCGCTTCTACTGGACCGGCGAGCCGGAGCTGGTGCAGGGAATGGCTTCGGGTGAGATCTGGGCCGCCTACGCCTGGCAGGGCGCCTACGCCACGCTCCTCGGCCAAGGAGTTCCGGTGGCGTATGCCCAGCCCAAGGAGCAGCGCAACAGTTGGGTGGGGCTCTATGGAATCTCCGCCAAGTGTGACGCCGTCGAGCTCGCCTACGCCTTTCTCGACGAGAAGCTCGCGGCGCAAGTGGGCACCAACCTGATCAACGCCTTCTACTACGGCCACGCCAACCCGGGCTCGACGGCCGGGGTCGCGGACGCCAACGTGGTGAAAGCGTTGGCGCTCGACGACCCGACCGTGCTGGACCGTACCCGGTTCACTCCTCGGGTGAGCGAAGGCGAGCGCAACGAGTTCGGCCAGCTCTGGGCGCGGGTCAAGGCCGCAGGGTAGTGGCGGCGCGGCAGGGCGGCGGCTGGCTGTGGGCGTTGGTCGCCCCGCCCACGGCCTGGCTCGTCCTGTTCCTCGTCGTACCGTTGGCGCTGCTGTCGGCCTTCAGCTTTCGGGCGGGAATGGGTGGTGCCTTTTTCGGCGACTGGACGCCCACGCTGGACAACTACCGCGTGCTGGCGGCGAACCCCACCTTCTTCCGGCTGCTCGCGATCTCCGCCGGCCTCGCGTTCCTGGTGGCGCTGGGGGCGACGCTCCTCGCTTACCCGGTGGCCTACTTCCTTGTCTTTCGCGCCGGCAAGCGCGCCGCGCTCTACGTGACGCTTCTCATGGTGCCGTTCTGGATCAGCTATCTCCTGCGGGTGATGGCGTGGAAGCTGATTCTAGGTGCCGGCGGCATCATCAACGGGCTACTCCTCTTCGTCGGCCTCATCTCGGAGCCGGTTTCGCTCCTCTACTACAGCCGCTTCGCCGTGGTGGCGACCCTCGTTTACGTCTGGACGCCGTTCGTGGCGCTGCCGATCGCCGCCACGCTCCTGCGCCTCGACGGCTCGCTTCTCGAAGCCGCGGCTAACCTCGGGGCGACGCCCGCGCAGGCGTTCTGGCGGGTGACAGCGCCGTTGAGCTTGCCCGGCGTCCTGGCCGGAGCGGTGATGGTCTTCATTCCCACCGTCGGGGAGTACGTGACGCCGTCGCTCGTCGGCGGCAGCAGCGGGGCGATGTACGGCAACATCGTTCAGGACTTCTTCGGACGCTCCGCCAACTGGCCGCTCGGCGCGGCCCTCGCCGTCGTGATGTTGATCGTCACCGTTGCGCTGGTGGTGGCGACCTCCCGCGTGTCGCAGGTCGAGCGCTTCATCGGCTGAAAGGCCGTGAGACTCTTGATCCTCCAACCGCCGAGGTCCTTCGCTGACGCTCAGGACGACAGCGAGGGGTTTGTCATCCTGAACGAAGTGAAGGATCTGGCTGCGAAACCATCGAGAAACTCACGGATGCAAAGGTGAAAGCGACGCGCCGCCTGCCGGGTCTCCGGGCGTACTACTTCGGCTTGCTGGTGGCGCTCTACCTGCCTCTGGCCGTGTTGCTGCTCTTCGCGTTCAACTCGAGCGTCATCCTGGCGTTTCCGATCCACGACTTCACCTTCGATTGGTTCCGTCAGCTCTTCGCAACCGAAGCGCTCATGCGCTCCCTGCGCAACAGCCTGATGGTCGCGGCCGGCAGCAGCCTGGTGGCGACTCTTCTCGCCACCTGCGGCGCGGTCGCCTTCACTCGCTTCGCCTTCCGGGGGCGAGGGCTCTTCATGGCGGTGGCGCTCTTGCCGCTCTACGTTCCGTTCGTGGTGTTGGGAGTTGCGCTCCTACTGCTCTTTTCGGCGCTCGGTCTGCCCCGTTCGCTGCTCACCATCGCCTGCGCTCATACGGTCATCGCGCTGCCCTATGCGCTGCTCATCATTACCGCCCGAATGGTCGGCTTCGACGCCCATCTCGAAGAGGCGGCGATGAGCCTGGGAGCGAACTATCGGCAGACGCTCGGCCGGGTGATCCTGCCGCTCATCGCCCCTAGCGTCCTGGCGGCCTGGCTCACCGCGTTCACCGTCTCGTTCGACGAGTTCGCCACCGCCAATCTGTTGGCCGGGCGCGAGCCGACGCTGCCGGTCTACCTTTACTCCCAGCTCCGCATGACGCCGCGCTTGCCGCTGGTCATCGCCATGGCGGCGCTGGTCATGGCCGGCACGCTCTCTATCTTCTTCGTCCTGGTGGCGCTGCGGCGCTTCGCTTTCGGAAGACCGGCTCGGGAGGGGCGAGCTTGAGCCCGGTTGCTCAGCCCCCAATAAGACTGGGGGAACAGCCTGCCATCGAGCTGCGCGCGATCTCGAAGCGCTTCGGAAGTGAGCTTGTCGTGGATCGAGTCTCGCTCGCCATCGCGCACGGAGAGTTCTTCTCGCTCCTGGGGCCGTCCGGTTGCGGCAAGACGACGACGCTTCGCATGATCAGCGGCTTCGAGACGCCGGACGAGGGCGGCGTCTTCCTCGCCGGCGAAGAGATCACCTCTCGGCCGCCCCACCTGCGCCGTGTCGGGATGGTGTTCCAACAGTACGCGCTCTTTCCGCACCTGACAGTCTTCGAAAACATCGCCTTCTCGCTGCGCCTGCTGCGCACGCCGCACGAGGAGCTGGAGCGACGGGTCGAAGCGGCGCTCGAGATGGTGCGTCTGCCAGGCCTCGGCTCTCGGCGGCCGGCACAGCTCTCGGGCGGCCAACAGCAACGGGTGGCGGTGGCGCGGGCGCTGGTCTTTCGCCCCGCGGTGGTGCTGCTCGACGAGCCGCTGGGCGCCCTCGACCAGAAGCTGCGCAAGGCGATGCAGCTCGAGCTCAAGAGCCTGCAACGTGAGGTCGGGCTGACCTTTGTCTACGTCACCCACGACCAGGAGGAGGCGCTCACCATGTCGGACCGCATCGCGGTCATGGATCGCGGGCGGGTGCTCCAGGTCGCCGACCCGCGCACCGTTTACGAGCAGCCGGCCTCGCGCTTCGTCGCCGACTTCATCGGTGTCTCGAACCTGCTGGCCGGGACGGTCGTGAGCCTTGGAGATGGCCAGGTGGCGATCGAGGTCGCCGGAGCTGCGACAGTTCACGCCGCCTGGCGTGACGGCCTCGCGGTCGGCCAGCGGGTCACCGCGGCGGTGCGGCCGGAGCGAGTCCGGATGCACGCGCCGGGCGCGCGAACGGATTCCTTCGGCGAGCAGAACCGCGTCGCCGGCACCCTCCGCGATGCGATCTTCTCGGGAAGCGATACCCACTACCTGATCGCTGTAGCTTCCGGCGAGGTCGTGGTCGTGCGCGCCGCGAACGACGCTCCGAGCGACTTGCGCGAGGCGGTGACACCCGGCCAGCAGGTCGAGGTGGCCTGGGATGTCGCCAGCACGACAGTACTGGTGGCGTAAAAGCGGGGAGATTCTTCAACCGAGCCGGTTGTACTTGGCGTACGGGTACCAGTAAGGCTTGATCTCCTGCCGATAGTCGAGATGGACGTGCTTGGTCTCGCGGAACTCGTCGAGGCCTTCGACACCGAGCTCGCGGCAGTGGCCGGTCTTTCTCATGCCGCCGAACGGGCCGGCGTCGTTGTCGGTCAGCGGATCGTTGATCCAGAAAGTTCCGGCGGTGACCTGCTCCATCGCCTGCATCGCCCAGTCCATCCGGTTGGTGTAGATGTTGGCCCCGAGCCCGTACTCCTGCTGGTTGGCGCGCGCGATCGCTTCGTCGAGACCACTCACCTTCATGATCGGCATGGTCGGGCCGAACGTCTCGGTTGCCACGATTCGCATCTCGGGTCGCACGTCGACCAGGATGGTCGGCTCGTAGAAGAAGCCGCGCTTCTGCTTGCGGCTGCGCCGCCCGCCTGTCAGCGTTCGCGCTCCCGCCGCGACCGCCTCCCGGACGCGCGCGTCGACCTCCTCGAGCTGGGCGAGAGAGATCATCGGCCCAATATCGGTCTTCGGATCGAGGCCGTTGCCGAGGACGAGCGAGCGAGTGAACTTCACCGCGCGCGCCACGAACTCGTCGTAGATCTCGGCGAAGACGAAGTAGCGCTTACCAGAGGTGCAGACCTGGCCGGCGTTCAGGAACGCCGCCCAGACTGCGCCGCGGGCGGCGACCTCGAGATCGGCGTCGGAGCAGACGATGAACGGATCGTTGCCGCCCAGCTCGAGGTGCGCCTTCTTGATCTCGGCGGCGCAGAGCTGACCGATCCGCTTGCCGGTGGCGAGCGAACCGGTCATGGCGACGAGGTCGGTTCCAGGAGGACCGACCAGGGCCTCGCCGATCTCCTCGCCGTAGCCGGTGACGATGTTGACGACGCCAGCCGGTAGTACTTCGAACACCGCGGCGAGATCCAGGGTGGCGAGCGGTGTCTCCTCGCTCGGCTTGAGGACCACCGTGTTGCCGGCCGCGAGCGCTGGAGCGAGCTTCCAACTCATCAGGAGCAGTGGGTAGTTCCACGGCACGATTGCCGCGACGACGCCGTACGGCTCCTTGATGGTGAAGTTGACTTGGTGCGCCGCGACCGGCGGCAGCGAAGAGCCGCGTGCATCGCGGCCGACCTCAGCGTAGTAGTCGAAGCAGGCCGCGCTCCACTCGATCTCGTCGCGGTTCTCGATCCACGGCTTGCCGCCTTCGCGCGTCATCAAGGTGGCCAGATCGCGGTGCCTCTCGCGCATCCGGCGCGCGACCTCGTGGAGCAGCGTCGCCCTCTCCACCCCCGGCACCCAGCGCCAGTCGGAAAAGGCAGCGCGGGCGGTGGCGACGGCGCGGTCGGCATCGGCCGCGCTGCCACGCGGGACCGTATCGACGATCTCTTCGGTCGCCGGGTCGACGACCGGGATCCCCGTTCCGCGACCCGCGACCCACTTGCCGCCGATCCAGTGGCGTTTCACGAGCCGCTCGGCGCCCGCGATCCGATCGGATCCGATCAGAAGTAGAAGGACGCTCCGACCGCGAAGAGCGTCTCGTCTTCCTGTGCGATCAGCGGATCGTCCAGGATGTCGAGGGAGACCGAATGCTGACCCATGAGGTGGATCCCGAAGGTGTCGGTGATCGCGATCGGGACGTTGACAGTGACCAGGAAGTCATTCAGGCCGCTCGAATCTGAGGTGCCGAAGAAGTTGGAGTAGTAGCCGAGGTCGTAGCCGAGACCAGCCGAAACGTCGAACGAGGCCTTCTCGCCGGCTGGGAAGCTGTGCGAGAGCGCGAACTGGGCGTAGGCGCCGTCGACGAGGTCGATGTCGTACCAGACCGACAGCTTGGGCGTCGCCCACCAGCCGTCCCACGCCATGATCGAATAGAGCTCGACAGTGTCTTCGTAGTCGGCCGGATCCTGATACGTGTAAGTCACGCCGCCGAGGGTCCACGACATCGAGCCGAGCGTCCAGGTGTAGTCGAGTCCAAAGTCGCTCTCCTGGTACCTCGGACCGGGGTCACCGACGTCGCCGAAGTAGCCGTAGTAGTAGACGCCCAGGCTGCCAAAAGTGGCGTAGACATAAGGGTTCGTGACCGGCTCGTCCGCCAGCAGATCGAGGCCGCGGAACAGGTAGATGCTGTAGTAGTCGACTGCGAGGGTCACGCTCCAGTTCTTCTCGTCCTGGGCCCAGCCTGCGCTCGGGACCAGCGCCAGCAGAAACGCCATGACTGCGACAGCAACCGTCAGATTCCGTGCTCTCATCACGCCCTCCTCGGTCGATCGCCGTTCATCGGCGAAAGTCTGCAAAGTGAACGATTTCTACCACAGGGTACCGGCGGAATCCACCGCCCGCCCTACGATCCGTCTTCCTTGCGGCCGGTCAGGCGGTGGGCCAGCAGGATCGGCACCGTGGTGACGGCGATCACGAAGAGGGCGGTCACGTTGGTCACCGGCCGGTCGCGCGGTCGGGTCAGCTGATCGACGATCCAGATCGGCAGCGTCGACTCCTGGCCGGCAGTGAAGGTGGTCACGATCACCTCGTCGAAAGAGAGCGAGAAAGCCAGCATGCCGCCGGCCAGGAGCGCCGAGGCGATCGAGGGCAGAACGATGCGACGGAAGGTCTGGAAGCTGTCGGCCCCCAGATCCATCGAGGCCTCGATCTGCGAGCGGCCGGTGCGGTTGAGGCGCGCGGCGACGTTGTTGTAGACGGTGACGATACAGAAGGTCGCGTGGCCGGCGACGATCGTCCAGAAGCTGAAACCGAAATCGGCGAGGGCGAGCGTCGAGCGCAGCGCGATGCCAGTCACGATCCCGGGGAGCGCGATCGGCAACAGGACGAGCAGCGTCACGGCCTGCTTGCCGACGAAGCGGCCGCCCGTCACTCCCAGAGCGGCCAGGGTGCCGAGCACGAGCGCCGCCGCCGTCGAGACCGCCGCGACCCGCAGCGACAGCCCGAGCGCGCGCCAGAGATCGGCGCGCTCCCAGGCGACGCCGAACCAGCGTAGGGTCAGCCCGGGCGGCGGGAAGCTGAGGGTGGCGTCGTCGGTCGTGAAGCAGTAGAGAAAGACGACCAGGAGCGGCAGGTGGAGGAAGGCGAGCACCGCGAACGCCGCGGTGGCGAGTCCACGGGGGGCCCGCTCTCCCAGCTCAGAGCGCATCGAACGCGCCGGCCTTCTTGGCGAAGGCGAGATAGAGCGTCATCACGACCATCGGCACGACAGTCATGGCGGCGGCGAGCGGAATGTTTCCCGCCGTGCCTTGGTGACGCAAGACCGCCTGGCCGATGAAGAGGCTCGAGTTGCCGATCGTCCCCGGAATGATGAAGTCGCCCAGGGTGAGGGAGAAGGTAAAGATCGAGCCGGCGACGAGCCCAGGCAGGACGAGCGGCAAGATCACGCGCCGGAAGGTCGTTGCCGGGCGAGCCCCAAGATCCGCCGAGGCGTCGAGCAGCGAGCGCGGCACCCGCTCGAAGGCGGCGTGGACGGGCAGGATCATGTAGGGCAGCCAGATGTGAACGAAGACGATGAACATGCCGAGAGCCGAGAACGAGAGCGAAGGTCCGCCGATGACGGGAAGCGCCAAGAGCTGCGCCAACAGACCGTCGGTGCCGCTCTTCGCGACCAGCCAGCTGACGATCCCCTCTTTGGCCAGGATCAGCTTCCAGGAGTAGACGCGCACCAGGTAGCTCGACCAGAGCGGCAGGATCACCGCCAGGTAGAGGGCAGCGCGCAGCCGGCCGCGCGCGTAGCGCGCCATGAAGTAGGCCAGCGGCAGCGCCAGGAGCGCAGAGGCGATCGTCACGGCGAGCGCCATCGTGGCGGTGCGCACCAGGATGTCGAGATTCGCCGGCGTGAAGAGCTCAGCGT
>CAZPYU010000124.1:0-8978 GCA_964590905.1 uncultured Thermoanaerobaculia bacterium
GGATCGAAAGGAGAGGGCGATGTTCGACTCGGTGCTGCTGCTGGATCGTCCACAAACCTCACGACTGGCGCGAGCCGAGCTCGCGATACTGGTGTTCGGTGCTCACGCGCTGACGATCGCCGCGCTGATTGCGGCGCAGGCCTGGCGCATCGACGCCGTGCCGTTTCCGAGTCTTCCGACTCCGTTTTTCGATCCGGTGCTGCCGATCGTCTTCGACGAGACGCCTCCGCCGGCCCGGCGCTCCGAGCCTCGACGATCGCCGGATCGAGCGCCGGTCCCGGTCGCGGCTCTACCGCCGGCGCCGATGGCGACACCGGAACAGCTCGCCGCCGCCCCCGTCCCGTCGATCCTGTCGGAGCTGAGCGCGCCGACCGCGGGCGGAGTGGCCGACGGCGCCCCCTCGTCGTTCGGCGACCCGGGCGGCAGCGGGCTCGGATTCGGTGGCGACGCGTCTGGCGCCGCGATCGATTTCGAAGGGCGCGGGCTGGTGCGGCCGGTGATCCTGGTGCGCGTCGAGCCGCTCTATCCGAAGCTCGCGCAAGTTCAGCGCCGGAACGGGTCGGTCTTGCTGCGCGCCGAGATCTCGAGCGACGGGCTGGTACGCGGAGCCGAGGTCTTGCACGTAAGTCCGAAGGGTTTTGGTTTCGAGCAATCGGCGCTCGACGCCGTTCGGCAGTGGCGGTTTCGTCCCGCGACAACACCCGACGGCCGGCCGGTGGCTGTGCTCTACCGCCTCCAGGTGACGTTCACGGTCCGCTGACGGCTCGGGTTTCGCGGCGCGCCATTCGTTCGTCGGCCGCTACTCCGCGTGCTCGCGGGTCTTCTGGAAGCGAATCTTCGGCCAGTCCTCCTCGGCCACTTTCATGCGATAGGCGTTGGCGGCGAGGAAGACCGGGGTGCCGGCCCAGTCGTCGGCGATCGCGCCCTGGTGAGCGTCGACGAAGCGCTTCAGCTCGCGCTCGTCGTCGGCCTCGAGCCAGCGCGCGGTGAAGAGAGTTGTCGGTTGGAACTCGACGGGTAGCTCGTACTCGGTGCGGATCCGATCGGCCAGGACATCGAACTGGAGCGGGCCGGCGACGCCGACGATCCAGTCGGTGCCGACGCGCGCCCGGAAGACTTGCGCCGCCCCCTCCTCGGCCAAGTGAGTCAGCGCCTTGCCGAGGTGCTTGGCGCGCAGCGGATCGGTGGCGCGCACGCGCTGCAAGAGCTCCGGCGCGAACGACGGAATACCGACGAAGCGCAACTTCTCGCCCTCGGTCAGCGCGTCGCCGATGCGGAGCTGGCCGTGATTCGGGATACCGACGATGTCGCCCGGGTAGGCCTCTTCGGCGATCTCGCGCTCGCGGGCCAGGAAGAGGACCGGCGTGTGGACGTTGATCGATTTGCCGGAGCGGGGATGAAAGAGCTTCATGCCGCGCTCGAATCGACCCGAGCAGAGACGCACGAAGGCGATCCGGTCGCGATGCTTCGGATCCATGTTCGCCTGGATCTTGAAGACGAAGCCGGCGACGCTCTCCTCGGTCGGCACAACCGTGCGCTCGACGGTCTGCTGCGGACGCGGGCTGGGCGCCAGCTCGGCCAAGCCGGCTAGGAGCTCGCGGACGCCGAAGTTGTTGAGCGCTGAGCCGAAGAAGACCGGCGTCAGGTCGCCGGCGAGGTAGGTGGCGACATCGAACGGCGGGCAGAGCGAAGAGGCGAGGTGCGCCTCCTCGCGCAGCTTCTCGACAGTGCCGTGCGGCAGGTGGCGGTCGAGCGCCGGATCGGCGAGGCCGTGAAAGGCGATCGACTCGGTGAGCCGGTTGCCGCGGCCGCGGTCGAAGAGGAGGAGCTGATCGCGCAGCAGGTCGTAGCAGCCGCGGAACGAGTGCCCCATGCCGATCGGCCAGTTGGCCGGCGTGACGTGGAGCTGCAGGTCGCGCTCGATCTCGTCCATGAGCTCGAACGGATCGCGTCCTTCGCGGTCGAGCTTATTGATGAAGGTGACGATCGGCACGTTGCGCAGCCGGCAGACTTCGAACAGCTTCCGGGTCTGCGTCTCGATCCCCTTCGCGGCGTCGATCACCATCACCGCGGAGTCGACGGCGGTCAGGGTGCGGTAGGTGTCCTCCGAGAAGTCCTGGTGGCCGGGAGTATCGAGCAAGTTGAACGTGCGATCGCCCCAGTCGAAAGTCATCACCGAGGCGGTGACCGAGATGCCGCGCTCCTGTTCGACTTTCATCCAGTCGGAGCGGGCGCGCCGCGCATCGCCGCGCGCCTTGACCGCACCGGCCAGCTGGATGGCGCCGCCGAAGAGCAGCAGCTTCTCGGTGAGCGTCGTCTTGCCGGCGTCGGGGTGGCTGATGATGGCGAAGGTGCGCCGGCGGGCGACTTCGGCCGCGAGGGAGGTCACGCGTCACCTCTCTCGCTCGCCGGCCCGAGCACGACGAGCTCGCGAAAGTAGCGGCGATAGAAGCCGCGATCGAGGGCCAGCAACGCCTCGGTCTGGAGCTCTGCGTGGGCGCCGATCAGAAAGTCGGGGATGAGGTGTCGGCGCGGACCGCCTTGGTCGCGATAGGCGCGGAACCTGCGCCCGGCGGCATGGGCAGCGCGCGGCAAGATCGGATCGAAGCGCAACTCGAGCACGGCCAGCGCCTCGACGAGGCGATCGAGCTCAGGGAAGAAAGCGGCCATCTCGGCGAAGACGACGTCGCAGACGACGAGCGGCGCCGCCGCGGCGCGCTCGGCGAGGCGCTCGATCCAGGCCTCGTGGCCCGGCTCGCCCTTGAACACAGCGAGCAGGACCGAGGTGTCGACGGCGGTGCTCACCCTTTCGACTGCGGACGCTTCGGCAGCTCGGCGGCGCCGCGCAGCTCGGAGAGCCAAGCGGCGGCGCTCTTGCCGGCCAGCTCGCGGCGGAGGAGCCCTGCCGCCGTCGCCATCCGTCGCCGCGAAACGACCCGCCGGGCGGTGAGCACCGGGGCGCGCTCGTCGAACTCGAGCACCGTTCCCGCTTCGAGGCGGAACTTCTGGCGTAGCGCCGCCGGAATGGTGATCTGGCCTTTCGAGGTGATAGTCGCCTTCATCCTCGCCATTGTAAGGAGAGGAGGTAAGGGAGTCAAGTAAGGAGGCTAGTCACGAGGTGGCCAAGGCCGACGGCTGCAACTGGATCGAGTCGGGCGTCGTCCCGACGAGCTGAGATCGCCAGCCGACGCGGACCGGCTCGTCGCCCCGTCCAGGTCGGCCGCCACGGCGGAGCGGTAGATCGATCATGAGGAGATGTACCTCTCGCGAGGTGTCGAGTTCGAGAGGTCCCGTTGTAAGCTGATACGGAATGATCGCCGTCGGCAGCCGAGGGCTGCGAGGAGGGTTTATGAGAAGAGAAACAATCAGTGTCGTCTCCGCAGTCGGGCTGATCTTCGCAGCGAGCTCGCTGCGCGCCGCGGAGGTCAAGGCTTCGGGGAGTGGCACCTACGTGACGGTGACGAGCGAGAGCGTCCCGCGTGCCGACGGCACGACGATGGTGCGCAGCCACTCGAAGGGGCTCATTCTGGAGAACGCGCCGACGGGCTCGCTCCACCTGAGCGGCCAGGATTGCTACGGGGCCGACATCATCGCCGCGGGCGGCGTGCTCGTGGAGGGGTGGGGCGCTTGCGACGCCGTCGACCGCGACGGTGACATCTGGTCGATCTGGTACCGCTCCAGTGGGAATGGCGGAAGCTGGGGTTTTCTGGGCGGCACCGGCAAGTTCGCGGGGATCGAAGGGGGCGGCACGACCGAGACTCTCATCGCGACCGCCGACGGGCGGCTCGCGATCCGATGGCAGGGGAGCTGGAAGACGAAGTAGCGCCCGCCGAAGGCCGCTTGGCCTTCAGCGCGAGGGCCGAACCGAGACGTCCTGCAACGGTTGCTCAATTGCGTCAGCGGGAGAGCGCCGCCATCGCCGCAGCGACGGCGAGCGAGCTGGCATCGCCGCGCTCGCGCAGCTTGGCGACGATGCGCTCGCGGTTGGCGCCGTCGCGGTTCTGGCTGAGCTTGAACGACGCTTCGAGCGTCTCGACGCGGAGGCGGAAGCCGACGATGCCGAGCAGCTCGGCATCGCGCCGGCGCGGCGTCATCCGGTCGACGTCGAATCCGGCGCCCGAGTCCGCGTCGGGCTCGTAGTGCCGCGAGAGACGCCGGACCATCGCCAGGAGCTCGGCGGGATCGTGGACGAGCTCGATCGGGCCGCTGGCGTGCACCGCCTGATAGTTCCAGGTCGGAACGTTCTCGTGGTCGTACCAGGTCGGCGAGACGTAGGCGTGCGGGCCGGCGAAGATCGCCAGGGCACGGGCGCCGTCGCGGAGCGACTTCCACTGCGGATTGGCGCGCGCCACGTGCCCTTCGAGCGTGCGCTGGCCAGATTCGTCGGTCACCAGCTCGATCGGCAAATGGGAGGCGAGCGGTACGCCGTCGGCGACCGTCATCAAGGTCGCGAAGCCGTGGGCGCGCACGAAGGCGTCGAGCGTGCGCTCGTCGGTGACGCGGTAGCGGTGCGGAACGTACATTGGAGCTCTTCAGCCGGCCGCCAGCTCGCGCCCGAGCTCGAGCGTTTTGGCGATCAGGAAGTCGAGGTCCTCGTCGCGGGTGCGATGGTTAGCGATGCAGACTCGTAGCGCGAAGCGCCCGCCGAGCGAAGTCGAAGAGGGGGCCGCGTAGCCGCGCTCCTGCAGGCGCATCAGCAGCTCCCGATTGAGATCGTCGAGCCCGGTCTCGGTCGTATTCGCGCCGCGGTAGCGAAAGCAGACGATGTTGAGGTCGACCGGGGCGAGGAGCTCGAGCTCGGGCTCGACGCCGATCAGCCGCTCGAGCCGCCGCGCCTGGGCGACGTTCTGCGCGATCAGGTCGGCGTGGAGGTCGGAGCCGTAGGCCGACAGCGTCATCCAGATCTTGAGGGCGCGGAAGCCGCGCGTGAGCTGCGGCCCGAGGTCGGCGAAGCGCATCAGGTCGTGGGCGATGCCGCGCTCGAAATCGGAGACGTAGGAGGCGCGTACGGCGAAGGCGCGGCGGTGCGCCGCGGCGTCTTTTACCAGCAGGCAGGCGGCTTCGAACGGCACGTGCAGCCACTTGTGGAGGTCGAAGGCGAGCGAATCGGCGCGCTCCATTCCGCGCACCAGCGGAGCCAACGCCGGGACGGTGGCGGCAAGAGCGCCGAAAGCGCCGTCGACGTGCAGCCAGAGCTCCTCCTTGTCGCAGAGGTCGGCGATGCGATCGAGATCGTCGCAGGCGCCGGTGTTCACGGTGCCGGCGTTACCGACGACGAGGAAGGGCCGCAGGCCGGCGGCGCGGTCGGCGCGAATGGCGGACTCGAGCGCGCCGACGTCGAGCCGATAGCGGCTGTCTACGGGCAGCTTGCGGTAGGCGCTGCGGCCGAGCCCGAGGAGGCGCGCTGCCTTGTCGATCGAGAAGTGCGTTTCGCGCGAGCCGTAGAGCACCAGCCGCTGCGGCGCGGCGCCGAGCCCCTCCTCGGCGAGATCGAAGTCGGCGCGCGCATCGAGTCCCACGGCGAGGCCGAGAATGTTGGCCATCGAGCCACCGCTGGTGAGGAGGCCCGACGCCGCGGCCGGATAGCCGAGCATCTCCTTCATCCAATCGATCACCTGCTCCTCGACGTGTACCGCGGCGGTGCGCAGCCCCGAGACGGGGGAGTTGAGGCCGGCGGCGACAAGCTCGGCGAGCGCGCCGTACGGCGTGCCGGAGCCGATCACCCAGCCCCAGAAACGCGGATGGTTGTTGCCGAGCGGATAGGGCGCGACCTTCTCGACGAAGTCGTCGTAAGCGCGCTCGATCCCGACTCCGACGCGAGGCAGCGGACGCCGGAAGTCGGGCAGCAGCTCGGCGGGAACTGGCCGCCAGACCGGCTCGCTGCGGACCTGCTCGAGCCGGTCGAGCGTGTCGTCGAGCATGCGATGGCCGAGCGCGCGCAGCTCGGACCAGTCGGCGGGGTCGAGCGAAAGGTTCTGAATTGGGGCGAGAGGATCGGAGGTTTCGAGCTGGATCGGCATGGTGGGCCTCGGGGAGGGACGGGAAGAGGTCGAAGGCGATGTCTCTTCAATGTCGCAAGATATACTTGACATTGTATGCTGTCAATAGTGATAATGCATGCATGACAAGTTGGACTCCCGTTCTCATGGCGGATGATCGGCCGCTCTATCGGCAGCTTGGAGAGGCGATCGGTAAGGCGATCGAGGGGGGTGAGCTCGACGTAGGCGCTCAACTTCCGACTCAACGCGCTCTCGCCCAGCGGCTCGGAATCGCGCTCACTACAGTCACTCGGGGCTATGCCGAAGCTGAACGTAGCGGCTGGATCCGCAGCGATGTCGGCCGCGGCACCTTCGTGCGCGGCGCGAGCGTCGAGGGCGAGGCCGGCGGCGAGCTCGCTGTTGCCGATTTGCGGCCGAACATCCTGGCTCCGACGCCGTTCGAGCAGGAGCTGCGCGAGTCGGCGGCGAGGAGGACGCGCGACTCGAATGTCGCGCTCTTCGATTACGCCCAACACGCCGGGCGCCTCCGCCACCGCGAAGCCGGCGCGCGCCTCTTCGCTGCGGTCGGAGTCGAGAGCTCCGCCGAGCACGTCCTCGTCACCGTCGGCGCCCAGCACGCCATGATGATCGCCTTCGCGTCGCTCCTCGCCCCCGGCGAGACGCTCCTCGTCGAAGCTCGCACTTACGGCGGCGTGCGGTCGATCGCGCAGCTTCTCGGCTTGCGGCTCGAGCCGGTGGCGCTCGACGAGCACGGCCTCCTCCCCGACGCGCTCGCCGCGGCGGCGCGCCGGAGCGGCGCACGCGTCGTCTACGCGATGTCAGTGCTGCAGAACCCGACCGGCGCGGTGATGGGCGCGGAGCGGATCGAGGCAATCGCGCGCGTGGTCGCGGAGCTCGGTCTCACCGTCGTCGAGGACGACAGCTACGGCTTCCTGCTGCCCGAGTCGCCGCGTCTGGCAGCGCGCATTCCCGGCTCCCTCTTCCTGACCGGAACCTCGAAGAGCCTCTTCCCGACGCTCCGCATCGGCTTCCTGCACGCGCCGCTCACCTTGATGCCACGCCTCGAAGCAGCGATCGCGGCGACGGTCTACGTCGCCTCGCCGCTGGTCGGCGAGCTGGTGGCCGAATGGTTGGCGAGCGGTCTCTTCGAGCGGATCGTGGCCTGGAAGCGCGACGAGACGCGGGCGCGACAAGCGATGGCCAGCGCGGCGCTCGCCGACGCTTCGTACACTACGCACCCGGCGAGCCCGCACGGTTGGCTCGAGCTGCCGCGCGGCTGGACGTCGGCCCAGTTCATCGCCAGCGCGGCCGAGCGCGGGCTGCTCCTGCCGCCGGGGGAGAACTTCGCGATCGGCGCCACTCCGCCCGCGGTCCGGCTGGTGGTCGGCCCGGTGGCGACCCGCCCGGCACTCGCCCGCGCCTTGACTGTGATCGTCGAGCTCCTGCGGCGCGGTGCCGAGCGCGGCGAGGTGATCGCGTGATCGCGACGACGCCGGCGACGAGCCGGTGGCGCGACGACTTCGCCGACTTCGAAGGGGTCGCCTATCTCAACGCGGCGTCTCAGGGGCCGCTGCCGCGCGTAGCGCTCGCCGCGGCGGAGGCGGCGCTCCGGCTCAAGGCGCAGCCGTTCCGGATCCGCGACTCCGACTACTTCGACCTCCCCGACGCCTACCGCGCCGAGGCCGCGGCGCTGCTCGGTGTCGACCCGCACGACGTTGCCGTCACCGACTCGACGATCCACGCCATCTCCTGCCTGACGCTCGGACTCGACTGGAGGAGCGGCGACGAGGTGCTGATCCCGGCGAGCGAGTTTCCGTCGAACCGCTTTCCGTGGCTGGCGCTCGCCGAGCGCGGCGTCGTGGTGCGCGAGGTTGCGATCGCCAGCGCCGCTTCCGCGGCGGCCGACTTCGAGGCGGCGGCGAGCGCGCGCACGCGAGTCGTCGCGGTCGGCTGGGTGCACTACGCCAACGGCCGGCGGCTCGATCTCGCGGCGGTCGGCGAAGTGGCGCGCCGACATGGAGCCCTCTTCGTGGTCGACGCGACGCAAGGGCTCGGCGCTCTGCCGTTCTCGCTCGCGGATGCCGGCTGCGACCTCGTCGCCTGTTCGGCGTACAAGTGGCTCCTGGGTCCGTACGGGCTCGGCTTCGCCTGGTTCTCTCCTTCGCTTCAGGAGCGCCTGGCGGTGCCGCGCGTCAACTGGTTCGCTGTGAAAGGCGCCCGCGACTTCAGCCGGCTGGCGAGCTGCGCGCTCGAGCTCGAGCCAGGAGCGCGCCGCTTCGACGTCAACGAGACCGCCAACTTCTTCAATCTGCCGGTCGGGATTGCGGCGCTGCGCTACCTGCGCGAAATCGGACCGGAGCGGATCGTCGCCCACGTGTGGGCGCTCCACGACCGAATCGTCGCCGGCCTGCCGGACGGCTTCAGCGTCGTCTCGGAGCGTGACGAGCGCTACCGCTCGAACCTGCTCTGTCTCGCCGGCGCCGATTCGGCCGTGGCCGACCGTGCCTTCGAGGAGCTGGTGCGGCGCGACGTGCGCGTCACCCAACGCGAAGGGAGGTTGCGCATCACGCCGCACGTCTACAACGACGAAAGCGACGTGGACCGCCTGTTGGCGGGGCTCGAAGCGGCGCGCGGCGGCGAGGCGAGCGGCTCATAGGCCTAGTCGAAGAGGGGCGGCGCGCAGCCGCTCAGGAGTCGGCGAGGCGGTCGATCGTCGCGCGGTGTCCTTGTAGCGCCACGCGCTGTAAGTAGGGCGCGAGCCCGCGCAGACCTCCGAGCTCGGCGCCGCCGCCCGCTCTCCCCGGGCCGCCGGGGTGCGCCTGCGGGAAGACGGCTCCCGAACCGATCCCCGCCGAGCCGACCGAGCCGACGTAGAGCCGGCCGGTGGAGGCGCCGCCGGCGGCGAGCCAGCGTCGGATCCAATCGCCGTCGTTCGAGTAGACCGAAGTCACCAACGTGCCGCCGCCCAACGCGACGATC